>CAVCDZ010000055.1:2267-3416 GCA_963601095.1 Oscillibacter sp. MSJ-31 | reverse complement strand
CGTGAGCTCGTCGATGACGATCTCACGACCCGACATGCGGCCGGCGAGCGTATCGCGCACAACGCGCGGCTGCTCGTGGATCTCCTTGAGCATGAAGTGGGGGTAGCCGCCCTTCTCAGCCACGTCGACGTCCCAGTCCACGTGAGTGATCTCAGGCTCGATGGCCTTGCCGTTCTCGTCGTAGTAGTCGATGCGATCGGGATGCATGACGGCAAACTGATTGTCATCGAGGATCACGACGTCGCGGGTGGCGTCGATCAGCGCGATGATGTCGGAGGCGACGTAGGAGCCGTCCTTGCCCTGGCCGAGCACGATCGGCGAGTCCTTGCGCGTGACGACGACCGTGTCGGGGTCGTCCTTGCACAGCACCGCGATGCCGTAGGCACCGACGACGCGCGACGTGGCGTAGCGGACGGCGGCGAGGAGATCGCCCTTGTAGGCCTCTTCGACCAGGTGGGCCACGACCTCGGTGTCGGTGTCGGAGCTGAACACGTGTCCGCGCGACTCAAGCTCTTCACGCAGCTCGGCGAAGTTCTCGATGATGCCGTTGTGCACCACGGCGATCTCGTTGGCGCAGCTGGTATGCGGGTGAGCGTTGCGCTCGCTCGGGGCGCCGTGCGTGGCCCAACGGGTGTGGCCGATGCCGCAGGTGCCCAGGCAATCGTCGGGGCCTACCGAAGACACGAGCTCGGACACCTTGCCCAAGCGACGGATCACGTTGATCTTGGTGCCGTCGTCGACGGCGATGCCCGCCGAATCGTAACCGCGGTATTCCAGGCGCTTGAGCCCTTCGAGCAGGACGTCTTTCGCCTGCAGAGAACCGGTAAAGCCAACAATGCCACACATAGACAAAAACTCCTTATGGGTAAGGTGCTGCTGCGTCCGATCGATGCCGAACCGCAGCGAGCGGCTCCAAAGGGCGATGACGCGCAGGAGCCGCGTAAAACAACGATTTCCATAGTACCGTATGGATGTTTCGGCTGCATATCAACGCACTAGGGTTCCACAACCGGCGGGCTCCGAGCAGGTGCGGCGGAAGGCCGCATGAGCACGACCGCCAGAACGCGTGCGCCAACCAGAACGCATGCTGCTCGACGTGCGCGCGGCGCCGCGCAGGTCGCCCCACCCCCGCATCAACCGAGCCAGGCG
>CAVCDZ010000055.1:0-2257 GCA_963601095.1 Oscillibacter sp. MSJ-31 | reverse complement strand
TGCCACCCGCACAACGAATGGCTGGGAGGCTGCCCTTCGGTCGCTGCAGTTCAGCAACCGAAAATCCGGGATTTCGCAACGCTTGCGACCCCTACTCTTGCACACCCGGTGTCTAGATACGTACGATAAGCGCACTTTAATCCCCTAAAGCAGCGTAGGTTTGGGGTAACGGCACGTCAAACCGGCAAGCCAGCCCCGCTACGTACCGCACCGGCGCCCTCCCGCCTCGCAAGGATCGCGCTCACAGGAAAGGAACCCGATGAAAACCCTCGAGAAGATCAGCGACTTTTTCGGCAAGTACATGGCGATCATCACGATCGTATGTGCCGTCGCCGCCCTGCTTGCGCCTGCGCCGGTGCACGCCGCGCTTCCCACCAGCATCGTCACCCCGCTGCTGGGCATCGTCATGTTCGGCATGGGCATGACGCTCACGCTGCACGACTTCAAGGTCGTGTTCACCAAGCCTAAAGCGGTAATCTGCGGCATTCTGGCCCAGTTCGTCATCATGCCGTGCTTGGCGTATCTGCTGTGCGTCATCTTCCAGCTGCCGCCCGAACTCGCGGTCGGCGTCATCCTGGTGGGCACCTGCCCGGGCGGCACCTCGTCCAACGTGATCAGCTATCTGTGCAAGGGCGACGTGGCGCTGTCCGTCGGCTGCACCTCGTGCACCACGCTGCTCGCGCCGATCGTCACGCCGTGGCTGACGTTCCTGCTTGCCGGGCAAACCGTAGACGTGTCGGTATGGAACATGTTCGTGTCCATCTTGCAGGTGGTCGTCGTTCCGATCGCGCTGGGCATCGTGTTCAATCGCCTCGTGCATAGGGTTGCGGTCAACATCGCGCGCGTGCTGCCGGTGATCTCGATCGTCGCGATCGCCCTGATCGTCATGGCGGTCGTTTCCGCCAATGCCGCGAACATCCTGTCTGCGACGGGCCTGCTCGTGCTCGGCGTCGTGATCCTGCATAACTGCTGCGGATATGCGCTGGGGCTTGGCATCGGCAAGCTGCTGGGCCTGTCCAACCCGCAGGCGTCCGCCATCTCCGTTGAGGTGGGCATGCAGAACTCAGGCTTGGCCACGAGCTTGGCGACGCTTCACTTCGCCCAGTACCCGATGGCGGCCGTGCCGGGTGCCGTGTTCAGCGTGTGGCACAACGTGTCGGGCGCGATCTACGCCAACATCCTGGCGCGCACGCTCAACAAAAATGAGCTTTCCTACATCGAGCGCGTCGCCCGCGGCGAGGAGTAGCGCTAAGCGGGTCCGACTAATTCCCCCAGCCGCACGCGCAACTCATGCATCGCATGAAAAAGCCCTCGACCGCAAGCAGTGGTCGAGGGCCTTCTTTGTGTTGCCGAGGCAAATAGCTGCGCTTACAGTGCGCTTCGGTAGATGGCACGCGCGTCGTCAGGCGTGATCTTGGTAAACGAGCCGAACGCTTCGCCCTTGTTCTGGACGAGCGTGGGGATCAGGCCTTCGATGTCGCCTTCCTTCACGCCGAACTCCGACAGATGACGCGGCATGCCGATCTCAGCGAAGAAGTCCTGTAGGGCCTCGATGCCCGCAGACGCCGCAGCTTCCTGCGCCTCGGCGGATTCGTCAGCCGCTTCGATCCCGAACACGTCGCGTGCGAAGTCGACGAAGCGGGACACGTCGACGTGATGCACGTAGCGCATCCACGCCGGCATGATGACGGCAAGGCTGGCGCCATGGGTGATCGAAGGGTCATGGGCGGAAAGCTTATGCTCCAGGCCGTGGCTCGCCCAGTCACCCGCGCGACCACCGATGCTGCGGCCGAGGCCAGCCAGATCGTTATGGGCAAGCGTGCCCGCCCACATGACGTTGGCGCGGGCGTCGTAGTTTTCGGGGTCCGCCATGACGAGACGCGCGTTTTCCATGATGGCGCGGATCAAGCCGGTGGCGATGTTGTCGGTCACCGGCACCGGGCCGACGCCGCTGAAGTAGCGCTCGCAGATGTGCGCGATCATATCGGTGACGCCGGCGGCCGTCTGATACGGCGGCAAGGTGAAGGTGAGCTGGGGATCCATGAACGAGATGACCGGCCGGATGAGCTCGGACGTCATGCCGCTCTTGAGGTCGAGCTCGTCGTTGCTGATCACGCACGAGTTGCTGGCCTCTGAACCAGCGGCCGGAATCGTGAGCACGCAGGCAACCGGAACCGTCTCGGTGATCGTGGCCTTCTTTGCCAGGAAATCCCACGGATCGCCGTCATAGCCCACGGCAACGCCGATGGCCTTGACG
>CAVCDZ010000054.1:0-14403 GCA_963601095.1 Oscillibacter sp. MSJ-31 | reverse complement strand
CCACCGGCCCTCGCCCCTCGGCCTTGCCTTGCCCGCCCACCGGCCCTCGTTCACTCCCCCGCGCAGGAATTCGCCCTTTGAATGGCGAGTAAATGCGATAGGTCAAAGGCTTGAGGGGCGTCGGATGGACTTTGCCTGCTTGTCGGGGTGGAGTGCAAGAAAGATGCTCCACGTTTCATGTTGATCTGGGGTGTAACGAGCGTCCGAGCGGGGAGAGGAGGGTACTCATGGCGTCGCGGTCGTTTACCAATCGAACTTACTCGCCAAAATGCCTACCGATTTTGAGCGCAGGAGGTGGATGTGCGTGCGGGCGACGTGAGAAGGGGCCGCGCGTCGAGGGTCGCGGCGCGTGTGAGGCGGCATGGGGAGTGCGCATTACAGGCCGCAGCATGTGCGAGGTGGGGTGGGGAACGTGTCGAAGCCGATGCAAGGGAGAATGCGCACCGTTGCGTTAAACGTCGAAATATCATCGGTGAACGGATTACGAATTGTAATAAAAACCGATTATCGACTGTAAGACCCCGAATAAGAAGAGAAATGTAAAGAAATTGTGGAGAGAAACAAGTAGTGTTAACCAATTTCGACCACTGGGGCGGCGAAACCCGCCGCTGGCGGCACCTGAGCGGTAATTGCGAGCTGATGCGTGGCATTTTGGCTGTGACGAAAAAGGAACCGGCGGTCGCCACCGAGAGTCAACGACGCCGTCTCACGTGAAAGGAACGCACCATGAAGAACGTAGCTCAAGATTCTTATCAGCTCTTCATCAACGGGAAGTGGGTCGACGCCTCCGACGGCGCGACGCTCGACGTGTTCTGCCCGGCCAACGGCGAGAAGATCTCTCAGATCGCCGACGCCTCCAAGGAAGATGTCGACGCTGCCGCCGATGCGGCGACCGTCGCCTTCGAGCTGTGGGGCAAGACCACCAAGGCCGAGCGCGCCGCCGTCCTCCAGAAGGTCGCTGACGTGATCGAGGAGAACGCCGAGTTCCTCGCCCAGCTCGAGACGCTCGACAACGGCAAGCCGATTCGCGAGACCCGCGCCATCGACGTTGCCTACGCCGCCGATCACTTCCGCTACTTCGCCGGCTGCCTGCTGGCAGAGACCGGCGAGGCCGACATGATCGCCGACAAGATGATGTCGCTCGTCTTCCATGAGCCCATCGGCGTCGTCGGCCAGATCGTCCCGTGGAACTTCCCGTTCCTGATGGCCGCTTGGAAGCTCGCTCCGGTGCTGGCCGCGGGTGACTGCACGGTCTTGAAGCCGTCTTCGTCCACCTCTCTCACCGCGCTCGAGTTGGCGCGCCTGACCCAGGACATCATCCCCGCCGGCGTCTTCAACGTGATCACCGGTCGCGGCTCTAAGTCGGGTCAGTTCATCCTCGACAACCCGAAGTTCGCTAAGCTCGCCTTCACCGGCTCCACCGAGGTCGGTCGCGACGTTGCCCGTGCGGCGGCTGAGCGCCTGATCCCCGCCACCCTCGAGCTCGGCGGCAAGTCTGCCAACATCATCTTCCCCGATGCCAAACGCGACATGGCGATCGACGGCATCCAGCTGGGCATTCTGTTCAACCAGGGCCAGGTCTGCTGCGCCGGCTCCCGCATCTTCGTCCATGAGGACATCTACGACGAGTTCGTGGCCGAGGCGGTCGAGGCCTTCAACAAGGTGAAGGTTGGCCTGCCGTGGGAGGAAGACACCCAGATGGGCAGCCAGATCGATGAGCGCCAGGCAGAGAAGATCCTGGGCTACGTCGAGCTGGCCAAGAAGGAAGGCGGCAAGGTGCTGTGCGGCGGCGAGCGTGCCACCGAGGGCGAGCTTGCCAAGGGTGCGTTCCTGAAGCCGACCCTGATCGAGATCCCGAACAACACCTGCCGCGTGGCGCAGGAAGAGATCTTCGGCCCGGTGGCCGTCGTGATCAAGTTCAGGGACGAGCAGGAGGTCATCGACCTGGCCAACGATTCGGTCTACGGCCTCGGCGGTGCCGTGTGGACCCGCGACATCAACCGCGCCTTCCGCGTGGCGCAGGGCGTCCGCACCGGCCGCATGTGGGTCAACACCTACAACCAGATTCCGTCCGGCGCGCCGTTCGGCGGCTACAAGGAGTCCGGCATCGGTCGCGAGACCCACAAGATGATGCTCGAGCACTACTGCCAGACCAAGAACATCATGATCAACCTGGCCGAGACCCCGAGCGGATTCTATCCGGCCGAGTAAGCTCTTATATAAGAGTGTGATTTGAAGCTCCCGTGCCGATTCGGTGCGGGAGCTTTTTTGTTGGGCGCGTCGTGGTGGGGCGGGGCGCCGCCGTCGCGGACGGGCGACCGCGCGCAGGCGCGGTGGGGAGATGGCGCATGAAGGGCGGCTGCGCGGCGGGCATCGCGCGTGCAGGCTACCTCGCCTACCTCAGGACATTAGTATGTAGAAACGATTCGGCCTTCGTTTACCCGCTACACTGGAAACCTGACAAGAGGTGCGGGCGGGTCTGCTCGCGCTTGATGTGCGATGACGAGGAACGACGATGAGCATTCGAAACAGCGGCGCAAAGATGGCAAGTGCGGTGAGCACCTGGGGCTTGCGGCATGTGATGCGGCGTCCGGCGGCGAACCTGCCGGGCAAGATCGCGCTCAAGATCGACCCGCAGATCATCGCCGAGTCGATGGGCAAGGTGACCGAGGGATCCATCGTCGTGGTGGGCACCAACGGCAAAACCACCATCACCAACATGATCGCCGATGCCCTCGAGCGCTTCGGCAAGACGATCGCCTGCAACCGCACGGGCGCCAACCTCGCCTACGGCGTCGCCTCGACGCTGCTGCAGACCAAGCACCCGGTTGAGTGGGGCGTGTTCGAGTCGGATGAGCTGTGGCTTGCCCATACGCTTCCGCAGGTCAAAGCCACCTACGTGCTTCTGCTCAACCTCTTTCGCGATCAGCTCGACCGCTGCGGCGAGATCGATCGCGTCCAGGACGCCATCGCCCAGGCGCTTATCGACTCGCCTGACACGACACTGCTCTACAACGCCGATGACCCGCTGTGCGCCGTGATCGCCGAGAAGGTGCCCAACCGCGCGATCGCCTTCGGCGTGGGCGAGGACCTCCATCAGGCGCAAAACGTCGTGGCCGACGCCCAGATGTGCCAGAAGTGCTCGGGCATGTTCACCTATGGCTATCGTCAGTACGGCCAGCTGGGCACTTACTCGTGCCCGAACTGCGGCTTCCATCGCCCTGACCTGGACTTCGCGGCGAAAAACGTCGTCTTTGGCAACGAGATCACCTTCGACGTCGAAGAGGCGGCGACCGGCGCCAAGGTGGCCCTGCGCGCTCAGCGCGCCGGGGCCTACATGGTCTACAACGTCACGGCCGCGTGGCTCGCGGCCCGCTGCGTCGGCGTCGACGACGAGACGTTCCAGCGCGCCGTCGACCTGTTCGACCCGCAAAACGGCCGCCTGCAGGAGCTCACGATCGAGGGGCGGTCGGTGCTGCTCAACCTCGCGAAGAACCCCACAGGCTTCAACCAGAACATGAAGCTGATCACCGGCGCCGAAGGCAAGAAGGTCGCCGCCTTCTTCATCAACGACAACGAGGCTGACGGCCATGATATCTCGTGGATCTGGGACTGCGATTTCGAGGAGCTGGCCGGACAGGACGATGTGACGGTCTTCGCCGGCGGCATTCGCAAAAACGATCTTCAGCTGCGCCTGAAGTACGCCGGCATCGACGCGGCGACGATCGACAGCGTGAACGAGATGGTCGACGCCGCGCTCGCGATGCCAGCCGAGTGGGGGATGTTCGCGATCGCCAACTACACGTCGCTGCCCGCGGTGCGCTCGGCGCTGATGGCGCGCGCCGACAAGACGGCTCCGGCGCATCCGACGGCGGGCACCTCCCAGCCGGCGCACGGGGTGGAGTGGCGCGACCGCATCCAGGCCCAGCAGCCGGACGTCGACGCGCTGGCTGACCGTCCGCTGCGCATCGTGCACCTCTTCCCTGACCTGCTGAATCTCTACGGAGACGGCGGCAACGTGCGCGTGCTCGCGCAGCGCTGCGCCTGGCGCGGCATCCCGGCGCGCGTCGAGACGATCCACTACGGGGAGACCGTCGACCTTGCGACGGCGGATATCGTCTTTCTGGGCGGCGGCCCCGACCGCGAGCAGAAGCTGGCGAGCGAGGTGCTCTTCGGCATGAAGGACGATCTGGCGACCTACGTCGAAAACGACGGCGTGCTGCTGGCGATCTGCGGCGGTTACCAGATCCTGGGCAAGCGCTGGCTGTTGGGCGACGAGGCGGTCGAGGGCCTGTCGATCCTCGACATGGACACCGTGCGCGCTGGAGCCGGGTTCGACCGCCTGATCGACAACATCGCGCTGGAATCGCCGCTGGCCACGCTGCCGGTGGTCGGCTACGAAAACCACGCCGGGCGCACCAAGCTCGGCGCGGGGCTGACCCCGTTTGGCCGCGTGGTCTCGTCGGTCGGTCACGGCAACGACGACGATTCGGGCGCCGACGGCGTGATCTACCGCAACTGCATCGGCACGTATCTGCACGGCCCGCTTCTGGGGAAGAACCCCGAGATCGCCGATGGCCTGATCGCGCGGGCACTCGGTCGCCGCGCCGGCAAGCCCGAGGGCGTCGAGCTCGTGTCGCTTGACGATGCGGTGGAGCGCGAGGCCAACCGGTACATGGCGCATCGACTGGGCGTGTAGCGCGCCCGGCGCCGTGCGGGTGGCTGCCGTCTGGCAGTCGCCACCAGCCACCCCGCGCGGGCTCATGCCACCCCGCACACGGCTTTGCCGCCGCCCCGTCGCGTGCGGGCGGCATCCGCGCGCCCGTGCCGCTCGCTCGGCGTACGCGTCGGTCGCGCCGCATCCGCTCGACCGCTCACCGTGCTGGCGGCACGCCACGCTCGATGAACCCTCGCTTACCCGGTCAGGTTTTATGCAGAATGTGTGGCCTCGGGCTGGTTTCTTTCACGCATCATATGTTTTTCAGCGAATAGTGTTTGCGCTTGCGGTGGTTTATCCCGCATCATTTAATCCATGTTTGCATCGAATAACAAGCCATCTCGGCATTCGTCCCGTGGGGCTCGCCGCGATCGTCGCGGTCGTTCGTCCGCTGCGGGTTCGAACGTCTCGCGCACGCGTCGCCGTTCGGCAGATGATGCCGCCGGATCGTTCGACCGCTCGTCCTATGTGACGAGCAGCGCCGAGCACTCACGTCGCTCGTCGTCCCGGTCGGCCGGCTCGTACAGCGCCGATAACTACGGTTCGTCCACGCATCGCGCAAGCCGGACGCCGCGCCGCAACGCAGCGGGCGCCGTTCCTACGAGCCCGGCGGCTGCCAACAGCCAGTATTCCCGCAATGCGCGCGACGACGAGTTCGTGCGCACGCAGCGCGCTAAGAAAAAGAAGTCCAAGCGCAAGCGCATTCTTCTTACCAGCTTGGCGGTTGTGCTGGTGCTCGTCCTGGCCGGCGTCGGTGCCGCATGGGCGTACGTCACTCAGATCGACAATAACCTGCGTGACGACCTCGATCCTGACCTCCTCAGCTCCCTTTCGGTGACGGGCTCGCCGTCCTCGCCGTTCTACATGTTGCTCATCGGCGTCGACAAGTCGCAAGACCGCGAAGACTCCAACGTCTACGGCGGCGCGTACCGCACCGACTCGATGATCCTGGCGCGCATCGATCCCAAAGAAAAGGAAGCCACGCTGATCTCCATTCCGCGTGACACCCAGGTGACGATCGACGGCCACGGAACCCAGAAGATCAACGCGGCCTACGCCTTCGGCGGCCCGTCCGGCGCCGTCAATGCGGTGTCGAAGCTTGCGGGCGTTCCGATCAGCCATTATGCAGAAATCGACTTCGACGGATTCAAAGCGGTCGTCGACGCCCTCGGCGGCATCGACGTCAACGTCCCGATGGAGATCAACGACGATATGGCCGGCGGCCACGTCGATGCCGGCGAGCAGACTCTCAACGGCGATCAGGCGCTCATCTTGTGCCGCAGCCGCCATGCCTATGACAGCATCGGCGACGGCAAGGGCGACGAGATGCGCGCGGCCAACCAGCGCATGGTCCTGACCGCGATCGCGAAGAAGATCATGAGCTCCGACGTCGCCACGATGACCAACACCGTGAGCACGCTGGCCGACTACATCTCCACCGACTTCAGCGTCACCGGCATCGTCGGCCTGGCGCAGAGCATGGTGGGCATCGATACCGATAACGGCATCTACACCGCCGCGGTGCCGACGACGTCCGAGTACAAGGACAACGTCTGGTGGGAGGTGCTCGACACCGATGCGTGGAACAAGATGATGGACCGCGTCAAGCAGGGCGAGCCTCCGACCGATGAGACGGTGGTTGACTCGGCGACGGGTGTGACCCTGTCGTCTGCCGGCGACGGGTCGTCTTCGTCCAGCTCGTCGGGATCGAGCGCGTCGCTTTCGGGTGTGAAGATCTCGGTCAAGAACGGCAGCGGCACGTCGGGGGCGGCGGCGCAGGCGGCGGCCAAACTGACGCCTGACGGCGCGACCGTCGAGACGGGCAACGCCGACGACAACAACTACTCCCATACGCTCGTGGTGTACAACAATGATTCCGACAAGGACAAGGCGCAGAAGATCGCCGACTTGCTGGGAACGGGTACGCTCAAGCAGAACACCGGCACCTACTCCTTCAGCGGCGACTTCTTGGTGGTCGTCGGCAAAGACTGGAAGTAATTCTTGCGACCTGAAATGCCCCGCTCCGGCGGGGCATTTTTTGTGCGCGGCGGCATCTCGCGTTGTGCGGATCCCCCGGCGCGGGCGCTTCGTAGCGCGGTTTCCCCAGCGTCGTCGTGGCCAGTGCGCCGATTCGGCCTTCGTTTGCAGAATCGGGTCGATTGGCAACGATTATTCTCTGCGCGCGTGCTCTCAAGCCCTTGTGGGTGAGCGTCCATCTGGCCAAAAGTGGCCTGCAAGCGCTCTTGTCGGCGTATTTCGGGCTTGTCGACGTTTGCAATCGTTGCGGATCGACTCAATTCTGCAGCAGAGCTGCAAAAGCCGCACTGAGTGCTGCGCGGTGGGGTGGCGCTGCCGGTGCGCCACACCTATTTATGGTAGGGCTCGCCGCGCTGGATCTTGAAGGCGCGGTAGATCTGCTCCACGAGCACCACGCGCGCGAGGTTGTGCGGCAAGGTGATCGGCCCGAAGCTGACGCGCTCGGTGGCGCGCTTTCGCACCTCGGCTGTCACGCCATCGCTGCCGCCGATCATGAACGACAGATGCGAATCGCCCGCCAGCGCATA
Organism: Oscillibacter sp. MSJ-31; assembly: GCA_963601095.1. Taxonomy (GTDB): domain Bacteria; phylum Actinomycetota; class Coriobacteriia; order Coriobacteriales; family Eggerthellaceae; genus Anaerotardibacter. The sequence continues at coordinate 7,122 of CAVCDZ010000054.1, read as the reverse complement.
GCGGCCGATCTTTTCCGCCAGCGCCTCGCTCGAGGTCTCCTTGCCCCTGATGTCGAGCAGGATCACCGGGCCGCGCTCGGGCAGCGCTGCCAAGAGCGCAGCCGCTTCCTTGGCCGGCGTCGAGTCGGGGATCTCGCGCACCTGCACTTTCGCATAGGCATCAAGCCGCTTCAGGTACTCGGCGACTGCGTCTTTCCAGAACGCTTCTTTGAGCTTGCCCACGGCGAATACGGTGATGCGGAGCATGACCCCCTCCTAGCGTCCGGCGTTACGTGTTTGAAAAGAAAGCTTGGTACACTTTTCCTTCGCACGGTATCATAACGACGAAACGAACGCGCCGCCACGCGCGGCGCAGCACCCAATTCAGATAAGGACGTCACCCATGTCACTTCCTGCCTCCGATCTCAGCAAACAGGCCGACAACCTCACCACGATGGAGCTGGGCGCATGCCTGCCCCTGACGGCCGAGGTCAAGGACGATCACCTTTACATCGGTGGGGTCGACATGGTGGAGCTTGCGCATCAGTACGGCACTGCGCTCTACGTCTACGACGAGGCCGACCTGGTCAACCGCATGGACACGTACCGCGACGCCTTCCGTCGCCGCTATCCCAACTCCGACGTCATCTACGCCAGCAAGGCGTTCCTCAACAAGGCGGTGTGCCGCCTGGCGGCCCAGCACGGCATGTGCCTGGACGTGTCGGGCGGCGGCGAGCTCGCCATCGCGCGCGCGGTCGATTTCCCGATGGACCGCGTGTTCGTCCACGGCAACAACAAGACCCCGCAGGAGCTGCGCGAGGCCATCGAGGCGGGCGTCGGCCGTATCGTGGTCGACTCGCGCATCGAGCTCGCGCGCGTCTCGGCGATCGCCCAGGAGCTCGGTGTGACGCAGGAGATCTACATGCGCATCACGCCCGGCGTCGAGGCCGACACGCACGAGTACATCCGCACCGGCTGCGAGGACTCGAAGTTCGGCTTCACGATGCGCGAGGACTTCGCGTTCAAGTGCGTGCGCGACGCGCTCGACGCGCCCAACGTGCACCTGGCGGGCCTGCACATGCACATCGGCTCGCAGATCTTCGCGCTCCACTCGTTCGGCGAGGCCATCGAGGTCATCGTCGAGCTGGCGCGCCGCATCAAGGACACCTACGGCTACGAGATCGATGAGATCGACGTGGGCGGCGGCCTCGGCATCGCCTACACCGCCACCGACAAGCCCGCCTCGATCGACGACTTCGCCGAGGTCGTCACGACCGCCATGCGCGAGTACTGCGCCAAGTACGGCGTCAAGGAGCCGCGCCTTCTGTGCGAGCCGGGCCGCTCGCTGGTTGCGGTGCCGGGCGTGACGCTGTACACGGTGGGCATCCTGAAGACGCTGCCGGGCATCCGCAAGTACGTCGCGATCGACGGCGGCATGTCCGACAACATCCGCACGGCGCTCTATCACGCCGACTACGAGCCGGTCATCGCCAACAAGGCAGGTCAGCCGCGCACCGAGATCGTCACGGTCTGCGGCAAGCACTGCGAGTCGGGCGACGCGGTAGCGCTCGACGCGTCGATCCAGCATCCCGACCTCGGCGACATCGTCTGCGTGTTCGGCACCGGCGCGTACTGCCACTCGATGTCGAGCAACTACAACGGTCAGCCGCGACCGGGCATCGTCTTCGTCAAGGACGGCGTGGCGCGCCTGGTCACGCGTCGCGAGACGTACGCCGACCTGATGGCCTGCGACGTCGAGTAGGCCATCGACCGCGGCGGCTGTCAGGCGATGAGCCGGCGGAGCCGCGTGTGCAAAAGCAGCGTGATCGAGCGGCTCGCCGAGTGCGGGCCGCTCGTCATCCCGGCGACGGTCGGGCACGGGGCGGGGAGAGCGACGCGTCGGACGAGAGCAATGCGCCGGGCGCCTGGCACGGGCGGCGTATCGGGCACCGCGCACTTGCGGCGCGCCCGCCAAACGTGGTGAAGGTGCGCTCTTCGAGCCGGGGAGGGCATCGGGCGAGCGCAGGTTCGCTACAATGCTGTGAAAAGAATCATACGTGCGTGCGCTGCGAAGATCGCAGGTGAACGGCGCGTAGACAGAAAGGAACAGAGGCCATGGCTGTCAAGATCGGTTTGGTGGGCACGGGCACCGTCGGCGGCGGATGCCTCGACATCCTGAGCAAGCATAAGGAAGACTTCCTGCGCCATTTCGGCGTCGACGTCGAGCTGGCGCGCGTCTGCTCGCGCAACCCTGAGCAGGCCATCGCCCACGGGGTCGAGGACATCTTCACGCAGGACTACCGCGACATCGTGAACGATCCCGACATCGATCTGGTCATCGAGCTGATCGGCGGCACGGGCATCGCCAAGAACGTCGTCGAAGAGGCTCTTTCCGCCGGCAAGCACGTGGTCACGGCCAACAAGGCGCTCATGGCCACCGCGGGCAAAGAGGTCATGCACCTGGCTGAGGAGCACGGCGTCGAGATCGCGTTCGAGGCGAGCGTCGGCGGCGGCATCCCGATTATCGACCCGCTGAAGCACTCGCTGATCGCCAACCAGATCGACTCGATCATGGGCATCGTCAACGGCACCACCAACTACATGCTCACGCGCATGGACGAGGACGGCATGGGCTACGATGCCGCGCTGGCCGAGGCCCAGGCGAAGGGCTTCGCCGAGGCCGACCCCACGGCTGACGTCGACGGCCTCGACGCGGCCGCCAAGATCGCGATCTTGGCTTCGATCGCGTTCAACTCTCGCGTCACGATGGCCGACGTGTTCACCGAGGGCATCCGCCGCATCTCCCCGGTCGATCTGGCCATGGCCCACGAGATGGGCTACGCGGTCAAGCTCGTGGCCCATGCGCGTCGCACGCCCGAGGGCGTCGACGTGCGCGTGCACCCGACGATGATCCCCGAGTCCCACCAGCTGGCCACGGTCAACGGCGTGTACAACGCCATCTACGTCGTGGGCGACGCAGTGGGCGAGACGATGTTCTTCGGCGAGGGCGCGGGCGCTGGTCCGGCCGCCAGCGCGGTGATGGGCGACGTGCTCGAGGTGGCGCGCCATATCACGCTCGGCGTCAAGCCGATCGTCGGCTGCACCTGCACCGACAACCTGCCGATCCTCTCGATCGACGATCTGACCACGAAGTACTACGTGCGATTCGTCGTGGCCGACCGCAGCGGCGTGCTCGCTTCGGCCGCCGAGATCTTCGCGAAGTACGACGTTTCGGTCAAGACCGTGACCCAGCGCGGCACGCATATGCGCGACGACGTCGATTTGGTGTTCGTCACCCATACGGCCGAGGAGCACAACGTGCGTCTCGCGATCGACGAGATCCTGAAGCTCGACGGCGTGGTCACGGGCGGCGAGCCGTCGGTCATCCGCGTCCAGGATTAGTCGCTCGGCTATTCCATTCGCAACGAACGAAGAGCTGCCCTGAGGGGCAGCTCTTCTTTTTTTTGCGGCAATGCGGCGCGCAGCGAAATGGTGCGTTGCGGTAGTGCGGTGCGAAACGAAATGGTACGCTGTGGGTAACTTTTACGACGCGACGCGACGGGCGCCGCGCGCGAGCGCTCAAGTGGGCACGTCCCTGCAGCAGTGCTGACGCTGCGTGACTCATGCAAAGGCCGCAAGAGGGCGCAGCCGCCCCAACGATGCGGCGGCTGCGAGGCGCGCCGTCGCCCGACGACCCGATGGAGTGGTTACCATGTCCGACGCCACGATCACCGAACGCATCCACGAGGCGGCCGACCGCATCGAGCCGTACCTCATCGAGATGCGCCGCATGTTCCATATGCATCCCGAGCTGAGCGCTCACGAGGTTCACACGAGCGACACCATCGCCGCCGAACTCGACGCGCTCGGCATCCCGTACCGCCGCCCGGGCGAGACCGGGCTCATCGTCACGATCCGCGGCGAGGCTCCCGGCGCCTATGGGGATGACGGCCCGCGCCGGCGCATCGCCCTGCGCGCCGACATCGACGCGCTGCCCATCGTCGAGCAGACGCAGGCGCCCTACGCCTCCCAAAACGAGGGCGTGATGCACGCCTGCGGGCACGACTGCCACATCGCGATGATGCTCGGCGCCGCGCGCATCCTGAACGCGGTGCGCGACGAGCTTGCGGGCGAGGTGCGCATCATCTTCCAGCCGGCCGAGGAGATCTCGATCGGGTCGCGCATGATGATCGACGCCGGCGCGCTCGAGGGCGTCGACACCATCTACGGCGCGCACATCTGGAGCGAGGTTGACGCCGGCACCGTGTCGGTCGAGGCAGGGCCGCGCATGGCGAACACCGACTGGTTCCGCGTGGACGTGAGCGGGACGAGCGCCCATGGCGCGATGCCGCACAAGGGCGTCGACGCGATCGTGGTCGGCGCCTCGATCATCGATGCGCTGCAGGTCGTGGTGAGCCGCGACGTGTCGCCGTTCGACCCGGTCGTGCTCACGATCGGCGAGTTCCACGGCGGCGTGGCGCGCAACGTGATGGCGGGCACGGCCTATCTGACGGGCACGGTGCGCTCGTTTTCACCCGAGGTGCGCGACTACCTCAAGGAGCGCATGGCCTTCGTCGTCGAGCGGGTGGCGAAGTCGTACGGCGCCTCGGCCGTGTTCGAATGGACGACGGGCAACTCGGCGCTGGTGAACGACGCGGTCTGCGCCGAGCGCGCGCAGCGCTCGGTCGAGCGGGTGTTAGGCCCTCAGGCGCTCGCCTCGTACGAGGGCACGCTGTCGGGCGAGGACTTCTCGGAGTACCTGCGCTTCGTGCCGGGCGTGTTCGCGTTCGTCGGCGCGCGCAACCCCGAGGTGGGCGCGAAGTACCCGCAGCACAGCTGCTTTTACGAGGTGGACGAGTCGGTGCTCGTCGGCGGATCGATGGTGGCGGCGCAGTACGCGTGTGATTTCTTGAACGAGTAGGGTGCGCGGGCGGGCAGCGCGCGTGCCGCGGCGATGCAACTCCTCCCGCGGGCGCCTCTCCCGCGGTGCCCGTCTGCGCCCTTTCCGCGGGCAGCCTTTCGCAAGCACCCACCCGTCCCATATCAATTTCACTCGCTGGCATATCCCCAAACGCTATTTCCCTTGCACCGGCGTGCTCGGGTACGGTGGGAGGTGGGGAAATGAACACGTTCGCCCTGTTGCGACGGGGCGTCATGCCAGGGAGGGGAAACCTATGGCCAGCCAATTTCACGAGATCGATCCTGCACAGTTCACGCGCTACTGGCTCGACATCCCGTATGGGGACGATCCGCGCCAAGCCATGGACGTATGGCTGCCCGATGAGGGCGACGGCCCGTTTCCGCTGATCGTCTTCACGCACGGCGGCGGCTGGGTCGGCGGCGACAAGCGCGAGGACACGATGCCCGGCGCCTTCAAGGTCATGTCGCAGGGCTACGCGCTCGCCTGCATCAACTACCGCATCGCGCCCGACGTGGTGTGGCCAGCTCCGCTCGAGGACGTTCGCTGTGCCATTCGCTACCTGCGCGCGCATGCCGACGAGCTCTGCCTGAAAACCGACAAGATCGCCGCGTGGGGCAACTCGGCCGGCGCGCACATCAACAACATGATCGCCGCGCTCGGCGGCCGTCCGATCATGAAGGGCAAGGAGATGGGCTACCCGGACGAGGATGACTCCATCCAGTGCCTGGTCAGCCTCTACGGCCCAACCGACATGTACCAGATCGACCTGTGCAACCGCCTGCCCGAGTCGGCGGTCATCGACGCGACCGGCGGCACGCAGGTCGCCGCCGACCAGGGCGAGGGCATGGTGTTCCCACACAACCTGATCATGGGCTTCAAGAACAGCCGCAACCCTGCGGCAGCGAGCTTCGGCAGCCCGATCAACTTTGTGACCGAGGACTTCCCGCCGGCGTATCTCATGCACGGCATCAAAGACCCGGTGGTGCCCTACACCCAGTCGGTGTCGTTCATGAACAAGATCAACGAGACCTGCCACGACCAGCGCTGCAAGTTGCGCCTGTTCGAGGACGCGATCCACGGCGACCCGGCGATGAAGACCGACGAGGTGGTCGACGAGATCCTCGACTTCATCGACGCGGTGATCTGGGACGGCCCGCATGCGCGCACGCCCTTGCCCGAGCAGATCGCGGTTGTGTCGGGCGATGCCGAGAAAGCCGACGCGTTCGAGAAGTCGGCCTAAGCCTGCCCTCTCACCCTGCCCGCTGCGCGCACGCGCAGCGGGCATCTGCACGTTTTCCGTTCCCTCGTGGTCACTTTTGACGGCTTGAATCGTGCAACCTCTCGCGCTGCGAGCCCCTCGGGCCCCGCGCGCTCACGCTACGCTCAAGCGTGGGCGACGCTTTCGGCGTAATCCTGCAGGAAGTTGATGAACGTCCAGGTGGCGGGCGTCGGCGTCTGATGCTCGGGGATGCGCGCGTAGAGGTAGCGGCTGCGGCTCACGTCGGCTGGCTTGCGCGCGACGACGTGGTAGGGCATGTTGGCAAGCCAGGTGATCTCGGCGCCGATCGCGCAGCCGATCCCCGCTTCCACCAGGCTCAGCGCCTCGCTAAACAGCTGCGTTTCCATGATGATGTTCGGCTCGAAGCCCGCCTCGGCGCACATGGAGACCGAAGCCGTGCGCATGACGCTGGGATTGGTGAAGATGAACGGGTCGCGGCGCAGGTCGGCCAAGCGCAGATCGGGTTTGTCGGCAAGCGGATGCTCAGGCGGCAAGATCACCATCAGCGCCTCCTTCCCGAGCGTCACCACGTTGTCTTCCTCGATCTTGAGCGGCGAGCCGAACAGCGTCACGTCGAGCGATTGGTTGGCGAACTGCGTCGATCCGGGATAGCCCATCCTGATCGAGATCCCCGGATGCGCATCATAGAACCCGCGCAGCAGCGTGCCGCAGTTGCCCACGGGGATCTCAAGCCCGCAGTTGACGGTCAGTAGGCGCTCGGCGGCGTTCGTCCGGATGGTCTCGCTGGCTTCCTCCAGGATGTCAAAGGCTGCTTGCGCGCGTTTGGCCAGGTAACGGCCGTTCTCGTTGATCGCAAGCTTCTTGCCGTGGCGGTCGAACAGCGGGCTGCCGATCTCCTTTTCCAGGTTGCGCAGGCTGGTGCTGAGCGCCGGCTGGGAGATGTGCAGCTGCTCGGCAGCCTCGGACATGTTCTCGCACGCGG
>CAVCDZ010000053.1:0-23775 GCA_963601095.1 Oscillibacter sp. MSJ-31 | reverse complement strand
TGTACCCGGGCGACGAATGCTATCTGGCGGCCTCGCTGCGCGCAGTGCGCCAGCAGACCTATCCGCATTTCGAGCTTGTCGTCGTCGATGTGGGCGAGACGGGGTTCGCCTACTCGTCGGCATCTCATGAATGGGACGGAGACGACCGCCTGGTCCGCGTGGCCTGCGAGGCGACCCTCGACGAGGCCGCGGCGCGCTGCACCGGGCTTTTGCAGTCAAAGGGCGATGCGGTCGCGGTGCTCGACCCCAACGTCATCCTGGCGCCCGAGGCGCTGTTCGAGTACGTGCGTCTGGTGAACGAGGTGCTCGCCTCTGAGGATCCGGCGCATCCTGCCGACGGCGCCGCGAGCGAGGGGGCGGCCGACGGTACCGCGGGCAGCGAAGCCGACGGCGACGAGGGGGCTGCCGACGAGGCGGCTGCGTCTTCGGAGGCGGTGGGCGTCGGACCCTGCGACGTGACCTACGTCAACCACGACCTCTTCGGGCGCGATTGCGGGTTCTACGCCCCGGCGTTCAAGCCGGTCTGGTCGCCCGACCTTTTGTGCTCCTACGAGTACCTCGGGCCGCTCGTCTTCGTGTCGCGCCACCTCGTCGACGCGGTGTCGACAGGCGTCGGGTTCGCGACCGAGGCGTTCGCCCATGATTTCGCGCTCAAGGCCTGCGAGCAGGCGCGCCGCATCGACCGCATCGACCGCGTGCTGTGCCATGTGCAGGATGCCGTGAGCATCTCGGCGAGCGCCGAGGCGATTCGCGCGCGCCGCGCCGAGGAGGCGTTTCGCGGGGGGCGCAAGGCTGTGGCCAACCACCTGCGCCGCGTCGGCGCCGAGGCGGTCGTGCTCTCCGACGTGGCGGCGCGCTGCTATCGCGTGCGCTATCGTCTGCCCGAGAAGCGGCCTTCGCTGTCGATCATCGTGTCGGGCAAGGACCGCCCGCCGCTGCTTGAGACCTGCTTGGCCTCGATCGTCGAGCATAACGACCTGACAGGCAGCGAGATCGTCGTGGTCGACGACGGCTCGATCGACGCGGAGGCGCACGCCTTCATCGACCAGCAGTACTCCGAAGGGCATCCGGTGCGCCTCGTGGCGTATACCGGCCCGTTCAACCAGGCGGCGATGCGCAACGCGGCCGCGCGCACGTGCTCGTCTGAGTACCTGCTGTTCTTGGACTGCGACACCGAGATGTGCCTCGAGGACACCTGCGATCTCATGCTCGCGCGCGCCCAGCGCGCAGACGTCGGCATCGTGGGCGCCAAGCTGCTGTTCCCCGACGACACGATCCAGTCAGCCGGCGTGATGGTGGGACCCTATGGGTCGTCTGCTGACATCGGCGTGAACCTGCCGCGCGCGCAGCGCGGCTACGCGCGGCGCTTCACCTGCGCCCATGACCTGTCGGCGGTGTCGAGCGCCGCCCTGATGGTGCGCCGCAGCCTGTTCGAGGAGGTCGGCGGCTTCGATGAGCGCTTCTTGGCGCCGGGCTGCGAGGTGGATTTCTGCCTGAAGGTGCGCAAGGCCGGCTACTACGTGGTCTACGACGGCGGCATCGAGCTGTACTGCCAGGGTCATGCCGTCGCTGCACCGGCGCTGCGCAGCGCCGATCGGCTGCGCGCCGAGCGCGAGCGCGGCTTTCTGCGCTATCGGTGGCCCCGCTATTTTGTCGAAGGCGATCCGTTCATGAGCGCTTGTTTTGATGCCGAGGTGCCTTATTATCACTTGGGGCCTTTTGAGTAAGGCCGCCTTCCTTGTATGCCCCAAATCCGTAGGGTATAGTAGGGGATTATTTCGTAGCGAGAGGAGCGAGAAGCTCACCCATGATTCAGATAGAGGATCTTCGTAAGACCTATGAAGTCGCCCCGGGCGAGTCCCATGTCGCCCTGAAGGGCATCGACCTCACGATCGAGGACGGCTCCATCTTCGGCATCATCGGCCAGTCCGGTGCCGGCAAGTCGACGCTGGTGCGGTGCATCAACCTGCTCGAGCGTCCCACCTCGGGCAAGGTCATCATCGACGGGCGCGACGTCACGAACCTGTCGGGCAAGGAGCTGCTCAAGTTCCGCAGCACCGTGGGCATGATCTTCCAGAACTTCAGCCTGTTCCAGCAGCGCACGGTTCTGCGCAACGTCACGTTCCCGCTTGAGCTGCGCCATGAGAACAAGGTGGAATCCGAGAAGCGCGCTCGCGAGCTTCTCGCGCTCGTCGGCCTGGAGGACAAGATCGGCAAGTACCCCAGCCAGCTGTCCGGCGGCCAGCAGCAGCGCGTCGCCATCGCTCGCGCGCTTGCCAACAACCCGTCGATCATGCTGTGCGACGAGGCCACGAGCGCGCTCGACTCCATGACGACGCACTCGATCCTCAAGCTGCTCAAGGACATCAACGCAGAGCTGGGCGTCACGCTCGTCATCATCACCCACTCGCTGACGGTGGCCGAGATGGTCTGCGACCACATCGCCGTTATCGACGAGGGCATGATCGTGGAGAAGGGCAAGACGGAGGACATCTTCGCCAACCCGCAGAGCGATGTCGCCCGCAAGCTTCTGGAGAAAAGGTTGTAAGAGATGGAATTCCTTCAGTCGTTTTTCGCCGAGTACGGCGGCCTTCTGGCGCAGGGAACCTGGGACACCATCGTGATGAGCTTGGTGTCCACGGCGTTCGCCTACGTCATCGGCGTCCCGCTCGGCGTGCTTTTGGTGCTGACCGACCCGAAGAAGGGCCTCATGCCCCATCGCGCGCTCAACGCGATCCTCGGGTGGATCGTGAACATCGGGCGTTCGATCCCGTTCATCATCCTGCTGGTCGCGCTGATCCCGTTCACCCGCTTGGTCGTGGGTACGTCGCTCGGCGTGCCGGGCGCGATCGTGCCGTTGGTGGTGGCCGCGGCCCCGTTCGTCGGCCGCATGGTCGAGCAGAGCTTGGCCGACGTCGATGCTGGGCTGGTCGAGGCCGCCCAGAGCTTCGGCGCTTCGACGTGGCAGATCGTGGTCAAGGTGTATCTGTGGGAGAGCCTGCCGTCTTTGATCAGGGGCTTCTCGATCACGCTCATCACGTTGCTGGGCTACTCGGCGATGGCGGGCACCGTCGGCGCCGGCGGTCTGGGCGACATCGCGATTCGCTACGGCTACCAGCGCTACATGGTTGAGATGATGGTCGCCACGATCCTGATCCTGATCGTGCTCGTGCAGATCGTGCAGTCCTCGTGCGACTTCGCGGCGCGGCGCGTCGACAAGAAAAAGTAACGGAGGCGTTCATAACGCTCTATGAGAAGACGGCTGCGCGCGGCGCAGCCGTTTTTTTCATGCGGTCGGGGAGTTTCAGTCTCGCGCTGCCTCATCAGGCGCAGACAGGCGCGCCCAGCGCGTCTAAACCCGAAACAGCCTTGTAACACCCTGCTTTGTATAATGAAACACGTCAGAAACCCCCATGGGAAGGATTGGCGATGACAAGCAGCCCCGATCAAGACTTCGTCCTCAAAACGGTCAAGAGCCGCGACGTTCATTTCGTGCGCTTTTGGTTCTGCGACGTGCTGGGCCATATGAAGTCGTTTGCCGTTATCCCGAGCGAGCTCGAGAACGCGTTCGAGGAGGGCATGGGCTTCGACGGCAGCTGCATTCGCGGCTTCGCGCTGAACAGCGAGTCGGACATGCTCGCGTACCCCGAGGCGTCCACCTTCCAGATCCTCCCGTGGCGCCCCGAGCGCAACGCCGTGGCGCGCATGTTCTGCTCGATCAAAACGCCCGAAGGGGAGTACTTCGACGGCGATTCGCGCAACGTGCTCAAGCGCCAGGCCGCACGCGCCGAAGAGATGGGCTACGTCATGAACGTCGGCCCTGAGCTGGAGTACTACTACTTCAAGGACGCCAACGGCACCGAGGTGCTCGACCAGGGCGGCTACTTTGATTTGACGTCGCTCGACATGGCTTCCGACCTGCGCCGCGACACGATTCTCACGCTCGAGAAGATGGGCATCCCGGTCGAGTACTCGCATCACGAGAACGGCCCGTCCCAGCAGGAGATCGACCTGCGCTTCGCCGATGCGCTCACGATGGCCGACAACGTGATGACCTACAAGCTGACGGTCAAGGAGATCGCCCAGAAGTACGGCGTCTACGCCTCGTTCATGCCCAAGCCGATCGCAGGTCAGCCGGGCTCGGGCATGCATATCCACCAGAGCCTCTTCGACGCCGAGGGCAACAACGCCTTCTTCGACGCGTCCGATCCCGATGGCAACAACCTGTCCAAGCTGGCCAAGCACTATATCGCCGGCCTGCTCAAGTACGCTCCCGAGTTTTGCCTGCTCACCAATCCCTGCGTCAATTCCTACAAGCGCCTGATCCCCGGCGAGGAGGCCCCGGTCTACATCTCGTGGGCGCGCAACAACCGCGCCGCGCTCGTGCGCATCCCGGGCTACAAGCCGTATAAGGAGGAGGCGTGCCGCGTCGAGCTGCGCAGCCCCGACTCGGGCGCCAATCCGTATCTGGCGTTTTCCGCCGTCATGGCCGCCGGCATGAAGGGCATCGAAGACGAGCTCGAACTGGGGCCGTCGATGGAGGACTCGTCGCTGTGGCACGCATCGCGCCAGGAGCTCAAGGAGATGGGCGAGGCCGTGCTGCCCGAGAGTTTGGGCGAGGCGGTCGAGCTGTTCGCCGAGTCCGAGCTCATGCGTGACGTGCTTGGCGAGCACATCCACTCGTTCCTCGTCGAGGCCAAGCGCGAGGAATGGAACGAGTACCAGCGTCATGTCTCCACGTGGGAGCTTGATCGCTATCTTGGCGTGCTGTGATAGGGGCCTGACATGCAACAACGAAAAAACGTCATCTTCATAGCGGACAGCCTCGACAACGCACATAAATTCCAGGCCGTCTTGTCCAGCCTCGATGTGGACGTGGCGGCGGGCTCGTCGCTACAGTTCAAGAAGCTGCTTTCCGACAACCCATCGTACGACCTGGTCATCTACGAGGTTACCAACGACGCGGTGGCTGCGCTCGGCACGGTCGAGCAAGCGCTCGTCGACGACGGCGGCATCCCGATGCTCGTCATCGTCAAAGAGGAGATGCTGTCGGGCTTCCGCCTTCCGGTGCAGATCAACTGCGACTTCGTGGTGCACGGCGCCAGCTCCGAGGAGTGCGCCCTGCGCATTCGCCAGCTCCTGTGGCCCGGCAACGAAAGCTCGACGAACGACTTCATCCAGATCGACGGCATGACGATCAACCTGGCGACCTATCAGGTCACGGTCAACGGCGAGCCGGTGGACTTCACCTACCTGGAATACGCGCTCTTGGCCTTCTTGGTCACCCATCCGGGTCGCACCTACTCGCGCGATGCGCTTCTGCGGCGCGTGTGGGGCTTCGACTACTTCGGCGGCTCGCGCACCGTCGACGTGCACGTTCGTCGCGTGCGCGCCAAGCTCGGGCCCGAGCTGTCCCAGCGCTTGGAGACCGTCCGCGGCGTCGGGTATCTCTGGAATTCATAGGCGAGCAAGCGGGGCGCGCGAGCGCCCCGTTTTTTTGCACGGGATCACACGTGCGCGGGTCACTTTTGACGGCTTTATACGTCCCTCTTGCGTGAGGTCTCCTCTCTCGCGGCCGAGGGGTCTTGTTGGAGGCCCTCCAAACATGACAAACAGCCGTTCTCGCGACCGCCCGACGTATAAAGCCGTCGTTTTTGACCACAGAGTGCGCGAAAACGTGCAGAGGGGTTTCCGTGGCGGCTCTCCGAGCGCGCGTGGCGGGCGAGGCGTGCGCGCTATAATCGAACCCTATTCCACGGAGAGGATGCCCCATGCCCAAGACCATCGCCGTCATCGACGGCAACTCGCTCATGCACCGTGCCTACCACGCGGTTCCGCCAGCCATGACGGCGCCCGACGGTACGCCGACCAACGCGGCCTTCGGCTTCCTTTCCATGCTGATGAAATTCATCGAGATGTCTCGTCCCGATGCGATCGTTTGCGCCTTTGACAAGGGGAAACCAGCGTTTCGCATCAAGGCGCTCGAGCAGTACAAGGCCCAGCGCCCTCCGATGGACGACGATCTGCGCGTGCAGTTCCCCATCATCGAGAACCTGCTCGGCGCCATGAACATCCCGGTCGTGTCGATCAAGGGCTGGGAGGGCGACGACGTGCTGGGCACGATCTCGGCGCGTGACGAGGATTTGGGTTACCAGACGCTGCTCGTCACCGGCGACAAGGACGCCTACCAGCTTGCCAGCGACCTCACCCACATCGTGACCACCAAGCGCGGCATCACCGATGTGGTGGTCTACGGCCCTGCCGAGGTGGAGGAGCGCTACGGCGTGACGCCGGCGCAGTTCACCGACTTTCTGGGCCTTAAAGGCGACAAGGTCGACAACATCCCCGGCGTCCCGGGCATCGGCGACAAGAAGGCCGCCGCGATGCTCCAGGCCTACGGCAATCTCGAGGGCATCTACGACAACCTCGACAAGTTCAAGGGCAAGCAGCTCGAGAACCTCACCGAGCACCGCGACGACGCGTTTTTGTCGCGCGAGGTCGCGACGATCGTGCGTGACGCCGACGTGGACGTCGACCTTGAGGCCTTGAGCTTCCCCGACTTCGATCCGGCGGCGGTGACCGAGGCGTTCACCCAGGTCAGATTCATGGCACACCTGAACAAGGTGCTCGAACTCGTCGGCGGCGAGGCCACCGAGGCTGCGGCTGCCGAGCTTGGCAGCTGGGATGAGATCGTCGAGGGCGCCGAGGCGAAAAGCGCGCTTGACGCTGTGCTTGCCGCAGAGCGCACAGACCCGCTCGGCGTGGCGTGGCGCCGCGATGCGCAGGCATCCCTGTTCGACGCGGGGCTCACCCTCGCCGTGTTCTTGGGCGAGGGTACGGCGCTCTTCCGCGGGGTGGAGGCCGAGGAGGTGGCTGCGCGCCTTTTGCGCGAGGGAGGCTGCGCGGCCTTTGATGCCAAGGATCTGATCTCCTGCGTCTTTCCGGCGGACACCTCGATCGAGGCGCGCCTTACGGCCGAAGAGGTGCTCGCGACGCGCTTCTTCGACGTCGCGCTCGCCTCGTACGTGGTCGACTCCAACAACGGCTCATCGAGCATCCAGGCGCTGATGGAGCTCTACGCCGGCGCGGTCCTGCCCGAGGTCGAGGAGGGCGGCGACGCCGAACTCGCCCTCTTTGCTGCGGCGTGCGCCGCGCTCGTCGAGCCGCTATCGGCCGAATTGGACAAGCGCGGGGTGCGCGACGTCTACGAGGACATCGATGCGCCGCTCGTGGGCGTGCTCGCCTGCATGGAGCGCACCGGCGCCGCGATCGACGCCGGGCATCTGGCCAAGCTCGCCGAGAGCACCGGCGCCGAGATCGACCGTTTGCGCGAGAAGATCTACGCCGCGGCGGGCGAGGATTTCAACGTCGACTCGCCCAAGCAGCTCTCCCATGTCCTGTTCGAAGAGATCGGCCTCACGCCGATCAAGAAGAACCAGCGCGGCTACTCGACCGACGCCCGCGTGCTCAAGGAGCTGTCGGCTGAGCACGAGCTGCCGGGCCTGGTGCTGGAGTACCGCGAGTACGCCAAGATCAAGTCGACGTACATCGACGCGCTGCCGCGCATGGTCGCCGGCGACGGGCGCGTGCACACGTCGTTCAACGAGATGGTCACGACGACCGGCCGCCTGTCCTCGTCCGATCCCAACCTCCAGAACATCCCGGTGCGCACCGACTTCGGCCGCAGCATCCGCACCTGCTTCGTGCCGCTGCGCGAAGGCGACGTCTTCCTGTCGGCCGACTACTCGCAGATCGAGCTGCGCCTGTTGGCCCACCTTTCCGGCGACGAGCACCTGATCGACGCGTTCAACTCCGGCGAGGACTTCCATGCGCGCACGGCCTCACGCGTTTTCGGCGTGCCGGCCGACGAGGTGACGCCGCAGCTGCGCAGCCGCGCCAAGGCGGTGAACTTCGGCATCGTCTACGGCCAGCAGGCCTTCGGCTTGGCCCAGTCGCTCGACATCCCGTTCTACGAGGCGAAGGAGATGATCGATCGCTACTTCGAGGCGTATCCCGGCGTGCGCGCCTACCTCGACGACGTCGTGGCCCAGGCCCATGCGGACGGGTACGCGACGACGCTCTTCGGTCGCCGTCGCTACATTCCCGAGCTCAAGTCGAAGAACGCCGCCCAGCGCGCCTTCGGCGAGCGCACGGCGATGAACCACCCGATGCAGGGGACGGCAGCCGACATCATCAAGCTGGCGATGCGCCGTGTGGCCGACGAGCTGGTGCGCCGCGACCTTGGGGCGCGCCTCTTGATCCAGGTGCACGACGAATTGGACTTCTCGGTCCCGGCCGCCGAGCTTGAGGAGGTCTCGACGCTCGCGACCGACGTCATGCAGTCGGTCGTCTCCCTGTCGGTGCCGCTTTTACTCGACGCCTCGTCGGGAAGCAACTGGGCCGAGGCACATTGACGTGGCGAGCGGCGCGCCCTTAGGCTTCAGCCTGGTGCGACCGCGCCTGCCCCGACCATGAGAAACCCATAACTCGCGCAGGCGATGCGCGAGGAAGTGTGCTATCATACCAACGTTGTGCCCAAAGGGGGCACGGCGTAAGAAGAGTGCGATGATGCGCGCTGACGGTGCATACGAACCCGAAAGGGACTTGCGACGGTCGCGCCTTTAAGCCATCGCCTTGCGTGTTACAAGGAGACACTCATGTACGCAATCGTGAAAACTGGTGGCAAGCAGTACAAGGTTGCCCCCGGCGATAAGCTGAACATCGAAAAGCTTAACGCCGAAGTCGGCGAGAAGGTTGAGCTTCCCGCGATCTGCGTCGTCGACGGCGCAAACGTCGTGGCCGACCCCGCAGAGGCTGCGAAGGCCAAGGTCGAGGCCGAGGTCATCGAGCAGTTCCGCGGCGACAAGCAGCTCGTCTTCAAGTTCAAGAAGCGTAAGAACTACAAGAAGCTGCGCGGTCATCGCCAGCAGCTCACTCGCATTCAGGTCACTGCTGTGGGTTCCCAGCAGGCATAAGTTAAGGAGGGAATGAAATGGCACACAAGAAAGGTCAAGGTTCCATCCGCAACGGTCGCGACTCCGAGTCCAAGCGCCTTGGTTGCAAGCGCTTCGCCGGTGAGGTCGTCGGTGCGGGCAACATCCTCGTTCGTCAGCGCGGTACGCACTTCCACCCCGGTGAGAACGTGGGTCGTGGCAAGGACGACACCCTGTTCGCCCTGTGCGACGGCACGGTCGAGTACACGCGTGGCGCGCGCCGCAAGGTGCATGTCCGCCCCGAGGCATAAGGCTGTTAAATCTCACCTGATCTCTGAAGCCCTCTGCGTGTGCAGGGGGCTTTTTCGTTTAGAATCGAAGGACAATGTTTACAGACAAGGTACGCATATTCGTGAAGGCGGGCGACGGCGGCGCGGGCTGCATGTCGTTTCGCCGCGAGGCGCACGTTCCCAAGGGCGGTCCTGACGGCGGCGACGGAGGTCGCGGCGGCGATGTGATCGTCGAGGCCGATCTTCGCGTGTCGTCGCTGATCGATTACCGTTTCAAGCATCATTTCAAGGCCACGCGCGGCCAGCATGGCAAGGGCTCCAAGATGCACGGCGCCTCGGGCGAGGATCTGATCCTGAAGGTCCCCGTCGGCACCGTCGTGCGCGAATACAGCGAGGAGACCAAGCAGACGGGCGAGGTCATCGCCGACCTCACCCACGACGGCGAGCGCATCGTGGTGGCGCGCGGCGGCATCGGCGGCCGCGGCAACACGCATTTCGTCACGCCGACGAGGCGCGCCCCGGCGTTCGCCGAGCTCGGCGTGCCGGCAGAGGAGTGCTGGATCGAGCTCGAGATGAAGCTGATGGCCGACGCCGCGCTGGTGGGCGTGCCCTCGGCGGGCAAGTCGTCGCTGATCTCGCGCATGTCAGCTGCCAAGCCCAAGATCGCCGACTACCCGTTCACGACCCTCGTTCCCAACCTCGGCGTGGTCAAGACGGGCGACTACAGCTACGTGGTCGCCGACGTCCCGGGCCTGATCGAGGGCGCGCACGAGGGCAAGGGGCTCGGGCACGAGTTCTTGCGCCACATCGAGCGCAGCGCGCTCATCCTGCACGTGGTCGACCTGTCGGGCGGCTTCGAGGGACGCGACCCGGTGGAGGACTACCGCATCATCAACCGCGAGCTTACGCTGTACGCGCCCGAGCTGGCGCAGCGTCCCTGCATCGTGGTCGGCAACAAGATCGACGCGCCCGGAGCGCCCGAGGCGGCCAAGCGCTTGGCCGACGAGGTGCGCCGCGACTCGATCGAGCGCGCCGGCGGCAACGAGTTCGCCGAAAGCCCGCTCAACCCGCGCCTGTTCACCACGAGCGCCATCACCGGCGAGGGGCTCGACGCCCTGATGGCCGCGACCGGCGCGCGCGTCAAGGCGCTGCGCGAGGAGGCTCAGCGCGCCCAGGAGGGCACCGAGCAGTTCGAGCAGGTGTGGCAGCATCGCCGCGATGCGCGCGATCGCGCCTACAAGGTCACGCAGCTTTCCGACGGCGTGTTCCGCGTGACCGGCAAGCAGATCGAGCGCATGGTCATCCAGACCGACTGGGAAAACGACGAGGCGATCGCCTTCTTGCAGCATCGCTTCAAGCGCTTGAAGCTCGATCAGGCGCTCGAGCGCGCCGGTGCGCGCGACGGCGACGAGATCCGCATCCTGGGCCGCGCGTTCGAGTTCGAATCGGCCCTGATGCACGACGACGACATCTACGGAGACTTGGATATCTGACATCATGGACGGCAAGAAAGTCATAGTCATCAAGATCGGCACCTCCACCCTCGTCGACGGGGAGGGTAGGGTCGATCGTGCCTATTTCGACAGCCTTGCCCGTCAGGTGAACGATCTGCGGCAAGCGGGGTGGAGCCCGGTCATCGTGTCGTCCGGCGCGATCTGCTGCGGCTTGGAGGCGCTCGGCATCACCGAGCGCCCCAGCGACATCCCCTCGCTGCAGGCGGCGGCCTCGGTGGGGCAGAACCGCCTGATGGCCGCCTATGACGAGACGTTCTCTCCCTACGGCATCCTCACGTCGTGCGTGCTGATCACGCGCCACACGACGGCGCGCCGCGGTGCCTACCTGCACGCGCGCGACACCCTCGAGCGCCTGCTCGAGCTCGACGTCGTGCCCGTGATCAACGAGAACGACACCGTGTCGGTCGAGCAGATCCGCTTCGGCGACAACGACACGCTCGCCGCGCTCGTCGCCTGCCTGGTGCAGGCCGACGTGTGCGTGATCTTCTCCGACATCGACGGCCTCTACACGGCCAACCCCTTCACGGATCCCAACGCGCGCCTCATCCCCGAGGTCACGCGCATCACGCCCGAGCTTATGGCAGCGGCGAGCGCCCCCACCTCCAAGGTGGGCAGCGGCGGCATGATCACCAAGATCAGCGCCGCGCGCGTGCTCATGGTCGCCGGCATCACGCTCGTGGTGTGCCACGGGCGCGACGAGGGCGCCCTCATGCGCATCGTGTCGGGCGAGCCGGTGGGCACGCGCTTCGTGGCGCGCACGGTGCCGCATGACATCACGCCCCGCAAGCTGTGGATCGCGCTCGGCGACACGGCCAAGGGGACGCTTGTGGTGGACGAGGGCGCCAAGCGCGCGCTCGTCGAGCGCGGCTCGTCGCTTCTGGCGGTCGGCATCACGCGTGCAGAGGGCTCGTTCGAGCGCGGCGACATCGTGGACATCCGCGACGCGGACGGCCACCTGTTCGCGCGCGGCCGGGTGGGAGCGCCCTCCGACGAGGTGAGCCTTGCGCGCGGCCGCTCCCAGCAGGAAGTGAAGGGCAACGACCTTTTGGCGAACCTGGGCTCGCGGCCCGTGGTTCATCGAGATGAGATGGTGGTGTTCGAATGAGCGAGGCACTTGAGGCGGCACGTGCCGCCAAGGGCGCGGCAGCTGCGGTGGCGGCTGCGTCGCGCGAGACGCGGGACGCAGCGCTGTTCGCGATGGCGTCGGCCCTGCGCGCGCAGACGGCTGAGATCTGCGCGGCCAACAAGCAAGACTGCGACGCTGCCCGCGCAGGCGGGATCAGCGACTCGCTGCTGGATCGCCTGTTCCTCGACGAGGGGCGCATCGACGCGATGGCCTCTGCGCTCGAGGCGCTGGCGGCCCTCGACGATCCCTGCGGGCAGGTGCGCGAGGGGCGGACGCTCTACAACGGGCTGCGCCTGCGCCGCGTGACGGTGCCGCTCGGCGTCGTTGCGATGGTCTACGAGGCGCGCCCGAACGTCACGGCGGACGCGGCGGGCATCTGCCTCAAGTCGGGCAACGCGGCGGTGCTGCGCGGCGGGTCGATCGCTGTGCATTCCAACGTCGCGATCGCGCGCGTGCTGCGCGACGCCGTGGCCTCGGTGGGCCTGCCGGCTGATGCCATCGTCGCGATCGAGTCGACCGACCGCGCCGAGACCGACGAGCTTCTGCGCGCCCGCGGCCTGGTCGACGTGCTGATCCCGCGCGGCGGCGCCGGGCTGATCCAGCACTGCGTCGAGCACGCCACGGTTCCGGTGATCGAGACCGGGGTCGGCAACTGCCATGTGTACGTGCACGCTTCGGCGAACCTCGATTGGGCACACGACATCGTGATGAACGCGAAGACCCAGCGCCCCGGCGTCTGCAACGCCGAGGAGTCGCTGCTCGTCGATGCTGCGGTGGCGGAGGCCTTTCTGCCGCGCTTGCTCGTCGACCTGGCGGCTGCCGGCGTGATCATCCACGGCGATGCGTGCACGCGCATGCTTGCCGAGGCTGCGAGCGCGGATGCCGCCGCCCCGACGCCGCTCGACCAGTTCGTTGCCGCCACCGAGGACGACTGGGGTCGCGAGTACCTCGGCCTCGAGATCAGCGTGCATGTGATCGACGGCGGCGTGGACGAGGCCATCGCCCACATCAACCGCTATGGCACCGGGCACTCCGAGTCGATCGTGGCCGCCGACGCCGACGCCATCGAGCGGTTCGAGTGGGGCGTGGACGCCGCGGCGGTCTACGCCAACGCCTCGACGCGCTTCACCGACGGCGGGGAGTTCGGCCTCGGCGCCGAGATCGGCATCTCCACGCAGAAGCTGCACGTGCGCGGTCCGTTCGCGCTCGAGGCGCTGACCAGCACCAAGTATCTCATCGAGGGCACCGGACAGGTGCGTGGCTGACCATGAGCGGCATCGACGTCATCGAGGCGCTGCACGCTGAGCGGTGGGCCGGCAAGGAGCCGCCCGTCATCAGCGACTACCTGGACGACCTGGGCTCTGACGGCGCGCCATGTCGGCTCGGCATCATGGGCGGCACGTTCGACCCGATCCACAACGGGCATCTCGCCTGCGCCGAGCAGGTGCGCGAGGCGTATTGCCTCGATGCGATCGTGTTCATCCCGACGGGCGCCCCCGTGTTCAAGCGCGGCCAGCACATCGCGCCGGCCCGCGAGCGCCTTGCCATGTGCCGGGCCGCCGTCTCGGACAACCCGTACTTCGACGTGAGCGACATCGAGGTCGCGCGCGGCGGCGACACCTACACGATCGACACGCTCCGGCTTTTGCGCCGGCATTACCCCGACAACGTCGAGCTGTACTTCATCGCCGGGTCGGACGCCATCGCCACGGTGTCGAAGTGGAAGGACTCCGACGAGATGGGTCGCCTCGCCCGCTTCGTGGGCGTCGAGCGTCCCGGCTCCGAGCTGTCCGCCACGCAGCGTGAGGCCATTGTGCACAGATCGCCCGGCATCGATCTGTCGTTTGTTACCATCGAGGCGTTGGCCATTTCGTCAAGCGAGCTTCGTGCGCGCTTGGTTGCAGGAAAGTCGATCCGGTACCTGACGCCGCAAGTCGTCGTCGACCACCTGATCGAGCATGAGTTTTATCGTGAAGAGGAGGCTCCCTGTGGCTAAGGACCAGGGAAAGAAGAAGGGCCACGAGGTGCCCGCAGAACCGACGGCGCAGGAGCGCTCGGAGTTCGCCTATCAGCCGACCAAGGCCGATCTGACGCAGATCAACCTTGCCAAGCCGTTCGGCTCCATTTCGTACAAGTACATGAAGGGCCTGCTGATGCAGCGCGTCAGCACGAGCCGCTACGTGCACAGCCTGTCGGTGGCCAAGACCGCGCGCAAGATCGCGCGCGCCTACGGCTACGACGCCCACCAGGCGCGCATGGCCGGCCTGCTGCACGACTGGGACAAGGCGCTCTCGCCGGCGCGCCTCGCCGATCGCGTGCGCGACTACCACCTGCCCCTCGACGAGGACATCGTGGACTCGATGCCGTGGGTGCTGCACGGCCCGACGGCGGCAGCCGTGCTCGCCGAGGAGTTCCCGTTCTTCGGCGACGAGGTGTTCCAGGCCATCGGCCGCCACACGACCGCCGCGCCCGATATGGCGCCGCTCGACATGATCGTCTTCGTGGCCGACAAGATCGAGCCGACGCACGACGTCGAGGCGTACAAGCGCCTCTATAAGCAGATCGGCGATCTGCCCTTGGAGGATTTGTTCTTCGCCGTGCTGAAAGAGGGCATGGCGTATCTCGTTCGTGCCGACAAGCCCATCAGCCCTGATTCGGTGGCGGTGTGGAACTGGTATAGTGAGGCCCGCAAGGCCGCCGAAGATAAGGAGAGCAAGTAAGTGGGAGAAGTTTCTTCGCGCGCGTGCGCGCTTATTGCCGCCCGCGCCGCTGACGAGCGCAAGGCAACCGACATCATGGTGATCAAGGTCGGCGACCTGATCGACGTCACCGACTATTTCGTGATCGCCACCGGTGCGAACACCCCGCAGGTGGAGGCCATCCTCGACTCGGTCGAGGAGGCGCTGCGCAAGGAGGCCGGCGTCAAGCCGCTGGCTCGCGAGGAGACCAAGGACCACTCCTGGGAGCTGATGGACTACGGCACGTTCGTCGTCGACGTCTTCCAGCCTGAGGCGCGCGACTACTATCGCCTCGAGATGCTGTGGAACGACGCGCCGGTGATCGACCTGGCCGAGGCGGGCATCGAGCATCCCGAGTATTCCGAGCGCATCGCCAAGCTCGTCGGCCACGTGCAGGAGGTTCGCGGCGAGGAATAGCCGCGCCCGCATCGCATCCTGCAGGGCGGTGACCGCCCGCCCGTCAGGCGCGGCGCAGGATGCTCACGGTCTCGATGTGGTAGGTCTGGGGGAACAGGTCGACGGGCGTCGCGCTGACGAGCTCGTAACCGACGTTGGCGAAGCGCGCCACGTCGCGCGCCCAGGTGGCCGGATCGCAGCTGACGTAGGCCACGCGCCGCGCGCGTGAGGCGGCGATGCTCTCGGCCACACCCTTGGCAAGCCCGGCGCGCGGCGGATCCACCACAAGCGCGTCCAGATCGCCGAGTGTGGGCAGCTCGCGGGCGCTGTCGCCGCCGATGACCTCGATGTCGCCGTCGAACCCTTCCATGTTGCGGCGCAGGTCGCGTACTGACGAGGCCGCGGACTCCACGGCGAACACCGTGGCGCAGCGCTCGGCCAGCGGCAGGGTGAACGTCCCGGCGCCGCAGTAGAGGTCGGCCACGACGGAGTCCTCGTCGATCTCGAGGCCGTCGATCACCAGCTCGACCATGCGCTCGGCCTGGGCGGTGTTCACCTGGAAGAAGCTCGGCGCGCTGATGCGGTAGTCGATGCCGCAGAGCTCCTCGCTCCAGTTGCCCTTGCCATAGAGCACCTCGACCTTCTTGACCTTGCGCGCCGCTCCGGCATCGGCGATCACGCGCACGATGCTCGTCGCATGCAGGGCGCTCGCGATCGTGTCGGCGGCTGCCTTGCGGGGAAAGCCCGACGGCGGCGTCCAGAGGGCCACCTCGGTGTCCTTCGTGCGCACGCTGCGGCGGATGCCGACGCGGAAGATTCCCAGGTCATCGTTGCCCTGCAGGTAGGAGAGCGCCCCGCGCAGCGCGCCCGGCGCCTTCTCGATGCCGCGTGCGCCCAACAGGCAGGCCTTCGGCGTGGCGCAAAGCGCCCCGCCGCGCTCATGGAACCCGAGTTGGAAGCGCCCAGCCGCATCGCGGCCGGCCGACAGCTCGAGCTTGTTGCGATAGCCCACCTCGCGCTTCGACGCCACCGGAGCCGCGACGAGCTCGTCTGCGCGCTCGCGCGCGATGTGCCCGACCCGCGACAGCTGCGCGACGACGTTGGCGCGCTTCGCCTCGAGCTGGGCGGGGTAGGACAGGTGCATCCACGGGCAGCCGCCGCAGGCCTGCACGTAGGGGCACGCCGGCTCGACGCGCCCGGGCCCCGCCTCCACGAGCGCGGTGATCGTGCCCTCGCTCCACGACGACGTTTCACGCACGATCTCGACGTCCACGACGTCGCCGACGGCGCCGCCCGGCACGAACACCACTTTGCCGTCGGCGGTGCGCCCGACGGCGTTCGGGCCGTAGGCCATGCCGGTGATCTCCAAACGCGTCATGAGCTCATCCTTTGGTTTTCGTGGGGAAATGCAAACGTCGATCATCATAACGTATAATATCAACGGTTGTGCCCTCGTAGCTCAGGGGATAGAGCGTCTGCCTCCGGAGCAGAAAGTCGCAGGTTCGAATCCTGTCGAGGGCACCATCTTATACCGATTCACGAAGCGAAGAGGGGATACACCATGGCTTTGTACACACCTGAATATAAGCCTAACGGCAACGAGGTCGCCATCATCAAAACCTCCAAGGGCGATATCCGCGTCGAGCTCGCAGGCAACGATGCGCCGATCCATGTCGGCAACTTCGTGGAGCTTGCGCGCAAGGGCTTCTACGATAATTTGAAGTTCCATCGCTACGTCCCCGGCTTCGTTATCCAGGGTGGCTGCCCGAACACGCGCGACCTCGACTCCGAGCAGGTGAAGGCCGCTGAGGGCAACCCGTACGCGGGCCTTGGCACGGGCGGTCCGGGCTACACCATCCATGAGGAGTACACCACCAACCCCCACAACAAGCACCTCGACGGCACGCTCGCCATGGCACGCTCCCAGGACCCCAACTCCGCGGGCTCCCAGTTCTACCTGTGCCTCGGCGCTCAGCCGTTCCTCGACTCGGGCTACACCGTCTTCGGCCAGACCGTCGACGGCCTCGACGTCGTGGATCAGCTCCGCGTCGGCGACGTCATCGAGACGATCGTCATCGAAAACGCCGACTAGCACGGCGTGTGTGCGGCGCTCTTGGGCGCCGCGCTTTGATCATGAGGGCGCCTGCGCGGCACGCCGCCGCGCAGGCACAATCGGGATCGCAAGAGAGGAATCGAACCCTATATGAACAACGAGACATTCCAGCAGGCACGCAGCGCATACGTAGGCAAGGACTTCAGCACCGCTTTGGCGAAGTTCACCGATTGCTTGCAGGATACCTCCGTCGACAAGGCTCCCGGCGAGCTCGGCTTGCTCTACCACCAGATCGGCAACTGCTTGGTCAAGCTCAACGACCCGACCGAGGCGATCCACGCGTATTCGCAGGCCATGGTCGACACGTCCTATGACGCGATCGGATCGGTGAGCTACAACCTCGGCATGGTTTACGCCTCTCAGCATGACTACGAGAACGCCGTCAAGAACTTCCAGTCCGCCGTCGACGACTCTCGCTATCCCACGCCGTTCAAGGCTTACATGGGCTTGGGCAACTCCCTCTTGAAGATCGGCAAGTCCGCCGAGGCGGGTGCGGCATTCCGCTCGGCCGCCCTCGACGAGATGAATCCCGACCCCACCAAGGCGCTGCTCAACCTGGGCGTGTGCTTCATGGCGCTCGACCGTCCGATGGACGCCATCGCCTCGTACGAGAGCGCCCTGCAGTTCGACATGCCCGCCGACACGCGCAACAAGATCTTCGCCAACATGGGCCAGGCCTACGTGGCGGCTGGCAAGATGGGCAAGGCCGTGCGCGCCTTCGAGTCGGCGCTCGCCGACCAGTCCTACGTCTTCAACGACGCGGCCAACGTCGACTACCAGCGCGCCGTCGCCGCGCTCGCCTCGGGCAACACCGGCGAGAACGAGGCGGTGCCCAGCCCGTCGGTGACCCAGCAAAACGACCTGTCGGGCCTCGACGTCCCGGGCGACGGCGTGCCGATCGAAACGCAGCAGATCGCCCCGGCCGACATGGGCGCGACCCAGATGTCCGAGACGAGCATCATGCGCGAGATCGCCGCAGCCGAGCGCGCTCAGAGCGATTTCTTCCAGTCCAACGAGATGGATCTGCAGGATTGGAGCATGGCGGCCAAGAAGAAGCATCGCCATCGCGGCCTGAAGATCTTCTTCGTCTTCTTGATCCTGATCATCATCGTCGCAGGCGGCGGTGCCTTCGCCTACACGCAGGGCATCGGCTTCCCCTCGCAGCAGGATCAGGTCACGGCGCTGTTCACCGATCCGTCCAACGCTGATCTCTACGCGTCGAGCGTCGACGACACCAAGAAGGCGCGCATCGCCGACGCCGTGGTGACCGACGGCTCCAGCGTGACTGTGAACGGCCAGACCAACGACCTCACCACGTCTGAGGTGTACGTCACCGTCACCACGTCTCAGGGCGGCGACGTGCCGTACCAGATCTCGTTCGCGCGTGACGGCATCGGCTGGAAGATCACCAACGTCTCCCTGTCGTTCACGAGCCAATCGCAGTAACCCCCTACCGACTTGAGGCTTAAAAGAGCCTTACCCCGGCATACCGAGTCAATCCACGCCATACGAAAGGAATCAAACAGCATGGCAATCGAAAAGACCTACAGCATGATCAAGCCCGACGGCGTCCGCAACGGCCACATCGGCGAGATCGTTAACCGCTTCGAGCGCGCCGGCCTCACCATCGAGCGCATGGAGATGGGCCTGGTGACGCCCGAGCAGGCTGCCGCCAACTACGCCGAGCACGAGGGCAAACCCTTCTATGACGGCCTGATCTCCTACATCACCTCCGGCCCGGTCGTGAAGATGGTCGTCTCCGGCGACGGCGCCGTTGCCAAGTGCCGCTCGCTCATGGGCGCCACGAACCCGGCAGAGGCCGCCCCGGGCACCATCCGCGGCGACTTCGGTCTGATCATGGATGAGAACGTCATCCATGGCTCCGACTCGGTGGCTTCCGCCGAGCGCGAGATCGGCATCTTCTTCGGCTAAGCCGTCACGTTCCTACGCACGCAGTAAAAGGCTGCGACCGGAATCCGGTCGCAGCCTTTTTGCGTTGGGGGGGGGGAAGACGCCCCGACGGGGCAGGACACTGCTGTCACCTGCGACGATCGATCCAGCGCCTCTCAGGGCGCTTCTTATCGTGCGCGCAAAGCTCTTAAGATACGCCACAGGTGGGAGATATAAGGGACACCTTTTTCTCCCGCAAGCGAACCGTTTACCGGCGGGCCACACACAACTTATGGTTAAATCTAAGATGGAGTTAGAGGGAGTTAACTTTTAAAACAGGGAGAACTCCCTTTTTCGTGAAACTCGCCGAGCGCGACGAGAAAGGAAGATCTATGGAATTATCAGCAGGCGGCGTGATGAAGCGCCTGGCCACGGTCGCTTTGGCCGTGGTTCTGGTTCTGGGAGGGGGCACGGGTCCCTTCATCGCGAGCTACGCCTACGCGGCGAACCCAGCCGACGAAGGCGCTGCATCGACGCAGACGGAGGCGACTGACGACGCGACGAGCGGCGATGGCGCTACCGAGGAGGGACAGCCCACGGACGGAACCTCGCAGGGCGGCTCTTCTGAGGGCACCGCGCCCGATCAGGGCCAGACGTCAACGGGCAATGACGCGAAGACCGACGGCGACGCTGCCGACGCGTCCGGCACCGATTCTGCAGGCGACGACTCGTCTGTCGCGCCATAGGGCAACTACGATGTCATGACCACGGCGACCGTCGTCGTCCCGCCCGAGGAGGGCGAGCAGAAGCCGTCCGACGGCAACGCGCATGACGGCATCCCGCCGCACTACCCGTCCGCATCCATGATCGTGGGCGACGGCATCCGCGTTCACTGCACCAACGTCGATTCCGGGCATGCTGACCGCACCTATCGCATCCAGCCGTACATCTGGGGCAAGAGCGCAGGCTACTCGGTCGACACCGATCGCCCGGGTGCCGACCACGAGGGCTACCTGGACGATGGCCTGTACCAGGACAAACAGGGCAACTGGTGCTTCGACTTCGGCCTGTCGCCGATCTTCGACGGCGCGCAGGAGTACATCGACATGTACAACCGCGACACCGATGACCCCTCCACGAGCAAGGACACCCATCGCTTCCCGGGGATCTTCCCCGCCACCACTGAGACGGGTACCATGCAGTGGGATGCTGCGCAGGAGGCTTGGGTGGTCGTGAAGCCCGCCACGATCGACGTGGTGTGCGACTACGACGCGACGCCGGACCGCCCCGCGGTGCCGAGCGCCGCTGACCTGTATCTCGATTCCGCGATCTTCGAGTGCGTGAATCCCGATGCCACCCACAACTACAAGAAGTCGTCGGCGAAGATCCCGGCCTCTGCCGTGACGATCGCCGACGAGGTCACGGGCGATGCTGAGAGCGGCTACAAGATCACGGCGACCGTGGACGCCTCGAAGTCGCTCGACGATTACAACCGCATCACGCGCACCCTGCACAAGCTGGCCGACGACCAGCCGCAAACGATCGAGTTCACCTACACCTACGACACCGAGTGGGACGAGTGGACCTGCGACGGCACCGAGTACGGCGAGCCCGACCTCACCATCAAAGTGACGTGCAAGGACGTCGCGCAGGCGCCGGAGGGCCCGTCCACGAGCAAGGGCACCCTCGATGCGAACGACCAGACCTTCGTGACGATCCGCGATGCCTCGCCGCTCACGCGCCCGCTGCATGGCGATCTGAGCCGCAACGTCGAGGCCGACTACTTCGGCGACGAGTTCGAGACCGTCGCGCACGAGGGCGGCAACTGGAACAACGTGTACTTCGACGAAGCGTCCCAGACGTACAAGGTCGACTACCAGATCGTCGAGGCCGGCAGCGGCACCTACGACTACGTGAACTGGTGGAATGACCAGATGGGCAATGATCCTCAGTTCAAGGGCGCCTACTACCATGAGCTCGGCGATTCCTCGGTCGGCACCCTTGCGTGGAACGCCGACGCCAAGAAGTGGGAGATCGTCACGCCGGCGGTCCTCGAGGTCTCGCGCGACGTGGACCTGCCCACGGCCAAGAGCATCGCGAACAACGCGTATAGCTCGGATACCATTCGCGTGACGAGCGATTCTGCCGATCGCGACCTGCAGGAGTACGACGATCTGAATTGGATCGCCGATTCCCTCACGGTCAAGAACGACACGCTGCGCATCGAGAAGAACGCTGACGGGGAAGACTCCTACTTCATCGACGTCGACGTCGCGATCGCGCCGTACGTCGCCGCGTTCAACAAGGATGCCCACAGCAGCTACTACAACGACCCGAACACCTACCTGCTCGACGAGGGCCAGGCGGACACGGTGACGGTGACGCTCAAGTTCGACGAGTGGGCCTTCAGCCGCGGCAAGACGAGCAACGACAACTGGGAGCTCCAGCACGCTGATGGCCAGCCCGTCTTCTCGTTCGCGGTCGTCGGCGGCCCTGCTGCCCCTGCCGTAGGCAACGTGGGCGACTCGTTCTATGCCGTGACGTTCAAGGACGTCGACGGCAAGGCGGCCGACGCGCAGTACGGCGTGTCCGGCAAGCAGCCGCTCCCGATCATCGCGGCCGGTAAGGGCGTGGTGTACAAGGGCGACGACGGTAAGTACCGCTACGACTACACCTTCGGCGACAGCACGGGCAACGAGGGCCTCGTCGACGCGTTCCTGGCTCGCTACAACAAGGACTCCGCGACGGCGGCCGACGGCCATGACTTCAAGTTTGCCATCACGGGCCAGACGCCCGGCACGTTCGTCTGGGAAGACGACGGCGCCGGCGGCGGCGCGTGGGCGATCGAGAACAGCGCGGTCATCACGGTGAAGGCGGCCGAACCGCTGGTCGAGCCGACGGATCCGACCGACCCCACGGATCCCACCGATCCGACTGACCCCACGGACCCCGCGGATCCGACCGATCCAACCGATCCTGCCAACCCGACGGACCCGACCGATCCTGACGGTGGTGACAAGGCGCCGGGCGCGACCGATCCTGACAAGGCTCAGGACGACGCGCAGGACGGCGACAAGGCTGACAAGTCGGCCTCGCCCCAGACCGCCGATGCTACCGCTGGCCTGGCGCTTGCCGCCTGCGGCGCCGCACTCGTCGGCGCTGCGGGGATAGGCCTCGCGCGCAGGCGCCAGCAGAAGTAAGGGGCGCTTGCTCCGCGCGGGCATGCGACAGCGCGCCGAACGTCGCACGTGCGGCGCGCCGCGCGCACCTTGCCCATGAGGCCTCCGGGGACACCCTCTCCGGAGGCCTCTGCGCGCTTTCTGCTTGCCCGCTCGCCCGCGTCTCTCGCAAGGGTGGCAGCTAGCTTCGGGCTCCGTCTTCGCTGCGCGCCCTGCAGCGACGAGCGGCACCCGGTCCCGCGCCCCTCGACCTCGCCCTCTTTGGGTGCCGTATGGATTTCAAGGGCAGGCTTTGGGCTGTGTGCTAACATGTGGTGTTACGATTGCACTGATACTGTTTAAGGACGATGCATGCCTTTCCTCGATTTCTTACAGAATATGACTTCCTCGACGTCATATGACATGGCCATCGACCTCGGCACGGCGAACACGCTCGTGGCGATCACCGGCCAAGGCATCGTAATCAACGAGCCCTCCGTCGTCGCCATCGAGCGCAGCACCCACCGCGTGCTCGCCGTCGGCCACGAGGCAAAGAACATGATCAATCACACGCCCGACACGTTCTCGGCAGAGCATCCTCTGCACGACGGCGTCATCGCCGACTACGACGTGACCGAGGCCATGATTTCCGCCTTCATCAACAAGGCGGCTCCCCGCCGCTATCCCTGGCAGCCCAAGCCCCGCATCGTGGTGTGCATCCCTTGCGGCGCCACCTCGGTCGAGAAGCGCGCGGTGTTCGAGGCCACGATCCAGGCCGGCGCGCGCCAGGCCTACCTGATCGAGGAGCCGATGGCTGCGGCCATGGGCGCCGACCTGCCCGTCACCGAGCCCACCGGCTCGATGGTCGTCGACATCGGCGGCGGCACCACGGAAGTGGCGGTCATCTCGCTCGGCGGCATCGTCACCTCGTCTTCGCTGCGCTTGGCGGGCAATCGCCTCGATGAAGCCATTGCGATGCATTTGCGTGATCTTCTTGGAATTAAGATCGGCGAGCGTACGGCCGAGGTCATCAAGATTAAGATTGGCTCAATCCTGCCCTTTGAGGACGGTCGCGAACGCGACATGATCATCTCGGGCCAGGACGTGCTCACCGAGCAGCCCAAGGAAGTCACCATCCAGTCGGAAGACGTGCGCGACGCCCTGCAGGCCCCCATCGACGAGATGGTGGTCCACATCAAGGAGACGTTCAAGAAGACGAACCCCGACCTTGCGTCCGACATCATTTCCAACGGCATTCTGCTGACGGGCGGCGGCGGCCTGCTCTCAGGTCTCGACCGCTACTTCTCCCAGCAGCTCGAGATCCCGGTGTGGACGAGCGAGACGGCGCTTACCAACGTCGTCATGGGATGCCTGAAGGTCTTGGAAACCCCGACGGCGCTCAAGCAGATACTCATGAGATCGAAATAGGAGATCCCCACCAGCTATGGCCCTGAATCTGAATGATAAGAAACTCCCGTTCGGTGGCCAGCTTGGAGGAAAGGGAC
This sequence comes from Oscillibacter sp. MSJ-31, assembly GCA_963601095.1. GTDB lineage: Bacteria > Actinomycetota > Coriobacteriia > Coriobacteriales > Eggerthellaceae > Anaerotardibacter. The sequence continues at coordinate 112 of CAVCDZ010000053.1, read as the reverse complement.
TTCTCGTCATACTTTTGGTCGTGTCCCTCGCTTTGGTCATCGTCTACGCCCGCGAGGGCGACGAGGGGCCGCTCCATTCCCTGCAGGGTTCCACCTCGGCTCTCTCGAGCCC
>CAVCDZ010000052.1:0-2991 GCA_963601095.1 Oscillibacter sp. MSJ-31 | reverse complement strand
TCGTTCTACTTCGCCGAGACCGTCTCTCCCCAGCAGCGCGAGTACAACCTGACGCCGCACTTCGTCTACCTGGCGTTCTTCTCCCCGCAGCACGTGAAGGCGGGCATCTCGTCTGAGACGCGCGGCATCGAGCGCCTGCTTGAGCAGGGCGCGCGCACGGCTCGCATCGTCGGCCGTTTCGAGAACGCCGATGAGGCCCGTGGCCTTGAAGCGGCGCTGTGCGCTCAGGCCGGCATTCTCGAGACGATGCGCGCCTCGCTCAAGGCGCGCCTGTTGGCCGAGACGCGCTACAACCCCGCGGAGGCGGCGCGCGTGCTCGAGCAGGCTACCGAGCGTATGCAGGGCATCGGCGCGGTGACGGCTGCCGGCTTCGCGCCCGAGGAGATCCAAGACCTCTCGCCGTACTACTTCGGCGGCCCGTCGCCCGACGAAAGCGAGCTGCAGATCCCCGAGGGCCACGACGACGAGTGCGCGGGCGTGTGCTCTGGGATGGTCGGCGGCATGCTCTTGATGCGCCAGGGCAACTTCTCCTACATCGTCTCCCTCAAAGAGTGGGAGTCGCATATGGTCGATTTGCTCGAGGACGAGGTGGCGTTCGAGTACGATTCGGCGCCGCAGCAGATCTCGCTGTTTTAGGAGCTGCGTGGCTGGGGGCATGCCCAGCTGTGCGGTGGCGGCGTGATGGCGCCAAGCCTTACGATATGACAAGACCCTTGCCGTCGGTGCAGACGGCAAGGGTCTTTTTTTGTGGGCGTCCTTGGTGCGATGATGGGGTGTCGCAGGCAAGCTGTCTCGCTCAGTGCGCAAATAGGGGGCCGTGCTGCAGAATTGGGCCGATCCGCAACGATTGCAGGTGCTCTGGACGCTTGGAAGGCGATCATTCCCGGGCGCTCTGCAGCCTAAATGGTGCTTTTCGCGCTCCGCGCCTCCTTAAACCGTTGCAGATCGACTCGATTCTGCAACGAGCCCAATTTTTGCCGCACTGGGCGCTCGGCGGGGACGTCGTCCGCCTGCAGCGCGCAGGCTCACCCTATTTCGAGGCAACGAGCGGGATGGGCGTCTCGTCTTCTTCCTCGAGGTTGTCTTGATAGACGTAGTACTTCGTTTCGCGGGCGATCACGCCTGAGAGCAGCAGCACCATCAGGATGTTCGGGATGGCCATCAGCGCGTTGCCGATGTCCGAGATCGTCCACATGACGTCGCCGACGCCGATCGCGCCGAGGAACGCCACGGCAACGTAGATGATCTGGTAGGGCAGGATGGCGCGCTTGCCGAACAGGTAGGTGATGCAGCGGCTGCCGTAGTACGACCAGCCGAGGATCGTGGAGTACGAGAACGACACCATGCCCAACACGAGCAGGGGCGTGCCCAAGTAGGGGATCTGGGCGAAAGCGACGCTCGCGAGCTTCGCGCCGGAGAAGACGCTCGGGTTGGCGAGGATGTCGGCCTGGATCGAAGGGTAGGCGATCATCGTCGAGACGAGCACGATGCCGGTGAGCGCGCAGATGACGACGGTGGACCAGAAGGTGCCGGTCATGGCGATCAGCGCCTGCTCGGCCGGGTTGGGCGTTTTGGCGGCAGCGGCGATGATCGGCGCCGAGCCCAAGCCGGACTCGTTGGAGAACAGGCCGCGGGCGCAGCCGAACTGCAGGGCAACGATGATGCCGGAGCCGACGGCGCCGCCGAAGGCTGCCTTGGCGGTGAAGGCGCACTCGACGATCATCACGATCGCATCACCCAGATAGGCCCAGTTGAACACCAGGATCGCAAGGCAGCCCACCGCATAGCCGATCGCCATGATGGGGACGAGGCGCTCGCAGACCTGCGAGATGATCTTGACGCCGCCGAAGATGACGACGGCGACGAGGACCACGATCACGATGCCGATGATCCAGGGTTCGATGGCCAGGCCCGACGACGTCAGGATGCCGGTCATCGCCGAGGCCTGCACCGCCGATCCGGTGCCGATCGCGGCGATCGCCGCGAAGAGCGCGAAGCACACGGCGCCGAGGCGGGCGTACCACGGCGTCTTGCCGTTTTTGGTGAAGCCGCGCTGCCAGGCGTACATCGCGCCGCCGAGCATGTTGCCGTTGTGGTCTTTGACGCGGTATTTGATCGCGGCGTAGACCTCGGAGTACTTGGTGGCGATGCCGAAGACGCCGGTGAGCCACATCCAAAAGACGGCACCCGGGCCGCCGGCGAGGATGGCGGTGGCGACACCGACGATCGAGCCGGTGCCGATCGTGGCGGCAAGCGCGGTCGCGAGCGCGCCGAAGGGCGAGATGTCTCCTTCGCCGCCGCTCTTCTTGAGCGACATCTTGATGGCTTGCGGGAGCTTGCGCTGGATGAAGCCGGTGCGGAAGGTGAGGAAGATATGAGATCCGAGGAGCAGGACGATCATCGCCGGGCCCCATACGAATGAGTCGATCTGGGTGAGTAGTTCTATCAAAGGTGGTCAATGCCTTTCCGGGTACAGGATGATGCGCGAAAGCGCAAGGGTATGGTGCGCACGCCTGGGCGTGTGACAAGCAAGCAGGGTAAGAGCTGAGATCATGCGGCGGCGGGGCAGACGCAACCGCATAAAAAAGCTGGCCTGCGAGGTGGGGCAGGCCAGCGTGGCAAGCGGATTATTTTTGGAGGCTCTCGACGTAATCCACGAGGTCACCGACGGTCTCGAGGCCTTCGGGCTCGCCGAACTCGATGCCGCATTCGTCTTCCAGATCGCAGATGAGCTCAACCATGTCGAGCGAGTCAATGCCGAGCGAATCGAACGTGGACGACTCGGTGACCTGGTCAGGATCGACGTCCAGGTTGTCGTGGAGCAGGGTTTTGACGATATTCATGATGTCCATGGAAGAGTCCTTTCCTTCTGTAAAGCGGCTCTATTCTAGCGTACTTTTCGGCGTTGGTCAGGCTTTGGATGGGGTTTGCCTGGACGGCGCGGGAGAGCGGGTGGGCGTTGGCCGGGGCCAGGGTGCTCAGGTGGTGTGC
>CAVCDZ010000051.1:0-77091 GCA_963601095.1 Oscillibacter sp. MSJ-31 | reverse complement strand
AGGTAGGACTGGTACGGGGATAGCTCCATGCCCGCCGCTTCCATGAGCAGCGTGTTCAGGTAGTTGAGCGACACGGTGCCCACGTCATCGACGCCTTGGATGTCCCAGTCGTAGTTGCTCCACATGAAAAACGGCGTTTGGTGGAAGGTTGCCGTCACCGCGAGGTCGGCCTCGGCGTCGTCGGCGTACCACTGGCGATAGAACTCGTTGGACAGGCGCGGCTCGTGGTCGCCGAAGAACAGGATGACGACCGGCTCGTCTATCTGCTTGAAGTACGCGATCAGGCCGCGGACGGCGCCGTCGGCCATCCGCACGCTCGACTCGTAGGTCACCACCGACTCGTCGTAGCTCTCCTCGGGCGCCACCTCGTGTATGCGCGTGGGCCACTCGTAGTCGGTGTCGTAGTAGCCACCGTGGTTTTGCATCGTGACGTTGAAGATGAGCTGCGGCGCCTGGCTTTCGGCGCGGTTGCGCTCGAATTCCGTGATGAGCTGGCGATAGCTGGTCTCGTCGGTCGGGTAATCGCGCGCGTAGCGTATGTCGACGTCGAAGTCTTCGATGCCCTTGTAGGTCGAAAAACCCAGGTAATTATAGGTGCGCACACGGTTGTAGCCCGCCTTTTCGTAGGCGTGGAGCGCCAAGGTCTGATATCCGCGATCGCGAAGCTCGGAAGCGAGGCTCGGCGTCGGCGCGTCGAGATACTGCACATAGGGCGTCGAACCCTTGAAAAACGACATCGAGTTGCCGGTCAAAAACTCGAATTCGGAATTCGCCGTCCCCGTGCCCCGGTCCGACGAGACCGCGCAGGTGCCCGAGACGACGTCGCCGCGCGCCATCAGCGAGCGGACGTACGGCATCGCATCCTCGCTGGTCTCGTAACCGTCGATATAGGTGGTGAGGTCCGAAAACGACTCGTTCATGATCGCGATGATGTGAGGCGAAGTCTCGGTGGCGCTTGTGTAGTGCGGCGCGTGCCCGATTCGGTAGGCGTAGCCGTCGCCGACGTTAACCTGGGCGATGCCGGTGTCGCTGTCGATGCCCCAGAGCGTAGGCGGGTCGTAGCCGGGCGCTTCGACGGTGGATGCGCCGGCGACGTCGGAGACCAGGCTCATCGCGAAACCGTAGTGGGAATACGAATAGGCCGGGTTCCATTCATGCGTGTCGATGCGACTCCACAGGTCGTCGTCAGTGGCGAGCGCGCCGGTCACCCCGAGGACGCACACCAGCAAGCTCGCGCAGAGCACGGGCGTGCGGCGCGGCCCCACGCGAAAAGCAGGACGCGGGATGGCAAGAACGACGGCGGCGTAGACGAGCGCCGCGACGACGACGCGCACGAGGCTCGCGTCAAGGGAATAGGTGTAGCCGCCGGCCACGGCAAAGCCGGTCGAGGCAGACATGAGGTCGCCGAAGGTGATCGGGATGCCGGTGAACGCCGTGACGAAATGATTGGCGATGCTCACCGAGAGCACGAACGCCAGCACCGCAAGGCAGGTTATCCGCAGGCGGCGCACGAGCGCGAACACGATGAGGTGGAGAATCAGGTAGAGCGCGTAGTTGGCAGAGAAGAAGCCCTCGGCCAAGCCGACGACCTGCGACAGGCAAAGCTCTTCGGCGATGAACGTGCAGACGAGAGGGCCGGCTGCGCACAGCAAAAATCCCCGAACGCAGACGAGGAGAAAGTCGCGTTGGGTGGCCGGGAGGGAAGAGGGGGCGGTCTGTCCTTCTTTAACCATGGCGGCAAGAGTACCACAGATGCGCAGCATTGAGCCAGGCCAGAAGGGGGAAGGGCACCGGGACGCAGGTTGGCGGGGCGAGGCAGCGCCAGCAAAGCGAGAGCGTCATTAGATGGCACGAAATGGCACGCGTTCCGGGCGCATGAACGAAAAAGGTCAGGACGCTTTTCTCATCCTGACCATTTGTTTCAAGTGGTGCGCCGTGAGGGACTCCCGCGCTCGCCTGTGCAGGCTCGCGCTCATCCCCTTCGGCGCAAGGCGCCTCGGGCGCTTTCCTGAGAACAGCCCACTGGGCTGTTCTCTTGACGGAAAGCCACCTCACAGGTTCGATTCCCTCACGCATCCGAGAAAAGAAAAAGCCACCGAGCTGAATCGGTGGCCAAAAGTGCAAGTGGTGCGCCGTGAGGGAATCGAACCCGCGACCTTGGGATTAAAAGTCCCCTGCTCTACCAGCTGAGCTAACGGCGCTTATATAAGGTGGGTTCTCATTCTAGTGCGCCGAAGTGCGCGGGTCAATCAGGCATGCCGCGCACTTCGGCGCACGTGCACGCTTCGACCCCCTCGGGTCCTCCAGAGAAAAAATTCGCCCGATTTTGGCAAGAGCCGGCGGAAATACGCAGCTGCTTGCATGAAATCGCTGCACTGTAGCCTTTGGACGCGCACGTTACGCAACGTTTCGCATCGTTATGTGGCGTAACAGTGAACAAAACGAGGGCACGAACCACAGCGGCAGCGTACGTCCGTCGGTTCTTGCCAAAATCACGAGATTATTTTTCTCGCGCCCCGAAATGAAAGCAACGCAGCGAATAGGGAGCTGCGGCAACCGCGCACAGCACGCGCTATGATGTCCTTGTCGCTCGCCCCTTTGAAAGGAAGCCCCATGCTCGTCGGCGTCATCTCGGATATCCACGGCACGCTCAGCCCCGAAGCGGAGGCGGCGCTCGCGCCTTGCGATCTGATCCTCTGCGCGGGCGACGTCGAACGCTCGAGCATCCTCATGGAGCTCGAGGCAATCGCCCCCACCATCGCAGTGCTCGGCAACTGCGATCGCTCGCTTGTAGGCGACGTCCCCTTCTCCGCCTCGCCGCGCATCGGCGGCGTGCGCTTTCTCATGGTCCATCGTCCCGAGGACATCGGCACCCCCGCCGACGACGTCCAGGTCGTCGTCCACGGCCACACGCACGTTCCGCGCAAGCAGATGATCGGCGGCGTGCTCTACCTCAACCCCGGCAGCGCCTCGTATCCGCGCCAGGGCAGCAAGAAGAGCCTCGCGCGCCTCACGATCGATGCCGGCGCGGTGGCCGACGTGGAATTCGTCAATCTGGAGTCGCACGAGGCCTAGCGCGCAATCTGCGTCTCACGCTCGGCAACGCCGCGCCCCTTCCCTACTTCAGCACCTGCGGGTTCAGGCAATCCACCGGCATGCGTCCCTGCACGACGTCGAACGCCGCCTGCATCGCACGCGTGCGCAGCTCGATGCCCGACTCCTCGGACCAGTACGCCACGTGCGGGCTCAACACCGTATGGGGCGCGTGCATGAGCGGATGGCTCGGATCGACCGGCTCCTCCTCGAACACGTCGATGCCGGCGCCCCACAAACGGTCCGCTTCAAGCGCCTCGGCGAGCGCCACCGTGTCGATGACCGCGCCGCGCGAGGTGTTCACCACCACCGCGCCCGGACGTATCAGCGCCAGATGATCGGCATCGAGCAGATGACGGGTGCCGGGCGTGAGCGCCGTGTGGAAGCTGACCACGTCGCTTAGGCGCAGCACGTCCTCGTAGGTGCAGATCTCGTAGCCCTCGGGCGTGCGGCGCCCCGGCTTCAAGGAGCGAGACGAGCAGATGACCTTAAAGCCCAGGCCAGCAGCCTTGCGCGCCACGGCGCGGCCGATCTCGCCCATCCCCACGACGCCGAACGTGCGCCCGTAGACCTGGCCGAAAGGACGATGACGCGTGTAATCCCAGATGCCCGCGCGCATGTCGGCGTCGACCTCGTTCACGCGGCGCAGGACCGAGAGCGCCAGCGTGATCGCATGGTCGGACACCACCTCGGTGCCGTAGCCGGGGACGATGCAGACCGCCGTGCCGTTTTCGGTGGCCGCCTCGACGTCGATGCTGTCGTAACCCACGCCGGTCCGACTGACCACCTTCAAATTCGGAAGCGCCTCGAAGACTTCGCGCGGGAAGCGCCCGTATGAGGTGATGGCGCCGTCGGCGTCCTTGGCATTGCGGATCACGTCCGCGGGCTCCCGCTCGTTGAAGACGGCGAGCTCGACGCCGGCGTCCTGAGCCATCTTCTTCTCGAAGTCGCTGTTCTCGAAATCCGAGTCGACAATCACGATCTTGGGCATGACGGTTCCTTCCATGCGAGGTGCAGCCGCCCCCTCGGCAGCTCGTCAGTGCCAGCTTACCACCATTGCGTGACCGTGCCCGACTGGTCGAGACTTACCGGCTCGCTCTTCGTCTCGGGCTCCATATGGGTGAGGCCACCTGCGAAGTCCTTCAGACGGGCGAGAAACTCGCGCTGTTCGTAGGCGTCTTTGTCCGCGTAGGTGCTCAGGTCGCTCGCCACGCCGCGAGCATCCATCTTGAACGTGCGCGCATCGTACAGCGAACGGTACAGGTGGTACTCCTGCGTGACAATGACGCAGCGGTCGACGCCGAAGACGTGGCGCAGGCGGTACATGCTGTCATAGGTGGACACGCCGGCGTGGTCGCAGAAGATGTCGTCTTTGCTGACGCCCTGGTCGATCGCGTAGTTCGCCATCGCCATGACCTCGTTGTACGACGATTCGCTGTTGTCGCCGCTCATGACGATCTTCGGCGCCACGCCTGCGTTGTAGAGTTCGATGGCCACATCGAGGCGATCGCGCAGCACGGCCGACGGGCTGCCATCCCAGTTGATGCCCGCTCCGAGCACGACGATGGCGTCGGCGCGCGCCGTGTCAGCCGACTCGATCGAGCCCGCCGTGCTGCCGCACACGTAGGCGTTGATGCCGACCGGGATACCCACCACAACCAACAGCACAACGAAAACGAAGCCGAGAACGGCTTCGATCGCACGGCGCAGGCACCCTTTTCTGTTCTGTTTCTTGCCCATCGCGCCGATCATAGCAAAGCCGTCGCAGCGTTCGGCGAAGCTTCACAGCCTTATAACAACTGAAGGTTGAGGAAGGGAGGAGCGCGGCGCGATGGCCGGCGCGGGCGAGCGCAACGACGCGCGGGGAAGCGGACAGCAGGCGATGGCGCGACGCGGATGCATTGCCCAGCACGGGCAACGGGCGATGGCGCGATGGCGCAGCACGGATGCGTTGCCCGGCGCGCCTGCCAACATCCTTGCCGATCCCCCCGCACGCAAAAAAGGCGCCGCCCCCACACGGGACGGCGCCTCATCACGCAGAAACTGTGCGGCGATCGCGCCAGGCGCAACCTCGCAGCCGGCGGTCAGGTGCAACCTCGCAACCCGCCAACCGAGCGCGACCTCGCAGCCCGCCAACCAACCGCTATTTCGCGACCACGTTGACCAAACGGCCGGGGATCACAATGACCTTCTTGACGTCCTTGCCCTCAGTCGCAGACGCCACGGCCTCGAGCGCAGCAGCGCGCACCTCATCTTCGGCAGCGTCGGCTGCGACCGTGATCTTCGCCTTGACCTTGCCGTTCACCTGAACCGCCAACTCCACCTCAGCAGCCTTGGCAGCCGCCGGGTCGAACTCGGGCCACGCCTGCGTGTGCACCGAGTCGTCGTGGCCGAGCACCGTCGTCCACAGCTCTTCGGCCCAGTGGGGCGCAAACGGCGCCAGCAGCTTCACGATGGCCTCGGCCACCTCGGCATCAAGCGCAGCCTTCTCGGGGTCGGCCGCACGATCCTCGGCGGAGGCGCGACGCAGGTAGTCGCCCGCCGCGTTCACGAGCTCCATGATCGCGGAGATCGCGGTGTTGAAGTTGTTGCGCGCGAAATCGTCGTTGACCTTGCCCACGACGCGATGGCGTTCGCGCAAAAGCGCAGCCTGCGCCTCGGCGGCCTGCTCAGGCTTCGCGCCGGGCTGGAAATACGTCTCCTCGCCCGCCTGGCCGGCCAGATCGCCCACCACGCGCCAGGCGCGGTTCAGGAACTTGTACATGCCCGCAAGGCCTGCCTCGTTCCACTGCAGCTCCTTGTCGGGCGGTGCCATGAACAGGATGTACGTGCGCACGGCATCGGCGCCGTAGCCCGCGATCATATCCTCGGGGGAGATCACGTTGCCCTTCGACTTGGACATGACGTCACCGTGCTCGTCGAGCACCATGCCCTGGCACAGCAGGTTGGAGAACGGCTCGTCGAAGTCGAGCATCCCCATGTCACGCAGCACCTTGGTGAAGAAACGCGAGTAGAGCAGATGCAGGATGGCGTGCTCGATGCCGCCGATGTACTGGTCGACCGGCATCCAGCGGTTGACACGCTCAGGCGAGAACGGCGCCTCTGTGTTGTGCGGGTCGGTGTAGCGCAGGTAATACCAGCTCGAGCACGTGAAGGTGTCCATCGTGTCGGTCTCGCGGCGCGCCGGGCCACCACACTTCGGGCAGGTGCACTTCGCGAATTCCTCATGGGTGGCAAGCGTCTCGCCCGCTGCCAAGTCGATGTCGCGCGGCAGCATGACCGGCAGGTCCTCTTCGGGCACCGACACAAGACCGCACGTGTCGCAGTAGATCATCGGAATCGGGTTGCCCCAATAGCGCTGGCGGCTGATCAGCCAGTCGCGCAGGCGGAACTGCACCGACTTCTTGCCCTTGCCGGCCGCTTCCAGATCGCCGATGATCGCCTCGACGGCCGGGCTGTGCTTGCCGCCCACCAGGCCGGTGTACTTGCCGGACTGGACGAGCACGCCCTCGGCCTCGTACGACTTGTCCCAGTCGACGGACGTGACCTGGCGATCCTCAACGCCGTTGAGGCGGTCGAACAGTGGGTCGTCCTTGCCCAGGATGATCGGGATGATGGGCAGATCGTACTTGCGAGCGAACTCGAAGTCGCGCTGGTCGCCGCACGGCACCGCCATGACGGCGCCCGTGCCGTAGTCGGACACGATGTAGTCGGCCACCCACACGGGCGCCTTCTCGCCGTTGACCGGGTTGACGACGTAGCGGCCGGTGAAGGCGCCGTGCTTCTCGCGGTCGCCCTGAGCGCGCTCGACGGCGCTCACCTTGGAGGCCGCCTCGACGAGTGCGCGAACGTCGGCCTCGTATTCGGTTCCCTCAACGAGCTCCATCAGGCGCGGAGACTCCGGCGCCAAGAGGAAGAAGCTGCAGCCGAACAGCGTGTCGGGGCGGGTGGTGAAGACGGTGATCGTGTCGTCGGCAGTCGGGTTGGCCGGCGCGTTGCCGTCGCGGTCGCACAGGAGGAAGTCGACCTCGGCGCCTTCCGAGCGGCCGATCCAGTTGGCCTGCATCTGCTTGACCGGCTCGGGCCAGCCTTTGAGCTGGTCAAGGTCGTCGAGCAGCTCCTGGGCGTAGTCAGTGATCTTGAAGTACCACTGCGTCAGATCGCGCTTTTCGACGGCGCCGTGGCAGCGCCAGCACTCCCCTTCCGTGACCTGCTCGTTTGCGAGCACGGTCTGGCAGTTGGGACACCAGTTGACCGGCGAGTTGCGGCGCTCGACGAGCCCGCGCTTCCAGAACTGCAGAAAGATCCACTGACCCCAGCGGTAATACTCCGGGTCGCACGCGACGACGGTGCGATCCCAGTCGTAGGAAAAGCCCATCCGCTTGAAGCTGGCCTTCTGCGTCTCGATGTTGGCGTAGGTCCACTTCGCGGGGTGGCTGTTGTGCTTGATGGCGGCGTTTTCAGCCGGCAGGCCGAAGGCGTCCCAGCCCATCGGATGCAGCACGTCGTAGCCGCGCATCGTGTAATAGCGCGCCGTGACGTCGCCGATGGAGTAGTTGCGCACATGGCCCATATGAATATCGCCCGAAGGATACGGGAACATCTCGAGAACGTAGCGCTTGGGCTTGGTCGTGTCCTCGACGGCGCGATACGCGCCCGCATCGGCCCAGACCTTCTGCCAGCGCGGCTCTATCTCATGCGGATTGTATTCTTTCATCGGATGGATCCTCTTCTTGGGTATGCGTTTAGGCATTATATCGCTTTCGCTTGACGTGCATGTTTCCGGACGATAATCCACATCGATGGCAGGAATGCCCACGCAAGCGCAACGATTATATGCGACCATTGCCAGCGAGACGGCTGCCTGCCGCCAAAGCGCATGACCGAATCAACGAAATCCCAATGCAAAACGACCCGCCAAGGCGGGTCGTTTCATGTTGATCGATGTGGCGAGGAGCTACAGGATACGGTACTGTACCGTGCGCACGCCCCAAGAGTTGCAAGAGTTGGAGCCGAACGCCTTGAACACGCCAGGCTGCAAATCCAAATGGCGCGAGCCGCCGCCCATGCCGCCAAGGTCGTTGATCGTGGCGACCACGGTCTTGCCGCCGTACTTGATCTCCACGGCGTGGCCCAGGTACGAACGGGCGTTGGGCCATGCCAGCGGAACGGCAACGCCCATGGAATTGTCGTCGCACACCGCGCCTGTGGCGGTCGTGCCCGGGTTGGGCGTCGACGAGTCGGTGCTTCCGCCGTACGCAGATGCCGGACCCGACTTCCAGCCCTTCGACACGTCAGCCGAGCCGCTGTTCGAGCCGCCGGAGCTGCTGCCGCCGTCGGTCGAGCCGCCACCCGAAGCCGGACGGTCGTTGCCGGTGTTCCAGCTGGGGTCGGTCTCCTGCTGCTCCTGCTGCGTTTCCTGCTTCTGCTGCTCCATCGCAGCCGCCTTCGCTTGAAGGGCTGCAAGCGCCGCCTGGGATTCCTTGATGGACGAGACCTTGGCGGAAGCGTCGGAGACCACCTTTTCGGCATCGGCCTTCTTCTGTTCGGCCTGGTCAAGCAGATCCTGCTGGGTGTCGCGCTGGGTGTCGAGCTCATCGAGGGATGCCTGGAATTGATCGCGCAGGTCCTTCTGCTCGGCGATCATGTCGGCCTGATCCTGCTGGATAGCGGAGTAGTACGACAAATTCTTCACCAGGTCGGAGATGCTGCTCGTGCTCAAGCAGATGTTCATGAGGGAAAGCCCGCCGTCGCTCTTGTACTGGGCGAGCACCGTGTCGCCGAGCTCGTCCTGGCCTTTGAGCATGGCGGCCTGGGCGGTCTCGGTCTTCTTGGTGGTGTCGGCGATCTGCGCGTCGATCTGGGCGATGTCTTCCTGAAGCGCATTGTATTCGGCCGTCAGGGAATCGAGCTGACCGGAGGCTTCGTCGAGCGCGGCCTGCGCATCGGAAAGCTCATCCGCATAGGCGCTGCGGACCGTCCCCCCAATGGGATAGACGGTCGATAAGGCCAATACGATGCTCAACGGCACCGCACAAAGCGCGGTCTTTGTTCGCGTAAACATGGATAATCGCGTAAACATGAATAAAAGTGTAGCGCACATGGCATTCTGGGGCTAATCGGCCGCGTCAAGGGGGCGAGCTTCCTGCACCGATTGGGAATATTTCTCCAGGTCATTCGTTGTTTCTGAGCCCCTTGCCTTCGTTGAGATTTTGTGAAGGACCGCCCCTTTTGCCGACCGAGAAAGGTGCTCGGACGCTGTCCCGGACACGACCCAGGAGCCTGCCTGACGACGGTCCGCGTGCGCTGCGCGACCCAGGTGCTCGGCCGCCGGCAGGCCCGTGCGCACAACGCGCCTCGCGTTGCCGGCAAACCCCGCCACAACGAAAGAGGCCGCCCCTTCGTCGGGGCGGCCTCTCAAAGCACTTTTGTTCGCGCTGGCTAGCGAATTGTGTTGCCGACGTACGGCGTCTTGTCCTTCAGGAGGACGTCGTGAGCGCCGCCCTCAACGATGGAGGTGGAGCTGATCACCGTGAGCTTCGCCTTTTCCTGCAGCTCAGGGATGGTAAGCGCACCGCAGTTGCACATCGTGGACTTGATCTTGGAAAGCGTCAGATCGACGTTGTCCTTCAAGGCACCAGCATAGGGAACATACGAGTCGACGCCCTCTTCGAAGGTCATACCCTTCTTCGAGCCGCCCAGGTCATAGCGCTGCCAGTTGCGAGCGCGCGCCGAACCCTCGCCCCAGTACTCCTTCATGTAGTTGCCGTTGACGTTGACCTTGTTCGTGGGGCTCTCGTCAAAGCGGGCAAAGTAGCGACCCAGCATCATGAAGTCAGCGCCCATGGCAAGGGCGAGCGTCATGTGATGGTCGTAGACGATGCCGCCGTCCGAGCACACCGGCACGTACACGCCGGTCTCGCGCAGATACTCGTCGCGCGCCTTGGCGACCTCGATCAGCGCGGTGGCCTGACCGCGACCGATGCCCTTCTGCTCACGCGTGATGCAGATCGAGCCGCCGCCGATGCCCACCTTGATGAAGTCGGCCCCGGCGTTGGCCAGGAAGCGGAAGCCCTCGGCGTCGACGACGTTGCCGGCGCCCACCTTGACGGAGTCGCCGTAATGCGAGCGAATCCACTCGATCGTGCGCGACTGCCACTCGGAATAGCCTTCGGATGAGTCGATGCACAGCACGTCGGCGCCAGCCTCGACCAGCGCGGGAACGCGCTCGGCGAAGTCACGGGTGTTGATGCCCGCGCCCACGAGGTAGCGCTTATGGCTGTCGAGCAGCTCGTGCGGGTTGGACTTGTGCTGCTCGTAGTCCTTGCGGAACACCATGTACAGAAGTTTGTCGTTATCGTCGACGATCGGCAGGGAGTTGAGCTTGTTGTCCCAGATGATGTCGTTGGCTTCTTTGAGGCTCGTGTCCGGGCCAGCGACGATGAGCTTCTCACGCGGCGTCATGAAATCCGTGACCGGGGTGTCGAGATCCATGCGGGACAGGCGGTAGTCGCGGCCAGTCACGATGCCGACCAGGCGGCCCTGGGAATCGCCGTTCTCCGTGACCGGCATGGTGGTGTGGCCGCTCTTTTCTTTGAGCGCGACGACGTCGCGCAGGGTCGCGTTCGGTGCGAGGTTGGAGTCGCTGCGCACGAAGCCTGCCTTATGATCCTTCACGCGACAGACCATGGCGGCCTGGCTCTCGATGGACTGGGAGCCGTAGATGAACGACAGGCCACCCTGCTGAGCGAGTGCAACGGCCATGCCGTCGTCGGAGACGGCCTGCATGATTGCCGAGACCATCGGGATGGACAGCGTCAGCGCCGAGGTCTCCCCCTGCTTGAAGCGCACCAAAGGCGTGCTGAGATTCACCGCTTCCGGAATGCACTCAGAAGACGAATAGCCTGGTACGAGCAGGTATTCGTTAAACGTGCGAGAGGGTTCATCGAAGTAATGTGCCATGAAGCGCTCCTTAGTGAAATCCATCGTGCAAAGCCCCGGGGTGCGGTCAGCACGGCACGCTGCGCCTTGCGATCGCGAGGTGTCACCCATTATAGACACGGTTGCTGCACAGAACAGGTTAACCCGCCAAAAAAGAAAATCCCGATGAGTGAGCGACCTTCGGCTAGCGGCAGTGCGGTGCATCGGCTGCAAAGCAGCCGATGCACCGCACTGCGAGCCGCTCGCCCAGCCGCGCACCGCCGATGTGCCCCACCCGCGCAACCGCACACCACCAGCGTGCCGTTCGCGTAGCCACGCGACAGCGGCGCGCGGCCCGGTGAGCCCATCCACGTCGCCGCACATTACCAATACGCCAACCAAAAGAGCAGCCTACCCGCGTCTGAATCGAATCGTGGTCAAAATACCCGAGTTCTGGATGCTTTAGATGCCGCAGAAAGGCTCTGAGGAGCCCGCTTGCCCATCCAGAGAGGCATGATTTCAAACACATAGATCGTAGCTGTATGGTTTTCAATGCTTTTGAGACCCCTAGAACGCCCCGGGCAAGCTCTTCTTATACCCAGAACTCGGGTATTTTGACCACGATCTCAATTATTTGCTGCACGACATGCAGGCAAAGTAGCCTCCAACGCTTTTGCTGCGGCTCCCGGCAATGTAATCACCTCATCGGAGCCATCCCGCCGAACCTTCCGATCGCAGGCATCAGTCTTCTCCGCAAAAGCGCCTGCCGATGATCGAATGTCTTGCTTCTGATGCGCAACCGAACTCCGAGGGCATTGCATACATCATGCACAAGCTGGTCGAACAAGTTCGCATCAGCCAAGTCTTCGTACCATACGTTCAGGACAGCAACGCCTGAACCTACTAGCTTGTTCTGACGGCGGTCGTCACGCCCGACCTTTTCAATCGAGTGGGCTTCGCGTCCTTTGTACTCAAGCCCCACACCCTTACCAACGAAAAACAGATCAACCCACCGGTCTCCCGTCGTTGTCGCCACTTTGCGATTCATTTCGATCGGCCCCAACCCCAAGCCTCCCAACCTGCGCGGAAAGCCAAACAGGGCAGCAAGCACGGTCTCCATCGGTGAATTGGAGCGGTCTGCTATCAAACCCGCCGCCGATCTCGCCCGCGCAATGCCCCTCCTGCCGCCGCAAGCCTGGATCATCCTGTCGATCTTTAGAGCATTGGTGAGGGATGCCCCTGTGCTGATCTGACCTGTCCACGACTCGTCGTCCGGGTCGAGAACGTACAGGCCACAGAGCTCGTATCCAATAAGCGCAAGGTCAATCTCGTCCAAATCTCCTGCCGCCGAAAGCTTGACGAACAGGAATTCGGGGCTGACAAGGGAAATCTTGGGGCTCAGCCGGATGAATGCCTTCCGGGGAAACGGCTCGCGGAAGGAATGCCGCTGGATATCGGGACGAGGCGCGATGCGATGGGCGCTATCGATAGCCAGGTGGTAGGGGGTGGTGCGGGCGCCGAGGCGCGTGAGGTCGTCGGCGAGCATCGTCGCGGAGGGAGGCGGCCCGACGTCAAGCGTCGCCGTGCGCGGGCGAGCGAGCACGTCAGGCAGCAGACGCCCGCTTGCCCGATACACCTCCAACGCCGTTATGCCGCAGATGCAGATTCCCATGGGGTCAGTGTAGGTGCTCGACCAGGTGCCAAAGACATGAGCAGCCGGAACATCAGGGATACCGATAGCGGCAGTGACCGGGTATGCCGAGCAACAGCGCAGACGAACGGCAGCGTCGGGCAGGTGGCAGCAGCGCGTCGACCGGGCTGCAACACCTCCGCACATGAAAAAAGGGGCCGGCGCGCAGTGCGCGCCGGCCCCTCGTCGTCTGAAACGCTACGCTTCGAGGAACGCCACGTAACCGCGATAGGCCTCGTAGATGTCAGCCTTGCTCGTGACCTCCCACGGCGCATGCATGGACAGCACCGCCACACCGGAATCGATGACGTCCATGCCGTACTTCGCCGGCAGATACGCGATCGTTCCGCCGCCGCCCGCATCGACCTTGCCCAGCTCAGCGGTCTGATACGCCACGCCGGCGTCGTCCATCACGCGACGCACGTACGCCACGTACTCGGCGCGAGCGTCATTCGACCCGCTCTTGCCGCGCGCGCCGGTGTACTTGTTGAACACAAGGCCGCGCCCCAGATAGCAGGCGTTCTTGGTCTCGAACACGCCCGCATACGCCGGGTCGAAACCGGCCGACACGTCGGACGACAGCATGCGCGACGCGCGCAGGCAGCGACGCACGGCGAGCTCGCTCTCGCGGCCATAGACGAGCGCAACCACCTCGGCGATCGTGTTCTCGAAGAACTGCGACGCCATGCCGGTGGCGCCCACCGAGCCGATCTCCTCCTTGTCGACGAGCACCGTGACCGCGGTCTTCTTCGGTGCCTTGACGGCCAGCTGCGCCTCGAGCGAGGTGTAGGAGCACACGCGGTCGTCCTGGCCGTAGCCGAGCACCATGCTGCGATCGAAGCCCAGCTCGCGAGCGCGACCAGCCGGCACAACCTCGATCTCGGCGGACAGGAAGTCCTCCTCAGCGATGCCGTACTTCTCCTTCAACAGATCGAGCGCAAACGCCTTGACCGGCTCCTTGGCGGCGTCGGCGTTCTCGTCCTTCTTCTTGTCGTCGGCGGACAGCACGAGCGGGCGGTTACCCATCAGCACGTCGAGCGCCTCGCCCTCGACCGCCTCGCTGGCCTTCTTGGCCATCTGCTTATTACCCAGATGCGGCAGCAAATCGGTGACGCAGAACACCGGGTCGGCCGGGTCGTCGCCCACGTTGACGTCGACGACCGAGCCGTCGGTCTTGGCGATGACGCCATGCAGGGCCAGCGGCAGCGTGACCCACTGATAGCTCTTGATGCCGCCATAGTAATGCGTGTCCAGGTACGCGAGGCCGTTGGACTCGTACACCGGGTTCTGCTTGAGGTCGAGGCGCGGGCTGTCGATGTGCGCGCCGAGGATGTTCAGACCCGCGTCGAGCGGCTCGGTGCCCACGTGCACCAGAATGAGCGCCTTGTTGTGCGAAGTGGCCCACACCTTGTCACCCGGCTTGAGTGCAGTGCCTGCCGCGATCGCGTCGGTCAACGGCTTGTAGCCCGCCGCCTCAGCCTCGGCGACGGCGGCTGCGAAGCAGCGGCGCTCGGTCTTGTTCTCGGAGATGAAGTCGATGTAACCCGCGGCGACCTTGTCCAGCTCGGCTAGCTGGCCCTCGTCGTAGGACTCCCATGCATTCTTGTGTTCCATAACACGATGCCTTTCTCTTGTTTCCGCACAAGAGAGTACCGCGCCCGCAGGCCAGCGACAAGAACGCGACGGCCAACCGTTACGACGATGCAACGTGAGGAAGACGAGGGCCGCCCTCTCCCCTCAACAAAGCTAACGCTACAGATAGAGCTCTACCGTATAGTAGATCTCTTCTCCCGTCATCAAGTTAAAGCCACTACCAGTAACGGCTCCACCGCAAGTATACTGATCCGTAGCGGTATCAAACGAATCTGCAGGCCAGCCGGTTTCAACGGTCAACTCCGGCTCGTTGAATAGATCCGAAACGAACCTGGATTTTTGCATCATCGCATATCCCGTGTTGGAATAAGTAACCAAAGGACTTTTCTGTGAAACACTAAAAGATCCTCTTTGGATTTGAATGCTTGATTGCCCCTCTCCCCACGAAACCCCAAGAACAAGTTTGACGTAAAGCTCAAGACCATCATCGGATTCTTTCGTCTCCTCACGGTAAGCTGAAGCTCTGAGAGGAATGCGGCTCGTCGCCGAAATCAAACCCGATGTCCCCTCGTCCGTCTGCCAGCATTCAACTAAGCCACCTGGCGCCGCGGCTTCCTTTGCCTCCGACATCCGAGACTCATGCCAAGCCGGCTCGATCGTCTCCCTCACAATCGCCAGTAGCTTACCTGTAGAAGAGTCAACCGCCTTGACCACCAAAGATGGGCTGAAACCATTGGCTTTCTGATTTAGATCAGCAAAAGCCCTCCTTGGAGAAGCGATCCCCACAAGCGCGCCTCCGAAAACTCCGATCGCAGCCGCCTTCATCAATCCTCTTCGGGAGATGTCTTTTCTTTCATTGACCATGGTCATTGACCTTTCTTCTTATCGATAGTCAGCCCAGAAATATAAAGGGGAGATCGCTCTTCCCTTTGCTTCATAAAGGAAACGGTCACCTCGTCCCCTTCATCGACCTCGAGCGATGAAGTGTCGCTCAACGATCGAGATGCGTTGGCGACAACGGTCTCCTTGTCGAGAAAATAGGGGGCATCCTGCAAGGCTATTTCGAATTCTTTGGAATCGTGATCTATCCACAGCACCGTTCCAGAAGCGTACCAATGGTGAGAATAATCCCCCCGTTTATGCCTTCATGGCCCCTATCCACCAAAGAGCAACCAATTGCAATCGCCACAACCAAGCACGCCAACAAAGCCGGCACCAAAAAGCATGGAGATATTCGAGCCACCTAAATCACCCCGTGAAAAACGTGCCGTCATGCCTCGAGTAATGAGAAGCATTGTGATTTAAAATTCGCAGACCGCTACGCCACCCATCGAACACCATGAGGGTGTTCATGAAACTGGTAACATCGCTTTTATCAACCACCGTCATGTAGCCCACCACCGTCATCGCGTGCCCCAAGCTGGGATCACCCGCAAGAGCTGCACTAAAGATCGCCATCTGCTTAGAATCGATGCATGATTTATAGCGGCTCCACCCCGCTGCATCCACGAAAGAAGAGCTCACGGTTTTGCCCCTGGCTGAACAGTACGATGCAACCCCTGCACCCGACTTGTCGCGCGGTGTAGCACCATACACGATTCCGCCACTTACACGATCCACCTGGGTGCTAGACGCTTCCCATAGATACTCGTAGTCGGACTTCAATCCACTCAAGCCGCCCGTTGAAACGTAATACGAACAAACGCAGAGCATCGCTGACACCGCACATGCATAGGTTCCCGTTTTCTGCACAACCGTGGCCTCGGGAAACGACGTATATCCCGAAATCGAGTTAACGGCCGCAACATTGTAATTCCTATACACCATCGCAAGATCCAAAAGGACATTGGCGTCCTCCCAAACACTCGGCTTTGAAGAATATCCTGTCCCGAGAGACAATGAGAGCCCACGAGTCGAAGCGTCGAACTCCTCTCCATAATTCGTAACGCATGTATCCGTCATCGGATCAACGCAGCCATACGTGAAGGGATCTATCCTGTAAAAAAGCTTCTCCAAAGAACCGGAAAAGAGAACTGGGGCATTTTCCACTGCGCTTTGCAGGGGACTTTGCGCCGCATGCTCGCCATACGAGTATTCCGCTATCCCGAACTTCTCCGAAGAATCGAAAATGACGTATCCATAGCTCGATCCGTCAGCATCGACATGAACGATAAAGCCTGTCGCCTCGCCAGACGGGTCGAACATTGGGGGGTTGCAGAAACAGCCTTGATCTCCTTGCTTGGTTCGATAGCGGAAAAGAAGGTTTCTGCCATTCCGAAAGCAATCGACTCAACAACAAGCTCAGGATTGTCGATTTGAACATTGCCGCCTGACCCGCCCTCGCCGCCAAAGCTGCCGTCAGCGAGGGCGAACCTCGGCAGCGCAAACGATGCCAGCCCCCCCAGCTATAAGGGCGATGAATTCCCTACGTTCCATTCCGTTGCTCCTTTCCGACGCACGTGTCGGTAGAAGCCGAAGCGCTCCGGCTATGCCATCGCCCCACTCTGGGGCCACAGTGGCTTAAGCCTGCCTTTATTCAATCAAAGCGCTATTCGTCAACGATATATGGAACAATAAGCGGTCGTTAATTAGACCTAAACGGCAATAATGCCTGATAAATACCCATTTTATGAGGGATATCCAGGCTCGTGAACGAGCGGTGGCGCACACGCTGAAACTCTTGTGCCCGCAGGCCAGCGACAAGAACGCGACGGCCAACCGTTACGACGATGCAACGTGAGCGAACCGGCAGGCAGAAAACGCCGCGCGCCGCAGAGACAATCGCGCAGCCGCACGACCCGCGAAGCACCGCAATCCACGACCCTACCCCAGGTACTGGCTGCGCAGCGCGTCGAGCGTGCCGTCCTCGTCCATGTCCTCGAGGGCGGCGTTGATGTCGTCTTTGAGTGCCGTGTTGCTCTGCGCCACCGCGATGCCGTATTCCTCGCCCGTCGAGATCTGCTCGATGATCGTGCAGTCGGCAAACCCATTCGCGATCAGATGGCGCGCGACCGGCACGTCCACAACGACCGCGCGCACGCCTCCCTCGAGCGAAGCCTGACTGCGCAGCGCGGTGAAGCACGTCGCCGCGTCGGCCAAGCCCATCGTCGTCTTGCCAAAGGCGCTCTCCGCATAGCGGTACCCTGCAGACCGTTTGGGAGCAACCACGCGCTGACCCTGCAGGTCGTCGCCGGTCTCGTAGGTGCCCTTGAGCACCACCAAGGCCTGATCAGCCAGGTAACAGGGATCGGAAAACGTCACCTTGTCGACCCCGTCCGTGCCGATGGTCAAACAGGACACCCCGGCATCGGCCGTGCCGTCGGCCACCGCCGTCGCCACGTCTCCCGACGCAACGTCGACCACCGAAAAGCCCAGGCCTAACCGGTTGGCGACCTCATGGGCCACCGCGATGTCGAAGCCACTTGCCGCATCAGCGCTTCCCTCGTCGAACAGCGAGTGATCGAGAGAGGACGCGACCGTCAGCGTGCCGGCCTGCGCCAGCTGATACTCATCGCTCTGCTTCTTGGGTGCGCAGCTCGCCACGAGAGGCACCGCGAGCGCGATCGCCACGACGGCAACGATCAGCAGCACGATCGCCCGACGCGGCACGCGATGCGCCCGGCGAGCCTTCGCTTGGTTGCCGGCGGCGCGTCCCTCAGACGGCTGCGCGCCCGACGCCTGACCGTCTGCAGCCCGCCCGCCTGCGGCGCGCTCGTCTGCCGCCTGCTTTTCCTCGTCGCCACCGTTCGCGTCCACGGCGCTCACGCCTCCTCGCGCGCGTCGAGCACGTCAAAGGCGTGCTGATAACCGCCGGCGCCGTAGTTGAGCGCCTTCGAGACGCGGGCGATCGTGGTGGCCGACGCACCGGTGGTCTGCTCTATCACCGTGTACGAGCTGCCGTCGCGCAGCATGCGCGCCACGTCGAGACGCTGGGAGGTGTCCTTGATCTCACGCACGGTGAACAAGTCCTCAAGCAAGGCAAAGACGTCGTCGGGGTCGGTCATGCCCGCCAGCACCGCAAGCAGGTCTTCGACCTCTCGCGTCCTCAAATCAGCCATGTCACGCGCCTCCCTCGTCGCATCTTGGCGGGGATGTTCCCCGCACTCGTCTCGTCTCCGTCTCATGCCAGGCGTCCTGCGCCTTACGGCCTACACGCCCGAACCGGCCGCACCACGCGCTGGTCACGCCACGCATCCGCGACGCCCGCGCTTGGCGCCCGTCAGCGCCGCACCCAAAAACCGCGCCCCAACCAAAAGAGCCCTGATCGAAACCAAGGCTCTTATGGTGGTGTGCGCGTGCGCAAACGCCGCTACGCGATGCGCGTGATCCACTCTTCGTACTCAGGCACCTTGCCGTACGCCACGTCGAAGTAGCGCGCCTGCAGGGCCTTGGTGATCTCGCCGGGCTTGCCCACCGGGCGATCGTCGACGCTGGCGACCGGCGTAAGTTCAGCGGCAGAACCCGTCATGAACATCTCGTCGGCGACGTACAGGTCGGAGCGCGTGAGGGATTCCTCGAGCGCCGTGATGTCCATGTCGCAGGCGAGCGTCAGCACGGTGTCGCGCGTGATGCCCTCAAGCAGGCCGTCGGACAGCGGCGGCGTGGAGAGGATGCCGTTGCGCACGACGAAGAGGTTCTCGCCCGTGCCCTCGCAGACATAGCCCTGCTCGTTGAGCATGACCGCCTCGGCATAGCCGTGGTTCTTGGCCTCGAGCTTGGCGAGGATGGAGTTCATGTAGGAAGCGGACGACTTCACGGCAGGCGGAATCGCGTTGAACGAACGCTGGCGCCACGAAGACACGCCCACCTTGATGCCGTTGGCCAGCGCCTCGGCGCCGAGGTAGGAATCCCACGGCCACACGGCGATGATCACGTCAACCGGCGCACCCGTCGGGTCGACGCCCATCTGACCGTAGCCGTAATAAGCCAGCGGACGGATGTAGCAGGACTTCAGGTTGTTCTTCTTGATGATGTCGATCGTCGCCTGGCACAGCTCATCGACCGAGTACGGGATCTCCATCATCGCGATCTTGGCGCTGCGATGCAGACGCTCCATATGGTCATGAAGGCGGAAGATGACCGCCTCATCGGTGTCTTCGTTGTGATAGCAGCGGATGCCCTCAAAGACGCCCGAGCCATAGTGCAGGGTATGCGACAGAACGTGCGTCGTAGCCTGTTCCCACGGCACAGCCTCGCCGTTTTTCCAGATGTAGTCCACCGCTTGCACGTCAGCCATTGCCTATCCTTTCACGCTACGTACTTGCCTCAGAAAAGCGGCACGCGCAGCACAGGGCGCGCTTCGCCGCATGAGGGTCTTGTTTGGGGTATTTTACTCCAACTAACTAGAGCGAAGAGATCGTGTCGGGATTTCTCACAGCACGTGCGCAAGGCCTGGGCGAGCGGCGCAGCGGACGCCTTGTTCGGATGCCGCACCCCGGGGCCGCACCCTTGCACGCATCCTCCGCAGCGCGCAGGCCCGACAAGGACGGGCAGCACGCCCGAAGACCTCACTGCTCCATCGCATCGCGCACAACAGCGAACTCGCTGGGCACGTCCCATTCAGCTTCGATGCGCCCGTCGCGCAGGCAGACCGCACGATCGCAGGCCCGCGCCACCAGCTCGAGGTCATGCGTCACCACCACCACGACCCGCCCCGCCGCGGCAAGCCGCCGCAGCAGCGCCGCCACGCGCTCCATACTCTCGCAATCGAGCCCGCTCGTCGGCTCGTCGAACACGAGCACCCGACGCTCTTGCGCCAGACAGCATGCCACCGCCAAACGCTGCTTCTGCCCACCGGACAGCGTCGCCGGATGCCGCTCCTCCAAGCCCGAAAGCCCTAAATCGGATAGGAGCCCCTCGACATCGACGCGCGCTGCTGCGGCCCGCGACAGGCCAAACGTCACCTCTTTGCGCACGCTTTCGGCAAAGAGCTGGTAGTTCACGTCTTGGAACACGAGTGCGCTGCGCTCGAGGCGCCGCTTTGCGGGCAGCCCCACGCCGTCCAACACGATCGAGCCCGCCTCCTCGCGCATCAGCCCGCAGGCAACCCGCGCAAGCGTCGTCTTGCCCGCGCCGTTCGACCCCACCAGCGCTGTGACGGCTCCTGCAGCAAACGCGCACGACACGCCGTCCAGCACCAAACGGTCGCGGTAGCCGGCGCTCACGCGATCGAACACAAGTCCGCCCGATGCCATCGCGTCGCCTCCGCTCGGCTCCGCCGCCTCGCCCCCATCCGCTGGCAACACGCGCACGTCGTCGATCCGGCGGGTGCGCAGGCCAAACGCGCGCACCTCAGTGGCGGGCAGCGCCCAAAAATCCTGCGCCGAGCCCTGCCACACGCTGCGGCCCTGCGCCATCACCACGACCTCGTCGGCCACTCCTTCGAGCCACCACAGGCGATGCTCGGCTACCAGCACGGCAACGCCCGCCTCCTTCGCGCGCACAAGGTACGATCGCAGCGCGCGGATCGAGGCGAGGTCGAGGTTGCTCGTCGGCTCATCGAGCACGAGCGACGTAGGCCGCGTCGCCCACACGCTCGCATACGCGATACGCTGACGCTCACCGCCTGACAGCCCGAAGATGCTGCGATCCGCCAACTCTTGAAGCCCCAGCTCGTCGATGGTATCGCGCGTGCGCCGGCGCACCTCCTCTTCCGGCAGGCCCTGGCTTTCCAGCCCGAAAGCGACCTCTCCGGTCGAATCGACGTTGAAGAACTGGGTGCGCGGGTTTTGGAACACGCTGCCCACGCGCGCCGCGACCTCCCACGACGCCATCGTCGCCACGTCGCGCCCGTCCACGAGCACCGACCCGCTCACCGTGCCGGGGAAAAACGTCGGCGCGAGGCCATTCGCCAGGCGCCCGATCGTGGTCTTGCCGCTGCCCGACGCCCCGCACACGAGCGTGCACGTGCCCGGCCGCACCGCAAGGCTCACCCCCTGCACGCCCTCAGGCGCGCGCTCGCCCGCACCCGCCGCGGCATCACCTGATGCCCGATCGCCCACACCCGCCGCGGCCTTACCCGCCGAGGCCGCACCCGACGCCGGCTCGTCCACCTCCGCAGCGCGTGCATACGCGAAGCTCGCCTCTCGCAACTCGATCATGCGCCCACCCCCGCAGCGACACCCGCCGCCACGACCGCGATCATGCACACGAGCGCGATCGCATCAGCGGCGCTGAAAGAAAGGGAGACCACGCAGGTGCGCGGCGCCGGGTTCTTGATCCCGCGCGCGATCGACGCCATGGACAGCTCATCGGCCACCCGGCTCGCGCTCATGAGCAACGGGACGTAGAGGCACGTGACCGTCCTGGCCGGATGGCGCACGGCACCCCAGGCGCTCAGCGCGACGCCCCGCATGCGCATGGCATCGCGGATGAAGCCCCAGTCCTCGCGGATGGCCGGTACGTAGCGCAGCATCACGGCGAGCGGGATCGTCAGCTCGCGCGGCGCATGCAGGCGCGCAAGGGCGCTCATGAACTCGTTGACCTGCGTGGTCGAGACGACGAGCGCGGCGAGCATGCCGCAGGGCAGCACCTTGCGCACGAACATCAAAAAGGAAGCAAGCATCGTCTGCACGACGCCCGCCTCCAGATGAGCAACCCCGAGCGAGCACGCGCCGAACACCGCCGCGACCGCCACGGTCGCCCCGGCGATGCGCGCACGGCCCAGCACCAGCGCGAGCAGCGCCACGAGCGCCATCAGCGCCGCCTCGTACCACAGCCCCGGAGAGACGGACACCGCTACCGCCACCAGGGCGATCAGCGCGAGCTTGGTGCGCGGGTCAAGGCGCACAGGGGCGCTCATGAGGTCGCGCCGGCGCGCTCGAACTGCTTCTTGAGCAGGATCCTTCCCACCACGCCGCTCACGAGCGCGCAGACGATCGTCGCGATGACCATGACGGGCAGCACCCAATCGGCTGCCGTCGCCATCATCGTGTCCATGTAAGCCTGCTCGGTTCCTTTGGCGGTCAGATATCCCACGTAGGCCGACGGGTTGAGCCACAGCATCGCGTAGGAGCCCATCGGGGCGAGCGAGAACACCACGAAGCTTGCCAGGTTGAGGTTCTTGTTGCGAAACGCGCCCGCGCCGGCGATCAGGTCAGCGACGATGCCCAGCACCACCAGGGCAACCGACCATCCCCAGTACATGCCCGTCGCGAACATCACCAAGCCCACCACGATGCCGAGGATGATGACCGGCCCATGTTTGGGCACCTTCGCCACCAACAGCAGATACGCCGGCCCGGTCAGCAGGGCAGCCGCCGCCGGCATAAGAAACGTGAGTACCGGATTGGGAGCGAAGAACACGCCGCCCACCATCATGAGCACGAAGTACAGTGCGGTGAAAATGCCGGTGGTGATGAGGTCGCGCGCGGTCAAGCCGCCCGATTGCTGAGCCGTCTGCATGGTCTGCTCCTTAGCTGCCTACCCTGAAAAGAGAAAGATACCTATGGTTAACTTAATGATAGGATCAGACATGACCGCGCCTTGCTCGGTGCGGAGGGTTCGGCCGAAACGTATCAGGTTATGGGCCGATCGTCGCAGGGAGGCGCCCCATGCCACAGCTCCGAACAGACTTTCATAGCGTAAGCCTCGCGCAAGCAGGCTTTCACCCCACCCCCTCCCCTGAAGGGTTCGGCCCCCTGTGGTCCTCGTTCGCCAGCGACGAGGACCTCGTGCGCGGCCGGTTCCACACCTGCGCGCCCACCGATCGCTGGTCGTTATCCATCCACGACTTCACCTTAACGCGCGACGCCGTCCTCGAGTTCGAGCTGTCCGAATACGCGAGCATCACCTGGTACGAATCGATATCGGGCGAGGAGTTCGTCCCCTATCGGCGCCTCCGCGCGAAAAGTCTCTGGGGCCTCTACAGCGACCAGGGCGGCTGGCGCGGGCTCGTCCACGGCGGCATCCCCGTGCGCGCCATCGGCGTCGAGGTGCCCCGCGCCACCGTCGAGGCCTACCTGGTCGACGAATGCCCCGAGGGGCTCGCCGGCGTGACGCAAGCCGTGCGCGCGCTCAACGATCTAGACCATTATCCCGAGCTCCAGTCACTGCTCTGCAGCCTCTGGCCGCGTCCCGGCGACGAGCATCGCAGCGCCGTCTACTACGAGGGCAAGGTGCTCGAGGCGCTGGGTTTGGTGGTGGAGCGGTCACGGAAGCAAAAGCCCGCAGCGGTACCCCTCGTGATCGGCGACGAGGATCGGGGGCGCATCCTTTCGGTCATGTCGTACATCGACGACCACGCGCCGAGCACGTTGAGTTCCGAGGAGCTGGCCTGCGCCGCGTGCATGAGCGCGACGAAGTTCAAGCGCTGCTTCAAGGCCGTGTCGGGGAAAACGCTGACGCAGTACGTGCAGCACCGGCGCATGAGCCTCGCCGAGGCGCTGCTGCACCAAGACGACCTCACGATCGAGCAGATCGCGCGCGCCGTCGGCTATTCCTGCCCCAGCCGCTTCAGCACGCTTTTCCGCCGCGAGACGGGAATGCTGCCCCGCGAATGGCGCGCGATACACTCCTAGCAGACCGCGTAGCAGGCGACGCCGCACCCGCGTTCACACGCAGCGCGTGCCCTCACTCGGAGGCCGAGTTCGCCTGAGCCGTGGCCTTGCGCGCGTCTTCGACCGCCGCTTCCTGCTCCTCGAGCTGGCGACGGCGCTTGCGGGCGGCCTCTTCGACGTCGGTGGTCTGCACCGCGTGCATCAAGATCTGCATGCGCCGCTCGACGTCCTGGATGATCTCCGAGCAGTTCTTCAGCTCGTCGTACATGTCGATGCCCTCGATCTGGACATCCTGCTTGTACTTCAACGTGTGCTCGAGCGATGCCCAAAAATCCATCGCGATGGTGCGGAACTGGATCTCGACCGGCACGTACTGCTTGCGATCGAGGAAGTAGGTCGGCACCTTGACGATCACGTGCAGGCTGCGGTACCCGTTGGGTTTGGGATGGGAGATGTAGTCTTTGACCTTGACGATCTGCAGGTCGTCCTGGAGCGACAGCACCTTGACGAGCGCCTGCACATCATCGATGTACGAGACGATGACGCGCATGCCCGCCACGTCCAGGATGTTCTCCTCCATCGATTTGAGCGTGATGGGCACCCCGTAGCGCTGCATCTTGTCGAAGACGCTCTCGGGCGCCTTCAGGCGCGTTTCGATGTGGTGGATCGGGTTGCGGTTGAAGCGATACTCCAGGTCGGCGTCGAGGATCTCGAAGCGGGTCTGCATCTCGCGGATGGCGGCCTCGTACTTCTTGAACAGCGACTTGCTCGCCCGCTCGAACAGGTGATAGTGCTCGGTCACGCGTCTGACCTGGTCGGCGGTCGCGGGCTTGTCCTCCGTCTGCCGCGTCTTCACGCCCGAAGCCGTCTGTCCTGCTGCCATGCGCCTGTCACCTCGCGATTTGAAGGGTTCGTTTTGACCACCTCCATGATACCGGCAGCCTGCGCCCGTCCATAAAAGCTGCGGCAAACCGTCACCTTGGGAGGACAGGGCGCGGGGCGCGGGGCAATAGGCGGGCGGGCAGCAATCGGCGGGCGATGCAAAGAGCAGGACGCAGAACGCGAAGCCCGGCAGACCGCGCGTCCACCCCACCCCACGAAAAAGCGCCTGCCGGGCTCATCACCCGACAGGCGCTCATGCCTTCGTTGTGCGGATCTGCGACCCTCGCTACAACCTCGCTCTACGCGTAGAACAGGATGTCGTTGTAGGTCGGCACCGGCCAGTAGTCGCGCTCGACGATGCACTCGAGGGCGTCGATCTCGGCGCGCAGGGCGTCCATCGCGGGGATGACCGTGGCGGCGTAGGCGTTGGCCTGCTCCTGCGGATCCTCGATGGCCTCGGTGGCGTCATGAACGCGGATCAGCTCTTCGGTGGCGGCGTTGGCGCGGGCGATACCCGAGACCAGACGATCGACGAGCTTCTCCTGGACGGCCATGTCGGCGCCGGCCACGGCGGCCTTGACCGTCGTGATCTCGCTGGCGACGCTTGCCATGTAATCGCTGATGGCGGGCAGGTAGGTGCGGCGCGCCATGCGGATCATCGTGCGAGCCTCGATGTTCAGAAGCTTGCTGTACTTCTCGAGCTTGACCTCGTAACGGCTGCGCACCTCAGGCTCGGTCAACACGCCGAACTCGGTGAACAGGTCGATGGACTTCTGAGCGACGTAGCACGGCAGCGCCTCGGCGGTGTTGCGGTGGTTGGCCAAGCCGCGACGCTCGGCCTCCTTCTCCCACTCGTCGGAATAACCGTTGCCGTTGAAGATGATGCGCTGGTGGTCGGAGAGGTTCTTCTTGATGTACTCGATGGCCTTCTTCTCGAACTCGGCGCCCGAGGTGCCCTCAAGCGCATCGGCGAAGCCCTTCAGGCTCTTCGCCATCGCGGTGTTGAGGATCATGTTGGCGTCGGACAGGTTCACCGAGGAGCCCGGCATGCGGAACTCAAACTTATTGCCGGTGAAGGCAAACGGGCTCGTGCGGTTGCGGTCGGTGTTGTCCTTGAGGAACTTCGGCAGAACAGCCACGCCCAAATCCATTGCGATGGACTCAGCGGAGTGGTACTCCTCGCCCGAGATCAGCGCGTCGACGATAGCGCCCAGATCGGAGCCCAGGAAGATCGAGATGATCGCCGGCGGTGCCTCGTTGGCGCCCAGGCGATGGTCATTGCCGGCAGAGGCGACGGACATGCGCAAGAGCTCCTGGTACTCGTCGACCGCTTCGATGACGCTGGACAGGAACACGAGGAAGCGCAGGTTGTCCATCGGATCGTCGCCGGGATCGAGCAGGTTCACCTTGTCGTAGGACAGCGACCAGTTGTTGTGCTTGCCGGAGCCGTTGATGCCCTCGAAGGGCTTCTCATGCTGCAGGCAGACCAGGCCGAAGTGAGACGCGTCGAGGCGCATCTTCTCCATCGTGAGCAGGTTCTCGTCGATAGCGCGGTTGGAGTTGGTGAACAGCGGGGCGAGCTCGTGCTGGGCAGGAGCGACCTCGTTGTGCTTGGTCTTGGCGGCAACGCCGAGCGCCCACAGATCGTCGTCGACTTCCTTCATGAACTCGTTGACGGTCGGGCGGATGGCGCCGAAGTAGTGCTCTTCAAGTTCCTGGCCCTTGAGCGGAGCGGCGCCGAAGAGCGTGCGGCCGGTGACGATGAGGTCCTGGCGCTGGACGTAATCCTTCTCGGAGATCAGGAAGTACTCCTGCTCGGCGCCGACGGTGGTGACGACGCGGTGGCCGTCCTCGCCGAAGAACTTGAGGACGCGCTGGGCTTCCTTGTCAACGGCGCTCATGGAACGCAGAAGCGGGGTCTTCTTGTCGAGCGCCTCGCCCGTGTAGGAGCAGAAGGCGGTCGGGATGCAGAGGACCTCGTCCTTGATGAAGGCGTAGCTCGTGGGGTCCCACGCGGTGTAGCCGCGGGCCTCGAAGGTGGCGCGCAGGCCGCCGGACGGGAACGACGACGCGTCGGGCTCGCCCTGGATAAGCTCCTTGCCCGAGAACGTCATGATGGCCGTGCCGTCGCCGGTGGGGTCGAGGAAGCTGTCGTGCTTCTCGGACGTGATGCCGGAGAGGGGCTGGAACCAGTGGGTGTAGTGCGTGGCACCCTTTTCGATGGCCCATTCCTTCATGGCGTGGGCGACGACGTTGGCAACCTCAAGGTCAAGAGGCTTGCCCTCCTTGATGGTCTTCAGGAGGCTCTTGTACGTCGCGGAGGGAAGGCGTTCCTTCATGACATGCTCATTGAACACCATCGATCCGTAAATATCAGAAACGTGGGCCATCTTTTCTCCTTAGGGTTCCGCCGCCCGATGCGGCCTTCTTCTAATAAGGGTTCTGGTTATTGTGCCATAACTCTGACCCCGCCTTTTGCGGGATGAATCAACCGTACCGAGCATTTGTTTCGAACAGTTTTCAGAGGCGAAACGGATATGTTTCGCACACGCAACACTGCTTTTCCCGCTGCGGAGGGGCGCTGACGAGGGGGCGCGAACGCCTCCGCCCCGACCTCGACGCGCACACGGGGCAAACACGGCAACAGAGGAAGCAGCCTGGGGCAACGATGCGCGCGGCTTAGCCAAACGCGCTCGAGGTGTGCTGGGGCTGCTGGTCGAAGCCCGAGGTGCTCTGGGCAGCGGCGCCGTCGAAGCCCGGCATCATGCCGGAGTTGATGAGCCACAGCGAGACGACGACCTGCACGGCGAAGCCCGCCCAGGCGATCCACACCGCCTGGCGGCGCACCGGCGGCGTCCACGAGCTGGTGATGATCCATGCGGCGAACATGCCGAACAGGCCGCCGAGCGCGCCGACGGCGAACCACACGATGCGACCGAGCCACGACAGATTGCCGTTGACGTCGGACATCGGGCCCTTGGCGGTCTTGAAGGCGTGATCGTGATGGGTATCGTTCTTATCAGGCTTATTGAGCATGCGAACCCTTTTTTCGCGAAGGTAACTTTCCCTCATTCTATCGGCTTTGGCCCACCAGGCCGCAAAACGCCGCAGATCATCGCCAAAGCGTCACCAACGCGCCACGAGCGCGCAGGCAGGCATGCGGGCGGGACCGCCACGACGGCCGAGAGGTCCAACCCATGTACGAGGAAGCGGATTCGAACCGATCCGCTAGGCATAGAGCTCCGAAACGGTGACCGTCGAGACCGTGCGATCCTCGGCTATTTTCTTCAGCGTCCCTTTGCTCAAAGGATGCTTGGAGAACAGCGTGTAGAACGTCTCCCCGTAGGTGCCCACAAGCGATGATCTGCGCTTGAGCTCGGCGAGCGCCTTGCTTTCATCAAACTCGTTGCGCCATTTGCATTCGCCGACAAGCAGTTTGTCCCCACCTGCCATCGCGATGTCGATGTCGGTTTGCCCGCGTTTTTTGGGATCCGGCCCCCACCACGAGCCGAACGATGTCGGGATAAAGGGGAGGTCTCCGTCTTTCGCCTTGCCGATGAGCCACTGCAGGCAGATGCCCTCGAACTGCCCGCCCACATAGGTTGAGAACGCTTCCCCCTCTGCAAAAGACGCCGCGATGGGCCCCATGCCCGCTTCAATCATGTCGGCATGCCTGCTGACAAAACGGTACCAGAAGGCGAAGAAGGGATCTGCCAAGCGGTATATGCTTCTCCTCGTCCTTGTAGGGTTCTCATTGAATGGAGTGACCCGCTCGACAATGCCCAAGTCTATGAGCGTCTTAAGATAACGGCCAATGGTCCCTGGCTCCATCCCAGCGCGTTCCGCGATGCGCTTGGGCAACGTTTCGCCGGATCCGATAGCATCCAGAACCGAGCTATAGAGCGCGGGCTCCCTCAACTCTTGACGCAGAAGCATCTGGGGCTCCGCATAGAGGACCCCCGCTATGTCAAAAAAAAGTCGCTCGATGTTCTCATGGAGCGTTGCCTCCTCGTCAAGCTGGCAGAGGTAATAGGGGGTGCCCCCAAAGACCGCATAGTACTCGGCAAGTTTGATGGGATCGTCGGAAGGCATGAGCTGCGC
Organism: Oscillibacter sp. MSJ-31; assembly: GCA_963601095.1. GTDB lineage: Bacteria > Actinomycetota > Coriobacteriia > Coriobacteriales > Eggerthellaceae > Anaerotardibacter. The sequence continues at coordinate 48,315 of CAVCDZ010000051.1, read as the reverse complement.
AGCCTCTCTGTACCCGAGGGGCTTCAACTTGATTTGCGCCGTCCTTCTCCCGTAGAGCGGGCTCTTTGCCCCAAGGACTTCGCCCTCCATGAACCCTTGGTTGCTGCCGCACAGTACGAGGAACACCCCCGTGCTTTGAAACTTGCGGTCGACAGCGATCTGAAGAGCAGAGGGAAGTTCCGGGCTCGCCTGTGCCGCGTAGGGAAACTCGTCGAACACGAACACGAACGGATCAGAGTGGGCCGCCCTCTCGGCGACAAAGTCGAGAGCATCAGCCCAGGAGGTGAACGAACCAGTCGTGTCCGGAAGATCGAAGAAGCGATAGACGGCTTGAGAAAACGCTACAAGGTTCAGTCGCTCGCTTTTCTGCTGTGCCGTGAAGAACAGGCATCGTTTGTCTGCCCCAAAATGGGACACGAGAGAGGTCTTTCCCACCCGGCGCCGGCCGTAAACAACGACCATCTGGAAAGCACCACGCCTGTAGAGGCGATCAAGCGTTGCGAGCTCTTCATTACGTCCAACGAACATGAGCCGCTCCTAACGGTATCTCGATTAAGGTAATCACGATACTGTTATTTTATCCGAAAAAGGTGGGTGATGCGGGAGAGCCCTATCGCTACGACGAGGGAGCGAGCGTCCCGCCATCCAGCTCGCTCACATCGCCCCGGCGGCGTGCGAGCTTGCGCAAAACGCCGCGAGCGAGATCAAAGCACGTAGCTCTTCACGAGGATGGCCACCCCGAGGCCCACGAGCACGACGGGCACGAGCACGCCCTGATAGCGCTCGATCTTCTCCTTGACGAGCGGCTGATGCGCTAGCGCCAACCCCAAGCGACACCACAGGGCGGTCATGACCGCGAAGACGACGGTGACGACGAAATCCCCCGGAGCAAACCCACTGAACACGGGAACGTAAACGCCGATGTTGTCCCCACCATCGGAAATCGCGATCGCGGCCACGCCCAGCACGCTCGTCGCGCCGATCCCCTGCGGCTCCTCATCGTCGCCGCCGCGCCGGTATTCGACCCACGCACGTATGCCCAGAAAGATGGGGAGAAGGCCCAACAGGCCGATGTATTGGGGCGCAAGCAGTTGGGCTCCGAAGGCCCCTGCGATGCCTAGCGCGACCAAGGTGCCGATCCCCACGTACTGCCCTGCCACGATCTTGGCGACTCCCCGCGGCCCGTGGGCCTGGGAAAACAGGACCGTCAGCACGAAAAAGTCATCGACGTTGGTGCTCACGAAGGCAGCAAGCGCCGTTACAAGTGTTCCAATCATGGGTGAATCCACGCTCCTCGGCGCCATGATAGCACCCGAGCGCGCGCCCGGCGCCCGCAGGCGCGCTTCGCTAGAGATCAAGCAGGCGCGGGAAGCGATAGGAGCTCATGAATTCGATGAGTTCCTGCAGCACACGGGGCCGGCGCGCCTCTTTGCGGCTGACGACGTAGGTTTTGTGGAAGTCGACCGGCGCATCGCGGATAGGCACGCACACCACGTCGTCGAACGCGTTGATCATCAGCGAATAGCAAAAGAGCGCCAGACGGTTTTCATCGGCGGCAACGAGCGAGGACAGCATGATCTCATCCACGTAGGCATACTCGACGTCCACGTCGTGGCCGCGCAGAAGCGCGCGGATGCCCTTGGTGACCGGCGAGTCGGGCTGATACGAGAACACGCTGTGGCCGGCGAGCTCGTCGAGCGAGATGTCGTGGCGCTTCGCCAGCGGGTTGTTGCGGTTCACGCCGAGCACCAGCGACTGCGACCAGCAGAGGTTGTAGTTGAGGTCGGACGTGTCGTCGAGCCGGCTGGCGAACGCCACGTCGAGCTGGCCGGCACGCAAGCGGCGCAAAAGCTCGCGCGAGTAAGCCTGCGTCACGGTGATCTGCGGGTCGAACGAGCTCTTCCGGCGAAACTCGATCAGCGCCTGCGACCAGAACTTGCCCTGCATCGCGTGAATGGTTCCCAGGTTGATGGCCGAGTTCTCCACGCCGAGCGACTCGGCGGCAAACGTGCTGGCGCGATCGAGGTAGCGAAGCGCACCGGCGACGCACCCGAGCATGTCCTGGCCGACCGGGGTGAGCGCCACGCGCGAGCGGCTGCGCTCGAAGAGCTGCACGCCCCATTCCTCTTCCAGGCGCTTGATCGCGAGCGACAGCGTGGGCTGCGAGATGGCGAGGTCCTTCGACGCACGCGTATAGCTCAGCGCCTCTGCCAAATGCTCGAAATATCGCAAATCCTCAACGCGCATCGTGCGCCCCCTCCCCTTCTCAGCGTGCCCGACGTGAGATTCGGACAGGCAGCGCGGTGCCAACGGCCCCTCTTCAATGAAAAAGCCCCGAAACACTCCGAGGCTTTTTCATGGGGCAGACCAGGTCTGCCCCGTAGCAGCACGGGTTCCCCAACCCCTGCTCCCCTTCCTTGTGAGCCTGCCATAGCCCCGCGATCATGCCGCATCCCCTTGCGGCGGCGCCTCATCGGTTTGCGGAACCGGCACCTTTTCGGGGGCCGAGTATTCCCCGCCTCCGCAAACGGGGAATACTCTTATGGCTTACGTGTCTCATTATCGCGGAAAAGAGCAGAAGTCTTTCATTACTTAATATCGATTAAAGCACTTTGTATTAAGCATCTTAATACATCCTAAGCAGATCAACGCTTTTTCCCTTGTAGATCAGCCCAAAGGGGTGCTGGTGGAAAAGAAGTATCAGTATTTCCAATACTGAGCACTCCTGCTCCTCTGCGCGCACGATCAAGAAATGCAATGGAGCAGGCTGATAGCCGACGGCCCCTTCGGCAGAAAGCGGACAAGCGAAGAAGGAGAATCCGGTTCGTAACAAGCTTTGAGAGGCGCACGCTGTTCGAGGAGCTCGCGGCGCTCGAGAGGCGCAGCACGCGCGCCGCGCCTGTACCGCACACGGTAGCGCGCCCGCGCGCAGGATGCCCTAATCCGCGTCGTGCTTGGCGAGCACGAACACCGTCGCGACGATGAAGATGAAGCCGATGATGTCGATCGGCACGAACTCGGTGCCCAGCCACACGACGGCGAACATCGTGGCCGACACCGTCTCGATGCTGGCGATGATGCTCGCCTTGGTCGCCCCGATGTCGCGCACCGCCTGGAAATACACCGTGAAGCCCACGACCGTGCCAAAAAACACCAGGCCGATGAAGAGGACCGCGAAGCCCTTGGCGTCGAGCCCCGTGTCGAACGTCCACGATTGGAGCACGCACGACAGCACGATGCCGCCGATCAAGAGCGCGCCCGCCACAACCGGGACGCTGCCGTAATGCGCCATCAGCGGGCGCGGGATCAGCGAGTAGATCGCGTAGGCGAAGGCGGACACCAACGCCCAGAAGAGCGCCTGCGGCGTCAAGACGAGCGTTGAGGGATTGCCGTGGGTGGCGATGAGGAAAGTGCCGACGATCACGCACACGACAGCGACGACCTCACGCGGATGGGGCAGGCGACGGCCGCGCACGCAGAAGTACAGCACGATCATGACCGGGCCGGTGTACTGGATGACCGTCGCGGTGCCCGCGTTGGAATATTGGATGGCGAGCAAATAGGTGACCTGGCAAAACGCCACACCGCACAGCGCGAAGAACGTCAGATACAGCAGAGATTTCGGGTTGCGGCACAGCGAGAGGAACGGCCCGCGAAACGCAACGAGCGCGAAAATCGACAAGACGATGCCGGCGCACCGAAGAAATCCACAGCGGATCAAGCCCGTTATGGGCGAACAGGTACTGCGCGCACGCCCCCGAAAAGCCCCAGCCGACGCCGCCGAGGAGGGCGAACGCCGTTCCGCGTATGTTCTTCGAAATACTCATGGAAATTCAACATACCAGCCAGAACGCGGCAGCGCCAGAAGTAATTCGGGGCCGCGCGTCGCCCTCGATCGCGAGGTAGGGTGCACCGCGCGTCGCATCCCGATCGCAGGCCGCGCACACCGTGCGCCGCGCCCCGATCGCCGTGCACAGCGCGTGCAAACTCTGCGACGTCGCGCCCTTGCCGCACACCGTTGCGCTATGGTGGTTTCCACGCGCGCCGCCTAGGCGCGCCCGGCTCAAAGGAACGCTCATGACTGCATCATCTACCTCTGCCCCCTACACCTGCGACGTCGTCGGCAGCTTCTTGAGGCCCGCCTGGCTTCTCGAAGCGCGCGACCAGTTCAACGCAGGAGACATCGACCGCGCCCACCTCACCGAGCTCGAGGACCGCGCCGTTGGCGAGCTCATGGACAAGCTCGCCTCGCTCGGCTATGCCGTCGCCACCGACGGCGAGTACCCGAGGGGCTGGTACCACTCCGACTTCTTGGCAGACCTCGGCGGCGTCAAGTTCACCACCTACCAGATGAACCTCTTCGGCGAGGAGACCACCGTGGGCTCGACCGAGCTCGAGGACACCGTGACGTGGAACCCCGCGCACCCCTTCCTCGACCAGTTCGCCCGCGCCAAGCGCGCCGCCGATGCGCGCGGACTCGCGCTCAAGTTCGACATCCCCGGGTCCAACATGGTCCTGCTCGATACCATCACGACCGACCAGCCCAACCACTACGGCAAGGACGTCGAGCGCCTCGCCCGCGATTTCGTCGACGTGTACCGCGCCGCCATCCGCTCGTTTTACGAGGCGGGCTGCCGCTATCTGCAGCTCGACGACCCGGTGTGGGTATCGGTCTGCGACACGGGCTTCCGCGCCAAGATCGAAGGAGCCGGCTACGACGTTGACCACTTGAAGGGGCTCTTCTTCAAGACGGCGCAGGCCATCCTCGCCGACAAGCCCGCCGACATGGCCATCACCACGCACCTGTGCCAGGGCAACATGCGCTCGCGCAAGTTCTACGACGCCACCTACGAGGCCATCGCGCCCACGATCTTCAAGCTGCCGTTCGACGGCTTCTTCATGGAGTTCGACGAGGAGAAGCTCTGCGACTTCAGCCTGCTCGACTCGCTGCAGGATCAAAAGGTGATCCTCGGCATCGTCTCCACGCAGACCGGCGAGCTCGAGGATCGCGCCGTACTCATCGATCGCGTGCGCCGCGCCGCCGAGCATGCGCCGCTCTCCCAGCTCGGCGTCTCCACGCAGTGCGGGTTCGCCTCGACGGCCGAGGGCAACCTCATCACACCCGACCAGCAGTGGGCAAAACTCGCCCTGCTCAAGGACGTCGAGTGCGAGATCTGGGGCTAGCCCGCGCGGCGGGCGACGGTCGCGCCGGCGACGCCAACCGCAGCGTGACAGCGTCGGCCGCTCCTGCAGCGCGCCGATGCTCCCGCAACGCCGCTCCAACGCCGCCCACCACAACCGCCACCCAAACGAAAGGACCCTCCCGCACACCCGCGCGGGAGGGTCCTTTTCTTCTTACTCACTAAAGGGCAGACGGCTTTTTACTAAAGAGTAGGCAGCAGCGTCCTACTCGCCTGTGATGACCTCAACATCGTCGGGCTCGTCGGAAAGCCCGGCCTCGACGGTCTTGGCGACCTCGGCCAAGCCCTCTGCGCCCGGCACCCACTGATGGGTGATCGTGCCGAAGGGCAGCTTGTAGCCCGCGCCCTCAAGCGCCTCGGCCACGTGCTTGGGGCCGAGCGGCGCCCAGCCGTACGAGCCGAACGGGATGCCGATGCGTCCCTTCGGCGTAAGGCCACGAACGTAGCACAAGAAGCCAGCGACCGTCGGCATCATCGTGGAGTTGAGCGTCGGGCTGCCGACCGCGAGGTACTTTGCCGTCAAAAGTTCGGTCATGATGTCGGAGATGTGGTTGACCTTCAGGTCGAAGATGCGCGTCGAGATGCCGTGCTCGATGAACACCTCGGCGATCTGCAGCGCCATTTCCTCGGTCGAATGCCACATGGTGTCGTACACCACCAGGCAGTACTCTTCCGCCTCGCCCGAGCACCACTTCGTGTAGGCCTCGAGGATGTCGGCCACGTGGCTGCGCCAGATCACGCCGTGGCTCGGCGCGATCATCTCGATGTCCAGCCCGCTGCAGGCCTTGAGCGCCTTTTTCACCATCGCGCCGTACGGCATCACGATGTTGGCGTAGTACTTCTTCGCCTGCGCCATGACCTCGGCTAGGCCGACCTCGTCGTCGAAGTGCTTGCTCGAGGCGAAGTGCTGGCCGAAGGCGTCGTTGGAGAAGAGGATCTTGTCGTACTCGCTGTAGGTGACCATGTTGTCCGGCCAGTGGACCATACGCGTCAGCACAAAGGTGAGCGTGCGCTTGCCGATCGAAAGCGTGTCGCCGGTCTTGACGCCCTCGATGGCGCCCAAATCGCCGAAGTGGGCCTTGAGCCCCTCGACGCCCTTCGGAGCGCTGGCGTAGATCGTCGCGTTCGGGGCGGCTTTGCGCATGCGCGGCAGGGCGCCGGAGTGGTCCATCTCCACGTGGTTCGCGATGATGTAGTCGATCTTCGCGGGGTCGACGATGCGCGAGATGCGCTCGACCAGATCCTCACTGAAGGGTGCCTTGCAGGTGTCGATCAGCGTGATCTTCTCATCCATAATAAGGTAAGCGTTGTACGTGGATCCGCGCTCGGTTGAGTAGCCGTGGAAGTTGCGTTCGTTCCAGTCGATGCCACCGACCCAGTACACATCGGGCTTCACTTCAATAGGGAACAGCATAGGAGACTCCTCCGCGATTCGGCGCAGACGCGGCTGTGCGCGCCGTGCTCGTCAATGATTCAGATTGATTGTACCGCCACTCGGCTTGCGGCACGTGGGGAAGCGCGAGTCTGCACACAAGCGCGCCCCCGGCGGCGAGCCTGCGCGCGCCGTCCCACGGCCAGCCGACGATCCAGCCCGCCCACGCGCGCCGCGTACCGCACGCGCCCAGCCGACGACCCGCCCTGCCCGAATCGCACCGCCCCGCCCGCATCCAGCCGACGACCCATCCCTCCCAAAACCCGCGACACCTCTCTCCCGCCCCTCCCTCAAGCGTCGGTTGCCTCATCTCAAAACGCTATCGAAGCCGCTCCAGCATTAATTCAAATTATTTTTACTTTCCTGACATTTCTATTGATATGTAACACGTTCACGCTGATTTACACCCCATCTGTTGCGTATATGTCCCCCGGTTCAGGTTTTTTGAACGCATTCATTTGCTCCAGTTATTGATTGCCGTGCGGAACGATTGAATCAAAGCCCGTTTGAACGACTATTCTTCGACTAGACAAAAACCGCGCGGGCGCACCTTTGACCATGCCGTCCCGCAATGCGGTCTCATTTCTGCGCCACACGATTTCCGCAAGGCACCCAGAAACGGGGGCTTTTTCGTGTGCGGGGACGCGAGAGATAGGAGGGTCTTATCTAGGTCGCATGGTCAGACATTTGCTTCCTTAAGGGTGGGAGGCAAACGAGAGAGAAGAGTCTTTTATGGCTTTGAAACGTGAGTACGGCGGCATTCAGCCTTGTATTCGACTGGGAATCTTCCGCATCCGCATTCCCTTCATCCACTTCAACATCTCCGGTCCTGAGGTCGTCACGGGTCTGATGAACGCCTGCACGTCGTACGGCGCGCTCGCAGTTCTTATTCAGACGCTGGGCCTTGATCCTCAGACCGCTTACGCGCTGGTCCTGTTCGAGACCGCGTGCTACACGCTGAGCTGGCTGCTCGGCGAGCCTGCCGTCTGCGGTTGGATTACCGCGGCAATGGCCATTATCATTCTCTATTTGGAGACACTGCCTGAAGGCGTCGTCAGATTCCAAGCGCTAACGTGTATCCAATTAGAGTTAGGCATATTGTTCATTGTCTTAGGCGCGTTGGGCATCTCAAAGAAGCTCAACATGATAATGCCTCCGGCGCTGAAGGGCGGCATCGTCCTGGGCGCCGGCATCAACTCCGTCGTTGCGCGTCTGTCCTCCGGCGGCGCCGTCGACACCGCGACCATCGCGTGCCTGAGCGGCCTGACCGTCGTACTGCTGTTCATGTTCAGCCAGCGCATTCGCTCCAAGATGGCCGAGAACAAGATCCTCGCCCTCTTCGGCAACTACAGCTTCCTGTGGGCGGTTCTGATCCTGTTCATCATCGGCGGTGCATCCGGCGACTTCCAGTATCAGTTCTCTGGCCAGCTCATCGTGCTGCCTGACTTCGTCGGCATGTGGGAAAAGGTCAGCCCGTTCTTCATCGGCTTCGCTACCGACCCGTCGCTGTGGATCACCGCGTTCCCGTACGCGCTGACAGCATGGATCATCGCTTACGGCGATTTCATCACCGTCCAGCAGCTCTGCATCCAGTCCGCTCGTGACGACGAGTACATCGAGTTCAACGCCAACCGCACCAACATCGTCTGCGGTATCCGTAACGTTGTCCTTTCGCTGTTCGCTCCGTACGTCGCGCTCGCTGGCCCGTTCAGCCCTCCGTACGCTATCGCGACCTTCGCTCGCTACAAGGAGGCCGGTCAGGAGGGCATGAACTCCATTTACGACGGCACCGGAACCAACCTGATCTTTACGGTCATCGGCTTGTTCTTCTATCCGTTGTATGAGGTGTCCTTGGCTGCCTCGAGCGCCTTGCTCGTCGTCGTCATGGTCATTCAGGGCTTCGTCTGCGCGCAGATCGCTATCAACCTGCTCCGCGACGACATGGACAAAGGCATCACCGGCCTGGCAGCAGGCTTGGTCGTCGCCCGCGGCGCCGCGATCGGCTTGCCGGTATCCATCATCATCTACCTGCTGCTCTGCAACAACGAGAAGATCAAGATGGACTACAACACGAGCAAGGAAGAACTCCGACTCGAGGAGGAAGAGACGGCTCGCCAGCTCGAAGCGCTGCAGGCTCGTATGGCTTCCGCCAAGGCCGAACACGATGCCGAGGCGCAATCCAAGTAGCGTCCTGTTCGCGAACAAAGCTTCGTGAAGCTTCAATGCCCCCGCCTCATGGCGGGGGCATTTTTTGTGCTTGGGGAGGGGCTGCGGGCAGCCAACCTGTGCGACCCGCATGCAGACTCCCCTGCCCGACGCCAGGCTGGCTGCGCAGGCAACGCGTCCCTGCCCGACGCCAGGCCGTGCCCTGCGCCCGATGTCGCCGCACACGCAGGCCCCTGCCCGATAGCGAGCGGCGCAACGCAGATGCCCCTCCCCGCTCGCGCTGCGGCACAACAACCCCCGATGGCACTTCAGTGCGGCATGCTCAGCATGTTTTGCAGAATCGAGTCGATCGGCAACGATTCTTGTCGGCTTCGGGCGCTGCTGACGTCTTTCCCGGGAGGTGCCGTCAGCGTTTCGCCTGGTCGCGTGAAACGGATGCATTCTCTTACCGGCGTCGCGTACCGAAAACCGTTGCCGATCGACCCGATTCTGCAGCGAGGCGCGATTTGCGCGCACCGGGCTGGCGAACCGCCCGCATGCGCGGGCGTCGTGCGGCTTTCTTGCCCTTCCCGCGCCAACCGACCGCCTGCACGGGCAAGACCCACCTCTCTCTGCGCTACCCGACCGCCTGCGCGGGCGCCAACGCCGCCCGGATGCGCGCATGTTACCACGCCACACCTCCCCGCAGCGCGTACACGCCGACAGGCCGCCTCAGGCAACGCACCCCCGCAACAAACGCGCCCATGAAAAAAGGACCCGCCATCGCTGGCAGGTCCTTTCGTTGCGGAGACAATCCGTTGGGAATCGCTTAGCGCTTGCTGAACTGCGGGCGCTTGCGAGCCTTCTTCAGACCGTACTTCTTGCGCTCGACCATACGAGAGTCGCGCGTGAGGTAACCGGCACGCTTGAGCTCGGCGCGGTAATCGCCAGCCTCAAGCAGGGCGCGGGCAATGCCGTGACGCAGAGCGCCGGCCTGGCCGGAAACGCCGCCGCCATTGCAGCGAGCGATCACGTCGAAGTGATCCTTGGTGTCGGTAACCACGAACGGGGTGGTTGCGTAGTCGAGAAGAGCCTGGCGGCCAAAGAACTCGACGCCCTCGCGACCGTTGACGGTGACCTTACCGGTACCGGGAACGATGCGGACGCGCGCAACGGCGTTCTTCCTGCGGCCCGTGCCGTAATACATAGCTTCGCCTGCCATTAGTTATCCTCCATCTTGATCTCGCGGGGCTGCTGAGCCTGGTGCGGATGCTCGGGACCCGCATAGACCTTGAGCTTCATGCCCATGGCGCGACCGAGCGTGTTCTTGGGGAGCATGCCCTTGACCGCGTGCTCGATGACGCGCGTGGGATGCTTCTCCATGGCTTCCTGGAAGGTTTCGCACTTCAGGCCGCCGGGATAACCGCTGTGACGATTGTATTCCTTGCTCGTGGCCTTGACGCCCGTGACGCGAATCTTGTCGGCGTTGATGATGACGACGAAGTCACCGGTGTCGACATGCGGGGTGTACTGAGGCTTGTGCTTACCCTTGAGAATATGAGCGGCCTTCGTGGCGACGCGACCGAGAACCTGGTCCTCAGCGTCGATGAGAAGCCATTCGCGCTCAACTTCGTTGGGCTTTGCGTAATAGGTCTTCACAGTGTTCCTCCAATAAAGTAACAAGTGTCGTTTTTCAAAAGTTGCTGCCGATCCGATGGGCGGGATCCTACTCCGCCGGCCCTGGCGGACAAACGCGCTCATCGTCTTCCGCACGGTTCTGGACCAACCGGACGGTGGCTGAAAAGGCCTTTGCCATTCAGGGTTCGAATCACAAGCTCGCACGGGGCTTTTGAAAGCGAACTTTTGTATTTTAAATCGCGCGCGCACCCCTCGTCAATTGCCGCGATCGGCGCTTGGCGCCCTCGGTGGCATTCTTCACGTTTTCTGCAGGAATGCGGTGGGGCGTTTGGGGCGTTGGCGTGATGGGAAGGCGCGGCGGAGCGGAGGTGCAGTGCTCGCGTGGCGCGTGGCGACGGGCGGCGCGGGTGGATGCGGTGCACTTGCGGCGCGCTGCCGGCGCCGCCTGACGCTTGCGCACGTTACGCGTTCTGCTGGCCGCCGTCGGACTGCTGGCCCGCATCCGACGTGGAGCCGGCGACCATCCCCTGCGGCGGAACGAGGGTCGAGCGCGCGTTCCACAGCGCGTTCACGAGCGCGCTGAAGTTGGCGCGGTTGGTGTTGGTGTCGCTGTCGGCGTCGCCGGTCATGATGGAGAGCAGGTAGGCGTGATTACCCTCGATGATGATGCCCGCGTCGCATAAGCCGTCGTCCTCGGTGCCGTTGATCCAGCCGGCCTTGTCGTAGACCGTGATGTTCGACGTGCTTTGCGCGGTGGTGTCGGACGAGGCCGCATCGCTTGACGAGCTGTCAGACGAGGACGAGTCGCTCGACGAATTGTCCGACGAAGAGCTGCTCGCGTCACTGGCGGACGCGTCGTTCGACGAGCCGCTATCAGACGAAGACGAGTCCGACGAGCTATCCGACGATGACGACGAATCGCCCGACGTCGTGCCCGCAGCAGCGCTCTTCATCGTCACGCCGTCGCGCAGCATCGACGTGTCCGTGCGCCCGAAGAAGTCCTGCGCCCACGACACCACGTCCGGATCGGAGTCGGCCGCGTTGAAGTACAGGTACGTGTTCATCCACAGCTTCACCGAGTCGCGCGCCGCGTAGTGCGGGAACGACGTGTCGTTGGCCAGCGTCTCGGAGATGTTCATGCTCGAGAGCCACGCGCCGAGCGTCTCGTTGGCGCTGCCCTCGAACGAGTTGCGCATGCGGTAGTACGACTTGTTGTCCGACCACACGATCGCGCCCTCGCAGTTGCTGTTGACGCTGCTCATCGAGATGTTGCCCGGCTCGATCGCCTGCTGGCACCCGTAGATGAACACCGGGCCCTTAAACGACGAGGCGCCGTAGACCTTCGCGTCGATGTTGTAGGCGTAGCCCGCCCCGCTCTGGAGGTCGGTGAACACGAAGCCGACGGGGATCGTGCCGTTCTTGGTCAGCGTGTTGAGCGCCGACGTGATCGCGGCGCTGTTGGTATCGTCGAGCGACGGCGTCCAGCTGTCGCCCTCGGTGACGAGCGTGAAGCCCGACACATTGGTGCCAGGATCGGTCAGCCCGTCGAACGCGGCGATCGAGGGCGTGTAGTTGATGGTCATCGGCGTGACCGTCTGCGCGTCTTCTCCCTGCTCAGCGGGTTGGGACGTGCACGACTGCACGGCGCCGACGATCGTGACCATCAAGACGATGATCAGGATGAGCCCGACGACGGGAACGGCCACGGCAACCGGCCACGGCAGCGATCCCACGGTGCCGAACAGCCCGCCGCGCCCGCGGCCACCACCGCCGACGTACACGTCCTGCTCGCCGGAAAGGCCGCCGAACGGCAAGCGCGGAGCGTCATCGTACGCGCGTTCGGCGCGGGACGAGTGACGCGGCGCGTACCGATCGTCCTCGGCATCGTCGTATCCGTCAGAGGAAGCATAGGCGCGCGACGAGCGGGAAGACGTCGCGCGAGAACGCTCGGCATCGCGGGAGCGTGCCTGCTCGTACCGGCGCGCCGACGCATCGTTGGCGCGCGTGCGCTCTCCCCCATAGTCGTACGAGAACTCGACCTGATTGCGCGTGGCGCCGCGCGCCTGCTGCAGCCGCGCGTTGAAGCGCTCGGCCGACGAGGTCTCCGGCAGCGACGGGCGCGTCCGGCGCGTCTCGTGGCCGAACGAGTCGAGCGAAGAGGTGCGCTGAACACGATCTCCGGAACGCGCCGGACGACCCTCCGTGCGGGAAGGCCTGCCGGACATGCGCGACGCCGAAGAGCGCGACGAGGTACGCGGCGAGCGCTGGGTGCGCTGACGGCGCGGGTGTTCGGCGGCTTCGCGCGCCTCTGCCCGCTCGCGCGGAGAGAGGGGACGCGGATGCTCGTTTTGGCTCTCGGGGAAGTGGTGCTCGTCTTGCGGGACGCGATCGAAGCGCGCTGAGCGATCGCCCTCGCGATGAGGACGGGCGCGGCGCGATGAGTCGTCGTGGCTGTGATGATCAGGTGTCGAGCGATAAACCATAGGAGCATTCTAACAGTTAATCTACAGTTGAGTATTTCGACACGAAAAACTGATGGATGCGCTAAGGGGATCGCGGGTTGGACGCGTGGCAGCGCCGCCTTTCGCCGCCAGACCTCGGCCATTCGCGGCACGCCTCCCCGTGCCCGCAGGCAGGGTGCGATCGATCCCGACCGCCCTCCTCCCTGCGGAGAAGCGCAATCCCGCGCCCGACCGGCCCTCCTCCCTGCGGAGAAACGCAATCCCGCGCCTCGTGTCCCCTTCTGCGAAGCCCCAGAGAAAAGAAATCGCGCATTTTTGGCAACAGTGCACGGAGGTACGCAGCTGCGCGCCTTCACCGCTGCGTTCGCCGCCTTGTTACGCCACGTTTTCGCGCATTATGTGGCGTAATTATGCAGGATACACGCTTCCGGAGGCTCATCCGGAGGATCAAACTGCGTACATCCGTGCGCTGTTGCCGAAATCTGCCGTTTTTTGTTCCCGCACCTACCAGGGGTGAGGCGAAGGGCTGCTCCCACGCACGTCGCGGGGGGACAGCTCGCGGGGTGAGGCGGGGTGGCTGCTCCGTGCTCATAGGGAGGGTGACGGGGTGGCTGCCGGGGCGAGGCGGGGTGGCTGCCGGGGCGAGGCGGGGTGGCTGCCGGGGCGCGGTGGAGTAGCGGCCGACCCGCACCGTGGCCGCGGCAGGGGGCAGAAGGCGCGTCAGCACCGTGCTTCCGGCCTCTCTTACAGAACGGTACCAAACTAGCACTCTCGCACCGAGAGTGCTAATAGCGACTACTATAGGACTCGAGATAAAGGCGCACAGCACCGAGGCTTCCCGCCGCGGTTGCTCGACACGCTGGGACACGCGCCCCGGCACTGAAAGGAAGATGACAGACATGTTGGCACGCAGGAATTTCTTCAATGGCTTTATGAGCGATCCGTTCGATTTCGGCTTCTTCGGCACCGAGCCCACTCCTAAGAGCACGGCGGCGTTGATGAAGACCGACGTCAAGGAGACCGACAAGGCCTACGAACTCGACATCGACTTGCCCGGCTTTGACAAGGACAACGTGCAGATAGAGTTGAACGAAGGCTATTTGACCGTCAACGCGAACACCAACTCGGAGACCGAGGACAAGGACGAGGACGGCACCTACTTGCGCAAGGAACGCTTCGTCGGTTCGTGCCGCCGCAGCTTCTACGTCGGCGATGACATCTCCGAAAACGACATATCGGCTAAGTTCGACAACGGCATCCTGAAGATCAACGTTCCGAAGAAGGAACTGCCGAAGCCGGAAGACACCAAGCGTTTGATCTCGATCGATTAATCGCACACCCCTTTTGACGTCCTTTCAAGCGCCCCGATGCCCATCGGGGCGCTTTCTTTTTTGCCTGGGGGCATGGATCGGGCTGCAATGCCAGGCGACGGCGTAGGGCGCATGGGTCGGGCGGAGGCACGGGGCGCATGGATCGGGCTGCAGCGCCAGGCGACGGCGCGGGGCACATGGGCCGGGCTGCAGCGCGGGGGCGCAAGGCGGCGGCGCGGTCAGCGATCGGCTACGCGCAGCACAAGCGCGATCGGCGCGGCCCCCTACTCCACGCTCTTGAGGGCCTCGATCATGTCGATCTTCGCCAGGGCGCGGTTCGACAGCAGCGCCACCACGAACGCGAAGAACAACGTGAGCGCCGCCGCGAACACAAAGCTCACCGGCTCGATGTGCACGGCAAAGTAGATCGACGGCATCTTCAGCACGTACGTCAGGCTGTGGCTGAACGCGTAGCCCGCCGGCAAGCCCAGCAGAATGACCACACCGGTGAGCAGGATCGTCTCCTTGTTCACGTAACGGTTCACCTCGCCACGCCGAAAGCCCAGCACCTTGATGGTTGCCAGCTCGCGCATGCGCTCTGAGATGTTCGTGGTGGAAAGCGTGAACGACACGACGAAGGCAAGCGCGGCCGCCAGCACGATGATCACGTACACGATGGTGTTGATCAGCTGGAACGCTTGCGAGAATTCGTCGATCATCTGCTGCGTGCTGCTCACCGTGCGCACGCCGTCCACCTGCGCAAGTTCCTGGCCGACCGCCGCCTGATCCGCCACGTCGTTGGCAAGGTTGACGTAGAAGGCATTGCCCGAGGCCGCCTCGCCGAACAGGCGCCCGTAAGCGCCCTCGCTCAGATAGCAGGCATTGCCCAGATACCCATCGATCACGCACGAGACAGGCACGGCCGCCTCGTCCATCGCGCTGGTCTTCATCTGCACCTCGTCGCCCGCGCCCACGCCGAGCATCTCGGCGGCGTTGCGCGTGAGCAGCAGGCCGTCGTCGGACAGCGCCACCGGCTCGCCGGGTGCGCTGCGCAGATTCACGTAGTCGGAGATCGGCGCGGCGTCGGGCACCACGTAGAGTTGCAGCGCCTCCTGGTCGTCGTTGGCCGAAAGCGTCACGTTGTCGACCGCGATCCCCTGCGCCGAGGCAACCTGCCCATCAGCGCGCAGATCTGCCGCCAACTCGTCAAAGCTGCTCTCGTCAACGGCTACGAGCAGATCGTAACGGTTAATCTCGCCATACTGTTTCGCCGACAGGTCGGTCACGGTGTCGCGGATCGCAAACCCGCAGACCAGAAGCGCCATGCATCCTGCGATGCCAAACACTGTCATGAAGAAGCGCTTCTTGTACCGAAACACGTTGCGGGCCGTCACCTTGTTGAGGAACGTCATGCGGCGCCACACGAAGCCGATGCGTTCGAGGAAGATGCGCGAGCCGGAGCGCGGCGGCTTGGGACGCATCAGCGCGGCCGGCGTCTGGCGCAGCTCGGAGCGGCACGCCACCACCGCCGCACCCGCGATGCCCGCGATGAACAGCATGAGGCTGCCGATGCCGTAGGGCACGTCGAAGACCAGCTGGTAGGAGTCGAAGGAGTACATGACCTCGAACACGGCGAACAAGATCGATGGGAACGCCACGAATCCGCACACCTCGCCCACGATGCCGCCGATCACGCAGGCCGCCAGCGCGTAGACGAAGTACTTCGACAGGATCGCGGCGTTGGAGTAGCCGAGCGACTTGTAGGTGCCGATGAGCCCGCGCTCCTCCTCGACCATGCGCGTGATCGCCGTCAAGCCGATGAGCACCGCCACCACGATGAATACCACCGAAAACACGAAGCCGATCGCCTCGATGGAGCCGGCGTCGGATTCCACGCTCGCATAGGCCGTGTTGGACGAACGGTCCAGCACATACCAGCGTGCATCGGCGATGTCGCCCACCTCGGCGCGGGCGTCGGCGAAGCGCTGGCGCGCCTCGTCGCGCGACGAGGCGAAGTCGGCCCGGTTCGCATCGAGCTCAGCCTGACCGCTCTCCAAGTCCGCGATGCCGGATGCCAACTGGCTGCGTCCGTCGGCGAGCTCAGCGCGGCTGCTCTCCAGGACGCCACGGGCGCTATCGAGCTGAGCGGCGCCGGTTGCCAGCTGGGCAGCCTGCTCGTCAAGCTGCCGTTTGCCCGCCGCTAGCTGATCAGCCTGCGCATCGAGCTGAGCGACTCCGTCGGCAACCTGAGCGGCACGCGCGTCGAGCTCGGCTGCGCTCGCCTCCAACTGAGCAGCCTGCGCATCGAGCGTCGCCACCCCTTCGGCATAGCCCTGCTCGATCTGCGCGATCGTCGCGTCATGCTCATCTTGCGTCAGATACCCGGCCGCCAGAGCGGCGTCCGCCTGAGCGATCGCGTCGTCTCGCTCGGCGCGTGCCTGGGCATAGCCAGTCTCCACCTGCGCCTGTCCGTCGGCGATCTGGTCCAAGCCAGCATCGATCTGCGCCTTGGCTGCAGCAAGCTCGTCGCGCTTCTGCGCGATCAGCGCCTGGCCATCGGCGATCTCGTCGTACGCCTGTTGGATCTGTGCCTGGCCATCGGCCAGCTGCGACGCCTGAGCATCGAGCTGGGCAGCGCCCTCATCGAGCTGCGCCTGCGCATCGGCGAACTGACGATCGGCCTCGGCTTCCTTGCCAGCAATCGCGTCGAGGGCGTCGCTGCGCACCTGGGAGGTTCGCACCTGCTCGCGCTCGACGCGCAACGCTTCTACGCGATTGGCGACTGCATCGACCTTCGCGGCATAGCCGTCCGAATAGCACAGCTCATCTGCCGCGCCCGCCACCTGCACGTAGACGGCGGTGAACACATCGGAGGTGACCGCGTCGGGCGACACGAAGAAGAAGTAATCGGACGACGCGGCAGCGCGAATCGCGATGGATCCGTCAGGGTTCGTCATCTCGGCCGGATCGGTCACGACGCCCACGATGGTGTAGGGCACGCGCTCGAAGACCTCGCCATCGTCGCGCGCCGCGTCCAGATTGATAACATCGCCGAGCGCAGCGCCGGAATCCTTCAGATACTGCGACGTGACCGCCACCTCACCGGCGCGCTCGGGCAGCCGCCCGTCGTGCACCACCGGCTGGTTCATCCCCGTCTCCGACAGCGCCTTCACGTCGACGCTCGCCCGCGCGTCGGCAAGCTCGGTGTAGGTGGTCTCCTCCCACGCCCCCTCGGCACGTGAGACGCCCTCAACCGCCGAGAGCGCCGCCACGTCATCGGCAGTCAGGCCGAGCGTCGATTGCACCTTGAGGTCGTAGAGCTGCTGGGCATCGTAAAACGCGTCAGCGGTCTGGCGCAGATCGACGCAGGACGCGCGCAGGCCGGTGACCATCGTCACGCCGAGGGCGCAGATCACCAAGATCGACACGAAGCGCTTGCGGCTCTTGACGACCGTCCTCCACACGTCACTGTAAAATGCCCTGCCCACCTGCGCACCTCGTCACCACTCGATGGATTCCACCGGCTCGGGGTGGGCATTCATCTCGATCGAGGTCACGCGGCCGCTGTTCATGCGGATGACCCGGTCGGCCATCGGCGCCAGCGCCGCGTTGTGGGTGATGATGAGCGCCGTGATGCCCTCGCCGCGGCACGTGTCCTGCAACAGCCGCAGGATCTGCTTGCCGGTCTTGTAGTCGAGCGCCCCGGTGGGCTCGTCGCACAAAAGCAGCTTGGGATTTTTGGCCAGAGCGCGGGCGATGGCAACGCGCTGCTGCTCGCCGCCGGAGAGCTGCGCCGGGAAATTGTCCATGCGCGCGCCGAGCCCCACCTTGGCCAAGGTATCGGCGGCATCGAGCGAATCGGGACAGATCTGCGCCGCCAGCTCAACGTTCTCCTTCGCCGTGAGGTTGGGCACCAGGTTGTAGAACTGGAAGACGAAGCCCACCGCGTCGCGGCGGTACTCCACCAGCTGCGCCTCGGTGCAACAGGCGATGTCCTGGCCGTCGACGATCACGCGCCCCTCGCTGGCGCCGTCCATGCCGCCGAGGATATTGAGCGCGGTGGTTTTGCCGGCGCCAGACGCGCCCAGGATGACGGCGAGCTCGCCGCGCTCCACGGTAAACGACGCGCCGTCGAGCGCACGGATCTCGGTCGCGCCGGATCCGTAGCGCTTCACCACGTTGTCGAATTCGATGTAGGCCATCCTGCCCGCCTCCCCTCGCCTGAGCAGATGGCGCGTTTTGGGCCCGCGCGGCACGCAGCGCGCCACCGCTTGCACAGCTCACGGCGCGCGCCTGTTCACGCAGGCAAAAACGCGTTCATGCTCAGTATAAGGCTTGGAAGGCGACGCGCTTAATCGCGCGGGGAATCGTCATCGTCAGCGGACGATTTTTCGTCCGGTGCGTGCGGCACCGGCTTTTGGCGGGGATTGAAGTGGTGGCTCAGCGCGTCGCCGAGCAGCCGCAGCTTGACGATCGCGTAGGTGGTGACCGCAATCGCCACCAAGAGGATCGGGATGCGCACCAGGTTGTCGGCCTCGGTCACGACGACGGCGCAGATGGCGAGCATCGCCGTCCACGCCCACATGATGAGCACCGTGGCGCGCTGGCTGAACCCGGCGCGCATGAGCTGGTGGTGGATGTGGCCCTTGTCCGCCTGGTCGATGGGGCGATGCTCGCGCTTGCGGCGCAGAATCGCGAAGAGCGTGTCGAGGATGGGGACGCCGGCGGCCAAGATCGGCACAAGCAGCGACACGAAGAGCGCCGAGCGGGCCACGGCGAACAGCGAGATGATGCCGATCGAGAAGCCCAGCAAAAGCGCGCCCGAATCGCCCATGAAGATCGACGCCAGGTAGAAGTTGGACTTCAAAAACCCGAGACACACGCCCACCAGGATGATGCTGAACACGGCGGCGTCGGGGCGGGAGGTGAGCACGGCGAACACGAGGATCGTGATGGCCGAGATCGCGGTGATGCCCGAGGCCAGGCCGTCCAGCCCGTCGATCAGGTTGATCACGTTGGCGAAGGCCACCAGGTAAAACACCGTGATCGGATAGGCGACCCATCCAAACTCGATGAAGCCCGAGCCGATGGGGTTGTGGATGCTGGAGAACAGAAGACCCGAGCCGGCCACGATGCAGGCGGCCACGATCTGGCCGAGCATCTTCATCTTGGGGCGCAGGTCAACGACGTCGTCGACGGCGCCCACCAAGAACATGAACACCACGCCGATCGCCACGCCGACGTAGTTCACGTCGAGGTCATCGTGCGGGGTGAACGGGCTTTGCCAGCCGAAGGCAGCGATGCCGATCTGAACGACGATCAGGGAGGCGACCATGCCGCCGAAGATCGCGATGCCGCCTAGGCGGGGCACCGGGAGCATGTTGACGCGGCGGGCGCTGGGATAGTCGATCGCGTCGAGGCGAATGGCGATCATGCGAGCGAGAGGCGTGAGAGCGATCGTCACCACGGAGGCAACGACGAGGAGAATGGCGTACTCAGGCCAATTCATGCACGCTCCTCCCGATCGATCGTTCCAGTGTCAACGGCTCTGCGCCCCTGGAGGCAGAGCCGGCATGCGGATTGCGCATAAGCGGATGTCCTTTGGCGCCCTGCGGATGTGCGGTGCGGATGCCAACGCTGCACCGCGCCACACGATGCGCCTAACGTTTCATTATAGGCTGCGCCGAGCACCGTGCCGCCCACATCGCGCACGGTCACACGGCGCGCGTTAAATAGACACAAAACCCGGCGGACACTATAGCATACGTGTCCAAAGGGATGGGCGGGGCGGCAGGGCGCAAGGTGCGGGCGGCACGGCGCGGGGACACCGGGCGGGGCGACGGCTTACGCGCACGGACGCGCTCGCAGGCACCGCGCCCCACAGCAGGCGCCCCCTACAAGTAATAGAGGAACGAACCGAGCTTCTCGTCCAGCCCCTTGTCCAGCACCCCGTCGAACTCCAGGTGAAGCGTCGGCAGCGCAGGCTTGTCGAAGCCCTCGCGCAGCCGCAGCATGATGTCGGTGTTCTCGTACATGCTGGCCACCGCCACCGTGCCTGCCACGCCCGTCGGCGGGATGCGCAGCTTGGCGCTGCGGTAGCGCCCGTTGCCGCCGCGGTACGCGCCGACCGATGCGTCGGCCGCCGCGCGCAGCTCGTCGATCGAAGGCGCGAACGAGCTGCGCGGCCCCAACAGCCCCGACACGAACGAGAGGAACTCGCGGTAGGGCTTCAACAGAAGCAGCTTCTCGTCGGTCGGGATCGCGAAGTTGGGCAGCGCGCCCATGTCGACGTCAGCCGAGGTGGAGCGCTCGCGGCGATCGGCGTCCACCGAGTCGAGCCACAGGAACAGCAGGTACTCGGACAGCGGCATGCGCACCAGGCGGCGCCCCTGCTCCTCCATCCCGACGAGCAAGTCCCCGGTCAACTCCTCGGAGTACACGAGCGGCCACTCGCCCACCACCGACAGCGCCGCCTCGTCCCCGTCGCCGCCGAGCGACGCGACCTCGCGCGCCGCCGTCGCCACGGCATCGACCGAGCAGCCGTCGGCCAGCAGACGCTTGGCCACCTCGGCGCGATAGCCCGCCGGCGCCGCATAGCACACATCGGCCGCCACGAGCGCCACGAACAGGCCCCATGCGTCATCGACGACCCAGGGCAGCTGCTCCAAGCGCGGCGCCACGATGCGCATGCCGGACACGCCGCGCTCGTCGAGGATCGTGCGGACGACGCGGTCGTACTGGCTGTCGGCCTCGGCGCCCTCGGTCGAGGGAAGCAAGAGCTGGCTTGCCTGCCCATGCGCCTCGCGTGCCGCGGCAAGCGACATGCCCAGCGTCGCGGCGAACGTCAGGTACTCCTTGGAGTCGGTGCCCTCCTTGCCCTCGGCCACCGCAGCGGTCGTCGGCGCCAGCACGGTCGGCTCCACGCCGCACGACCGGCGCATCCAATCGGCAACGCAATCGCCGAACAGGCCCACGCCCGGCAGGTACGCCGGCTCGTCAGCGCGCAGCGGCTCGCGGGTGCCGTCGTAGCGCTTCGTCGCGAGCGGCAGGTCGCGCTCGTCGCGCACGCGATGGTGCTCGATCGCGTTCAAGAACGCCTCGAGGCGCGTGATGACGCCCACCTTCGAGTAATGCTCGTCCATCTCGATCTGGAGATACGGCTTGTCGCCCATCTCCTCGCGGAAATAATGGCTGATCATCGTATCGGGGCCGCAGCCGTGGTTGGTCAGGTACACCGCGAACAGCCGTGGATCGCGCCGCACGAGCTTCGCGCCCGACACGATGTGCTGCCCGAACGGCCAGCACACGCCCGGGTAGTCGATCGACAGATCCACGTCGTGCGCCTGCAGGTGGCTGAGCGTGATCACCTTGCACCCGCGGTCGAGCAGCGCGTCGGGAATGCCCATGTTGAGCGCCGGGTCCTGGATGTCGTACTGGCGGGCAATGATGACGATGACGCGGTCGTCGGGCTTGAGCGAGGCAAGCAGCTCGGCGCCCAGCTCCTCAGTCTTGCGCGAGAATTCCCTCAGGACAAAGCCGCCGGCGAGCATCGCGCGCGCCGACTCGCGCTCGGTGTGGCCCAGATGCGCGCCCACGCCCAAGAGCGCCTTGGCCATGGCTTCCTGCCCCCAGTCCATCTCGAGCAGCGGCGACAGCAGCTCGACGCCGCGTCCCTCGAAGTCGAGCTCGCGCGCCAGGATCGCCGGCGCAGTCTGCATGTAGGTGCAGGCGTAGTTATGAGGCGACTTGCTCTTCTCGTGGCGGATCGTGTGCAGGCTGGGGAAGAAGATGTAGTCGACGCCCTGGTCGAGCAGCTGCGTCATGTGCCCGTAGATCAGCTTGACGGGATAGCACACCTCGCCCTGCGACGACTGCTGCGCCAGCCGCACCGTCTCCTCGGTCGAAGCGTCGGAGAGCACCACGTTGTAGCCCAGCTGCTTGAAGAAGCCGTTCACCATCGGGAACAGCTTGTGGATCATCAGGCAGCGCGGGATGCCGACCGTCTTCTTCGCCGGATCGCGCACGGGGTCGTAGCCTTCCAGGTACATCTCGTCGACCTTGTGGAAGTAGGCGCGGTTGGCCGCGATCTCTTCCGGGTCGACGGCGCGATCGGATGCGGTGGCCGCGCGCTCGAGGTAGAACCCGCGAAACGCCGTGCGGCGGGAGTCGTCATCCGCGGCTGCAGGAGCCTTGCCGACCGCCTCGGCAGCGGATGCCGTCGCAGCGTCCATGCCGGTCGTCGCCTCAGCTAGGGCCGGCGCCGCGGCTGCAGCCTCGCCGGCCTCATCCGCCGCATCCGCCGACAGCAGCCCCTGCTCCTCGAGCGCCAAAAGCGCCACGCCGACGGCGCTCGACACCGCGAACCACGGGCTCACGGTGAGCTCGTCGCCGTAGTACTGCTTGAACGCCGCCACGATGCCGGCGTTGTAGGCCACGCCGCCCTGCAGCACGATGCGATGCCCCACGCGCTTGCCGCCCACCACGCGATACAGGTAGTTGCGCACGATGGACTGGCACAGCCCGGCGGCGATGTCGCTGTGCGATGCGCCCTTGGCAAGCGCGGCGTGGATCGCCGTCTCGACGAACACCGTGCAGCGCTCCCCCAGGTCAACCGGCTCGGCAGAGGACAGAGCCAGCTCGCCGTAGTCCGCCAGGGGGATCCCCAGGCGCGCCGCCTGCTCCTCCACGAACGAACCGGTGCCCGCTGCGCAGACCTTGTTCATCTGAAAGTCGTCGACCTGGCCCGCCTTCAAGTGGATGAACTTGGAGTCCTGGCCGCCGATCTCGAAGACGGTGTCGACCTCGGGATCGGCCGCAGCGGCAGCGCGCGCCTGCGCGGTGATCTCGTCGCGCACCGCATCGGCGCCGATCATCTCGCCGATCAGGGCGCGCCCCGACCCGGTGCTGCCCACTGCGACCACCTCGACCGCATCGCCTAAGCGCCGCCCGATCGAGGCCAGCCCTTCGGCAACGACGGCGCGCGGGTTGCCGCGCGTGCGCAGGTACTGCGCGTCGAGCACCTGCCCGTCGAGCCCCACGAGCACGAGGTTGGTCGAGGTCGAGCCCACGTCGACGCCGAGCGCGCACGGCACCGACGACGCGCCCTCAGCCGCGCCGCCCTCGCCCGAGGCTTGCAGCAGATGGTCGGTCGGATAGCCGGCGCCCGGATCGTAGGAGATGCGCGGCAGCGGCTCCCTGCGAGCAAGCGGCTCTTCGGCGTGCTCGGCGACGAGCGCCTGGCGCAGGGCATCGAGATCAGCGTACGACCCGTCGTCGCGCGCGTGCACAGCGGCGCCCACTGCCTGCAGATACACCAGGTCAGGAGTGGCGATGAGCTCGCCGTCGCCCAGCTTGAACACCTCGCGCACCGCGCGGACCACACCGGCGTTCAGCACGACGCCGCCGGCAAGCGCGAGCGGCGGGCGCCACGATGTCCCGCGGACGATCATGGCCTTGAACGTCTTGACCATCGCATGGCACAGCCCCTGCAGAATGTCCTCGACCGGCACGCCCTCCTGCTGGCGATGGATGATGTCGGTCTTCGCGAAGACCGTGCACCGGCCCGACAGGCGCGGGACGCTCTGCGCGCGCAGGGCCAGATCGGAGTAGTCCTCGATCCTCAGGCCCAGGCGGGTCATCTGGTCTTCGAAGAACGATCCCGTGCCCGACGCGCAGCTGTCGTTCGTGGCGAACTCCGGCGCGCCGCCGCCTTCGGGAAGCGAGATGAAGTAGGCGTTCTGTCCGCCGACGCACATGAGGCACGCTGCCTCGGGCGCGAGGATGCGCGCGCCGAGCGTGGCCGCCGGCACCTCCTCGAGCACCGGCAAGCCGGGCGCGAGGGCGGCGAGCGCCTGCGCGCCCGCGCCTACCGCCACGATGCCGGCGCAGGTCTCGTTTGCAAGACGGCGATGCACGTCGCCGAGCAGGCGTGTTGCAACCGGCAGCGCCGCGCCGCGATGCGGCTCGCGCACCTGCGCGCGGATGTTGCCCTCTTCGTCAAGCGCCACGACCTTGACCGACGACGCTCCGATATCGATACCCACTGTGTACATGGTCTCGTGTCCTGTCCTCTTCATCAGATGCGGCGCTCACCGCATCGCTTGCGTGCGCAGCGCACCTCGCACCACGCACGCGCCCGGGCACTGCGCCCGGATTTCTTTCGCTGCCGCTCTGGGACGCACGGCACCGGCGTCCGGATTCCTCTCGCTGCCGCCCCTAGCTCGCAGCCCGGCGCGGCCTGTCCGTCCGCGGCCCGGCGCAACCGGCCCGTCCGCGGCACGGCGCGGCCTGTTCGCCTCGCGGCCCGACCGCAACAAGTCTGCCACGCAACGCTACGCGATCAGCCCGCCTCGCGACTCGCCTTCCCCAGCAGAGCCAGAGAAAAAATTTCGGCGATTTTTGGCAACAACCGCCGGATGTACGCAGCTCAACCACCTGATCGAGCGCCGACAAGGTTGAAGCCTGCTCAGTTACGCCACATCTAACACGATATCGTGGCGTAACTAGGCGCCGTTCGCGATCGGGAGAACGAGCGCCAGCGTATCTCCGTGCGTCCTTGCCAAAAACGGGTGGATTTTTTTCTCTGGGGTTGGACGCGAGCGCTCGGGAGGGCCGGCCGCAGCCAGGGGGGGGTGAGGCGGGTCGCCGGAGGGCTGCCGCGACTGCGGGTGGGCACCGCCAAGGCGAGCACCCATCCCCGGAACCGCCGCGGCCACCCCCCCCCGGCGCGGGGTGAGCCGCCGCCCACCCCGCGCCGGCGCCGCACGCGCCCTTACGAGTGCTGCGCCTTCCACACCGCGAACTCGGCGATGAAGGCCGCTTTGTCCAGGCCTTGCATCGTCGACACGTCATCGAAGGTGACGACGGCGGTGATGGGGTTTTCGACCGTGAACGGGAAGCCCTTGTACTGCAAGAACTTCTCGAACAGCGGCTCGTCGGCAACGATCTCGCGCATGGTCTTCGTCGAGTCGATGTGCACCTCGGCAGGCGTCACCTCGCCCGCGCCATCCGCGCCACCAGCACCGTCGCCCGCACCAGCATCCGCGCCGGCCTCGCCCTCGATCGGCATGCGGCCCTTGTCCACCGTGAACTCCAGGCTCTCGCGATCGAGGATGCGGTACACCCCGCGCCCGTCGGGCTGATCGATCATGCCGGCCTCCATCAGGCTCGACAGCGCACTCGACACACGCGAGCGCGACAGGCCCAGGTACTCGCCCATCTCCATCTGCGTTATGCCCAGCGACACGCAGCCGTCCGCGTCGCTCTCGCGCGACAGCAGAAGATCGGCCACGCGCCCGACGACCATCGGGTTGCGCAGCATGCGCACCTTGCCCATGAGCACGGCCATCTTGCGGGTCATGTCCACGCACACGCGCGACAGCACCGTGCAGATCACCGGGTCGTTCGGGGAGTGAAGGAGCGGCTCGACGTCGATGAACAGCACCTCGCTCGGCACGAGCGCGCGCACCTCGACCGGCACATGGCCCAGGCGCATCGCAGCCGCCTCGCCGAACGTGTCGCCCGTCTTGAAGCGGTCGATCATCTGGTAGTAGCCGCCCATGTTGAAGCCGCCCTCGACCTCGCCGGACAGCAAGAACCCGACGCAGGTGACCTTGCTCCCCTGCTCGAACACCACATCGCCTTTGCCGTAGTTGCCCAGGCGGGCACCGAGGCGGCCGAGCGCCTGCTTGTCCAAGCCGGGAATGTCCGCGAACAGCGACATCCCCTGGATACGATAGAAATCAAAATCGTTGAGCGCATGGGCTCCGCTTACGGGACTCATGAGCACTCACCTCCATTCAGTTGGGCTAGGTCCATCCTCTGAGCACCTAGCAGGGTTGCATCTTCTTCGCCATGGGTGGCCACCACCAGCGTGCGGCGCGCCCGATGGCGCAGAACGAACGAGATAACGTTACGGCGCGTGGCGGCGTCGAGCCCGGTGAAGGGCTCGTCGAGCACCACCAGCGCGCCGGGGATGGCAAGCGCGCGCACGAGCGAGACGCGGCGGCGCATGCCGCCCGACAGCTCGCACACCGGCTGGTCGAGGCATTCCTCGGGCAAGACCTCGGCGAGCAGGTCGCGCACAGCGGCGCGGCTGGTGGCGCGCGGCAAGAAGAGCAGCACGTTTTCCACCGGCGTCAGCGTCTCGCACAAGCGGTCTTCCTGGAACATCACCGCAGGCGCCTCAGCGCCCGAGATCGTCCCGGCATCGGCCGCCTCGAGCCCCAGCATAACCCGGAACAGCGTCGTCTTGCCCGAACCCGACGGAGCCATCAAACAACAGATCGACGACGCCGGCAGGTGCAGGGCAAGCCCCCGCAGCACCCGGTTGTCGCCGTAGGACTTGGTCAGCCGGTCGAGCGCGAGCGGGACGGCAGACGCCGGCGCGGGCACGCCGTCGCCTGTGCGGTCCGCGCGTCCCAAAAACGAGCCGCACGGGCGCTGCGCGCGACCGAGCAGCCAGAGCACCGCCTTTTCGAAGGCCAGGCTCAAGATCATGACCACCACGGTCCACGCCAGAAGATCGGGCGTGTTCAGAAACGTCCGCGCCGCGTACATCTCCTTGCCGATGGACATCGCAGGCACCGCGAGCACCTCGGCCATGATGCCGGCCTTCCAGCTCATGCCCAGCGACAGCTTGCAGCTGCTGTACAGAAACGGCATGAACGCCGGGCGGTACACGTAGACGAACGTGCGCCACGCCGACAGCCGATGCACGCGCGCCAGCTCCAGCATCTGGGCGTTGGCCGACTCGAAGCCGGTCAGCACGTTGGTGTAGATGATGGGGATGACGATGAGGAACGCCAGGTACACG
Source organism: Oscillibacter sp. MSJ-31 (assembly GCA_963601095.1). Classification (GTDB taxonomy): domain Bacteria; phylum Actinomycetota; class Coriobacteriia; order Coriobacteriales; family Eggerthellaceae; genus Anaerotardibacter. The sequence goes on along the minus strand of CAVCDZ010000051.1, from coordinate 21,313 downwards.
GTGAGCGCCTGGGTCCCCACCCAGATGAGCAGCAAGATGATGAACGACGCCATCGGGATGGTCTTCACCAGCGAGATGATCGGGTCCACGAACCGGCGCACGACCGGCGAGCGATACGACAGCAGCGCCAGGCAAAACCCGACGACGAGCGCCAAGCCGAAACCAAGCGCGATGCGCCCGAACGATGCCGCGCAGATGGCCCAGAAGTCAGGCTGCACCACCTGGTCGGCCAGCGCCTGCAGCGTGCGGATGGGGCCGGCGAGCAGAAGCCGGTTGTCCACCAGATGGTCGAGCGCCTCCCACACCGCCAGCCAAAACACGATGACGCCGGCCTTCTTGGCCCACTCCACCGCGCGCCCGCGGCGATCGGTCGCACTCTCCTCGTGCGCGGGGCGCGGCGGCTCAAGGCGCGCACGCAGCTCGGCGCACTTCGCGTCGTCGGCGAAGCCCTCGCCGCGCAGCACGCGCAGCACCGAGTCGAGGGGCAGGCCCAGCGAGCACATGGTCTCGGCGATCTCGTCGGCGGTGAGGCCGCGCGACGTCGCCATGCGCATCATCGAGCCCATCTGAGCCTCGTCCATACCCTGCGCCTTCACCATCGAGACGATCTGCGCCACGCGCTCCTCGGGCAGGTTGAGCCGAGCCGCTATCTGGGATACCTCCATCATTTACGAGAGCTCGCTTTCCGAGCGCTCGTTGGCGGCCTGGGCCACGCCGATCTCCTCGTCGGAGATCTGACCCGTCGGCGGCAGGTAGTAGAAGCCGTCGTCGGGCAGCGCGCCGCCGACCGAATCGGGGTTGGCGGCGTAGAGTTCCGCCAAGAAGCCCGACAGCGCCGTGCGCATGGGAACGCCGGTCATGCAGACCATGGAGATGTAGGGCATGGCGTCGAGCGCCACCTCGTTGTTGAGGAAGGTGCCCAGCTCCTCCTGGAGCGCCGCGGCCTGCTGCATGTTGTCGAGCGTCCAGGCGACCGACTGGCCCGCCATCTTCAGATACTCGATGACGGCCTGCTCGTGCTGCTCCAAGAACGACTTGTTCACGCAGGTGATCGTCGTGACCGCCTGGCTGCCGGTGTCGGAGAACGCCTTGTTCCACTCCACCGTGATGTCGATCGGAACGTGCAGGTTGTTCACCATGATCTTGGACAGGGACACGAACGGCTGCGGGAGGATCGCGATGCAGTTTTCCTCCTGCTGCATGAGGTTCAAGATCTCGAACGGGGTCGACTTGAACTCCAGCGTGAAGGAGTTCTCCAAGCCCATCTTCTTCAGCAGGGCTTGGATGGTGAACTCGGGCGTGCCGCCGGCGCCGTAGGCGTAGACGGTGCGGCCCGCCAAATCCTCGAACGACGAGATGGATCCGTCGGTGGTCATGACGTAGAGCACGCCGAGGTTATTCACGCTGATGACCTGGTACTCGTTTTTGAGCTCGCTGTTGTTGTACATGATCGGGCCGATGTTCGACGGCATCACGCAGATGTCGAAGTCGCCCTGGTTGAACGCGGCCGAGAGTGCCTGATAGTCAACGGCGTAGTCCAGGTTGAACGAGAAGTCGTTGAAGGTTTTCTTGGCTTTAGCGGCCAACATGAACTGGGTCATGCCCATGGCCGGCGGGCCGATGACCGAGCCCACGCGCACCGCGCAGGCGTCCGAGCTGTCCATGAGGTCGCGCTGCTCGGGCTGCGCCGTGAGCGAAGGCGCGCCCTTGTCGCCGCCCCCGTCGCCCGACGAGCAGCCCACCAGGCTCCATCCCGCCGCGGCCAGCGCCGCCGTGGCCGCAAGGCCCATGAAGCGTCGTCGTGAGAGTTCCATAGCTCTTCCTTTTCTCATACCTTGGTGACCTAAGGCACCTGTGCTGTACGTACCTGCGCAAAAAGCGCGGGGCCCCGCCGCCATGCGACGAAGCCCCGCAGCGTTGCGCGCCCGTTGGCGTGCGAGGCCGTCTTGGCTACTCGCCCGCCTTCTTCTTGCGGCGGGACACGCCGAACCCGACGCCTCCTGCCACCGCGGCACCGATGAGGATGCCGAGGATCAGCGGCAACGGATTGGCGGCGACGGCGTTGGCAGCGCTGGCAAGCGCATGCTCGGCCGCACCGAGGACGTCGCCTTCGGCCAGCGCCTCGGCTGCCTGATCGGCCTCCGCAGCAGCGGCGTCCTCCGGCGAAGGAGCGGCTCCCTCGTCGCCCAGCGCGGCGAGTGCCGCGTCTTGCGCGTCTTGCGCCGAGCCGACGCCCTCGTAGCCCTGGATCTTAGCCAGCTGCTCGGGCGTCAGCGTGCCGCCACCGGAGCTGGGCAGGCCGCTGAACTGCATCTGGAACGTGGCGCCCCAGGTGTGCGTGCCCGAAATGCCCGAGATGACGGAGGCCAGCGGCCCCATCGTGATGGTGGCAGAGCACGACTTGGTGACGACCGCGCTCGTGCTGGCAAGCACGCCCACGTCCACCGTGATGGAGCTCAGGCCACCGCCCGAGCGCGACTCGTTGACGATGTTCAGCCCGCCGATGGAGTTGACCGTCATGATGCGGGACTGGATGCCGATCGGCATCGTAACGTAGCCGTGGCCGTCGGACTCCACGCGCAGCGTGGCGTTGTCGGACTGCGGGTCCTTAGGCGGGAAGGCCGAGCTGTTGAGGTGCGGGCTCAGCGGAAGGCCGGAGTCCGCCTTCGACAGCCACAGGTTGGCCGACACCGTGTAGGTGCCCGCCCTCACGTGGCCTGCCGTCGTCGTGCCCGAGCCCTGGCCGCCGTTGCCGCCCTGGCTGCCGCCGCCCTGGCTGCCCGAGCCGCCGCCGGGCGTCACCGCACCGCCGCCGGGGTTGGTGCCGCCGCCGGGGTTGGTGCCGGTATCGGTGCCCGATGCCCGTGAGAACCGGAAGACCTGCATCGCCGTGGCGAGATCAACGGCAGCGGTCTGCATGGCAGATTCGTCGCCCGAGTCGTACACGGCCTGGGCAGCATCGATCGCCTTCTTGAAGGTATCGTACTGGCTCTGAGTGACCCAGAAGTCGTTGTACGACACATCCTTGCCATCGGCGGACACCTTCGTCTCGGAGAGATAGGAGTTCGCCGCCTTGATCGACGCCTCGAGATTGCCCTTCACATCGGCCTCGCTGTCGCCTGCGCTAGGCGTGATGCCGGCTGCCTCCCAGTCAACCTCAAGGCTCAGGGGATTATGCCAGTCGCTGCCGCCGAACAACGTCGGCCATTCCGCACAATCCTTGAGCAGATAGTTCGTCTTGGCGTTCTTGAACGTTACCTTGATATGCGTCACGCGGCCTTGGCGCGTGTCCTTGCCGCTCGAGTAAACCTTGTCGTCGCGCGTCACCTCGATGTTCTCGATGTCATCGCTGTTCCAGCCACCGATCCCCTGCACGGTGAACACGGGATTCACCACGTCAAGCTCAAGCACCTTGGAGCCGTCGGCCCCAATGCGCAACGTCGCGTTGTTGGTCATGGCCTCCGTCGGCGTGCCGGCAGGAAAGCCCCCTTCGCCGTTGGGGTTGGCGCCGTTGGTCGGGTAGACCGTAGCGCCCGGAATGATGGTGTTGTACTTGCCGTCCATCACCAGGTTGGCCGACACGATGTAATCGCGGTACTCGTCGTTAGGAGCGATGGACCAGGGAATGACGACGCGCTCCTGCAGCGGGTCGACCGCCTTGCCGTCCGCATCGACCGTGCCATCCGCCCAACGATAGCCTCCCGCAATGTCGAGCACCGCGATAGCCTCATAAGGGCCTTGGTTGGTCGCTTTGTATATACCCTCCAGGGAATAGCCCTTGCCCGAAGGAACGCCCACCTGCTCAAGGCCGTTTTCCTTCAAGCCGGTAACCGCTTGCGGCAGGGCAACCGACGTGCGCTTGTCGGTCTGATTCTTAGGGATGAGAAGGACGGACCCGAACGAAGGAGCAGTCCCGATCAGCGACGCACCGTCATACGCGAACCTGGCGCCCATACCCTCTCTGGAAACCGCCCCGTCCTTGACCATCCATCCATCGGCATGGACGTTGTTCTCAACGAGCTTGACCATCTGATCGCTCAGATCGCCGATGGTGAAGGTCACGCTTGAAAGCGAGCTTTTCAGATCGATGTTGTTTCCTTCGGCGTCAACCAGATGGATGTCGTAGACCTCGAAGTACGGCATCGACACATAGGTCGTCTCGGCCCATTTCTTCGCCGTCTCGTAGGAGGCGTCACCCTCCTGCTCCTTCGACACCACCAGATGGGCACCGTCAAGCTTGGCTATCGCCTGGGGCTCTCGCGTGCTGACGCGCGCCGTCGTGCCGTTCGCCTCATCGGAGAAGTATTTAACCACCTGCGTCAGCTCGGTGATATTCGTCATGTTGGCAGCGAGGACGTACAGCCCGTAATCTCTGCCAAGGCTACCCTCGCTAGACGCAGGAGCCGTCACCATGCCGTTTGCGACCGTGGACTTTCCCTGCAGCGGAGAAACGGATTTCTCGGGGTTAGACGCATTGCTTACGAAGCTGAACAACTCGGTGGCGCCCTTGTCGGTAGGAACCGACACGCTCACGCCGCCGTACTTGACGCCGCTCAGCGCAACCAGGTTGCCGTCCTTGTCTTTGAGATGCAAGCGATACAGCTCGAAGGGCGGAACGCCCGAATACTGAGCTGCAAACGATTGCGCCACCTGCTGGGCATTGTCGTTTTCTTGGGAGACGTCCTCAACCGTCAGACGCAGGTCACCGCGCTCAAACGTCATGCCAAGCAAGGGATTGGTGGTTTGGAACGACACCTCGATACCCGTAGCATCGTCCCTGACCACGACGTCGTACGCCCGCTCGGCCATAGTGGAGCGGTCAGCAACCACGAGGTAGCCGAACTGGGGCAGGGTGCAGCTCAAATCCGAACCGGTCTTGGCGGTCTGCAGCTCCGTGAGCTTTGAACCGTCGAAATAGTACACCGCGGAATCGTCGTACTTGGGAGCAAACGTCACATCCGCCTTGTCGACGCTCGACAACGCCAACGCTGAGCCCGCCGCATCGTTCAGCGACAGATCGTACAGGCTAAATGTCGGGTCAATCGAGAGCTGAGAGGCAAAGGCGTTGCGCACCTTTTCCTGATCCTGAGACCCCAGAACCGAGGAAGCCGTGAACGACGCATCGTTCAAGCTATCGGCCAAAGCCGTGCTCTGAGCCGTTACCTTCGTCGTAAAGCCGTTGTCAGAGAACGTCTTTTCATGAGAATCGAAAGACGATCCCGAAGTCATCACCACATAGGCGACCGATCCATCGACCGCATTCTGAGGGAACGCCCCGTTGAACAGCGCGGTGCTGCGATCGGAATGCTCGTCGTAGGTCAAGTCTGAGGGGAACAGGTCCACAGTCGCGGTGCCGTCGTCAGAGACAGACGTCCCCAGCTTAGTAGCCGTAAAGGCGGCGCCCGCGTTGCTGCGGGAGATGAGGAACGCTTGCGCATCCTTATCCACGCCGGGAACCGTTATGGTCTTGACCGTCTGGCCCTGGACCCACGCCTTGCCGGGAGCGGGATCGAATCCCTGGTCGATGCAGTAGAACGCCTTGGCGATGGAACCCGGATCGCCCGCGTACGTTGCCTTGATGGCATCGAGCGCTTGCTGGATCAGTGCGTTGTCGGTGATCATCGTCACCGCAAAGCCTATATTCTGCCCCATGAACTTCTCGGGGTTTTGGGTGACCGCGACATCGGAGCCCTCGTTTTTAGAGTTCACGTCCGTTTGACGCCAGGTAAAGCTCATGCCGGTATCGGCGTTGGTCCACGTCTTCTCAAACCACTTGCTCGAAACATCCTTGTTAACCAAGGCAAACGTTTCGGCAGTCGGCCGCGTTACGGTCACTGAGCCGTTCTCGACCTTCGCATTGTCCACCGCAGACCTCAGCGAATCGCCGTCCTTGACGTACACATCTGCGACCGTCTTAGCGGCGGTGGGAAGCGTAGCCTTGACGCTCGTATTGCCTGACAGGGTGATCTCAGATCCATTGTCCGCAATGAAGGCGAGACGGTACATCTCGAGCGACAGGTCATCGGTGTACGAGTCCTTCAGCTGTTGCGTCGCCTTATCGAACTCGTCACCCGATTCGATCTTTTCCGCGTGGAGAGTGGCGCCGCTCTTCAGGGCAGCGATCGTCGCAGCATCGGTCGAGTCCACCTGAGCGGTGACGCCTGTGGCGTCGTCGGTGTATGTCTGGCTGAAGGCAGCCTCCGTGCTTCCGCTGCCAGGCTGCACGTACTGGCGAACCGCAGAGGAGAAGTCAACGTTCAGACGGATCTGCATCGAAGTGTACCGGCCGATGATGGTGGGGAACTGTTGGCAGTTCTCAAACGTGTACTCACCGCTGTCGTTGAGCAGCTGCAGTTCAAGCCGATCGATGCGGCCGTTGGCAGTGATCCCGCCACCCGTGTACTGCTTCGTATCGCGATGAGCCTCCAGTACCTTCAGGTTGTCGCTGCTCTCAAGGCGCTGCTGGGTGAAGATGCCCGCAGGCTCTCCGTCCAAGTTGATAGTCAGCGTCTTCGTGCCGTCCTCATGGACAACGAGCGTCGCGTTGTTCTTAGCCGGCATGGTAGGCGGGAAATAGGGGCTTGCAACGTAGACGTTTACCCCTGCCAGCACCACGTTTTCGGAGCCCGGAATATACGGGTTGGCGGTAACGGTATAGGTGCCCGGCTGAAGCTGCTGCTGCAAACCGCTCGCGTCGATAAGCGCAAAGGACTGTCCGAGGCCCACGGAGCCGAAGCTATACGCGTTGAAGCCCAGGAGGGAGCCTTTGCCGCCCATCGGACCTTCAAGGGAATCGCCCTTGACGCCGTAGGCAGCCCAGTCGCCATCGCTGTTAACGCCCAGCTTCCAAATCGTCACCTTCGCATCATCGGGCAACGTGACGCCCGGCAGCGTCACCGAACCAGCCGTGAAATCGGGCAGGTCGCCGACGTAGCGCTTCTGAAGAGCGGAGCTTATCGTGCTCTTGGTCGCATCGTCGGACTCGGTGAACGTCGCTTGGGTATCAGTGGAGCCTTGCGCCAAGTCCGCAGGCATGTCGCCTGCCGTATTCACTTGGACGACCCAGGCGCTGTCAGAAGTCGGATAGTAATAGTCCTTCGCAGTCTTCACTTCGGGCACCTGGCCGAGGGCCACGGTCTGGCCGAGCTTGACCGCGCCGAGGTCGAGGCCGTTCATCTGGGTGACGTCGTCGCTGCCCACCTGGCCGAAGCGGTCAGAGAGGGCCGAGCCGTCCCAGGAGTAGGCCGCCCAGTCGCCGGTGGGGCCGAGCTTCCAGACCTCCACGTCGGCGTCGGCGGGCCAGGCGTCGAGGCCGGCCAGCGACAGGCTGCCCACCTCGAACCCGGACACGTCGCCGGGCAGGGCCCCGGAGACGGCCGAGAGCACCGAGGCGCGCTCGGCGTCGGCGGCGGGCTTGAACTCGAGCGGGGTGCCCATGTCGGACATGTCGTCGCTCACGCCCTGGGGGACGTCGTAGGCGGTGGAGACCTTGGCCATCCAGCCGAAGTCGGAGCTCATGTAGATGTGGTCGGACTTTTGAGCTGCAGGTTCTGCCGCAGCAGGAGCGCTCTCAGAGGGCGCCGCTTCCTCAACCGCAGGCGCAGAATCGGTATCGGACGCATCGTTCAAGGGCGTCTGATCCTCGTGCGGTGCCTGCACAGCAGGCGCCGAATCGTTCTCGTCAGAAACAGAGGGCGATTCGTTTGCAGAAACTTCCTGTTCAGCAGCGACTGCGATGCCGTCTGCGCCTTCCCCTTGGTCAGCGAACGAGATCGAGGGAACCAGGGAAAGAGCAAGAACCGCCGCAATCAAGCAGCGGAATGCTTTTTGAAAAAGCGAAGCGCTGGCGTGGTGATCTGTCATCAGCGAAACGCCCTCCTAACTAAAACAAAGGAGGGACTGCCTGCGTTGTGCAGGCAGTCCCGTCCAGGGCATGTGGACTACTGAGCCTTGATGCTGGAGAAGTCAACCTTGAGGGTGATGGGGAATTCCTTTTCGCCCTGGCCCATGAAGTTGGCGTACTCATGGGCGTCGAACACGTAAGCGCCGCTCGCGTTGTCGAGCGTTGCAGTGAAGCCATCGAGACGCTCAGCATGACCGCCGACGTTCCACGGGATCCACGAAAGCTTGGACAGCGTTGCGCCATCAGAAGAGCTCGTGGCGATATCCCACACGCCGAAGGTGTTGTTGAACGTATCAACACGCACGGTGTAGGTGCCGTCCGCGTTCTTGACGATCGTGCCGTTGTCAACCTGATAGGTGGTCGGCTTCTTGAAAAGCGTCGGAGTGGTGGTGTCGGTGATGACGGCATCGAACTTGATGAGGTTGTGCACGTTCATCGGAACAACGGGGTTGACGCTTGCCGTATACGTCTGGCCAACCACCATATCCTCAGGAGCCACCGTATCTGCATACGCCTGGCTCGGCGCGGAAAACGCCGCAAAGGCGATCGCGAATGCCGCAATCGCCGCCATCATGATTGCCACGATACCGCGCTTGGCGGTCATGGCAGAGTTGAGACCGTGATTCATGAGTCTCTCCTTTCCGGACAATGACGTCCGATTAAGTCCGCCCGCGACTTGAATGCGAGCAGAGCAGTTACCATTTGGCCGCTCAGGTACAATAAGGGCACGAGCCGCAGCGGCCACTCAGGTCCGGCTCGCACCCCCGCCAGAAGCGCCTTGGCTCAATTTGACTGCCCAGTCTCGTGTCAAAGCGCCCTGGCGGGCTTTTTTGATGAAGTTAGCTAGCTCTAACTCCACCGTGCAAACGTTGCCGAATTGCTCGGCATCTCCGCCCCGAGCAGAAACGCTCAAAGGGCTACCTATAATTTTAGAAGGCGGTACCCCACAAAATGCACGGCGATTCACGCATAAGTTGACTATGAGAAACTTTTTCGCTGATTTTGACGCCGTTCACGGTCGGTGAACGGCATTTTGAGACAAAAAGTGTTACCGCGGTAACACTTAGTTTTCCTATGGGAATTTAGGTGTTTTAAGGGGCGTGAGAGCTTTTTTCAGGGTTGGAAGTGCCTTTTTCACGCCTGAGAAGACCTCGTGAGAGCAAGCCGGATGCGCCCCATACGACGGCGCGGCGCATGCCTGAGATCGAGCTGCACGAGCGCGCCTCATCCCCCGCCTTGCTCGAGCTCGTCCCGTGCCAGCGGCTCGTGATCCCGCCCTGCCCTGGCACGTCCGGCCCATCCCCTCCTTGCCGTCCGCGCTTCCCGAGCGCCGCCGATCCACCCCCCCCTGCCGCCTCCCCGATGAGCCCGGTCCACCACTCCTGCTGACCGTGCACAGGCATCCACCTCCCCAGGCGCCGTCGACCCCTCCTCTCCCTGCTGCCCGCGCGCAGACTCCCCGGCGCGCATCAAAACGGCACCCGACATGGCGAGTTAGTGCGATAGGTTTGGGCCAGAGCGCCCCATGAGGGGCAGGCCTCCAGGAGCAACTTTCCGCGACCTGGGGTTATGCTGCGCACGCCTTCCGAGAGCGCGTTCGGGCAAGCGAAATCCCGCGGTATGCGTTGACCAATCGACTTTGCTCGCCATTTTCGGTGCCGAAAACTGCTCAGCGCCACGTTCGCACGGCTCTCCGCTGCAGTGGCGCGTACGTGCAGGATTTCGACCCTCCTTTGGCAAATCAGTGCGATTGTGGGCGTTTCGCACCGGCCAAGAGGAGGAATGCCGCGCCAGGCTCTTCTTCCGATCTGGTGAAACGCTGACGCACCGCCGATGATCCCCGCCGCAAGCCGTGCCGCGAGCGAAAAAGGCGTACACAATCGACCTGTTTCGCCACAGCAAGCCGAAAAAATTGCAGATGTGTACACGATCGAACTTATTTGCCATGCGAGCGGCGAAGAGCGCGAGAGCGGAGCAGGCCGGAGCACGGGAGGGGGGGACGAGCGAAGGCGCCAAGCGCGCGACCAGGGCTGCGCGAGCACCGCCCCACCCCGCCAACCTCCCCGATGTGTGCGCCCCACGATGCAGACATGGAGGTACCTTGAACGTGCCGCGCGTGCGCATTGCCCTCATCGGCATTTATGTAGAATAGGCAACGATCCCGCGTTTGGCGCTCCGTTAGCGACTCGTTCACACCAGGCGCGTGGTCTTTTGCGTACGCCTGGCGCCCCTTTTTTTGTGGCGCGCGGCGCAGTCCAGCAGTCAAGAGAAGGTGCTCGTGTCACATAGCCCTGCTATAAGCGTCATCATCCCCGTCTACAACGTCGTGTCTTGGCTCAACCGCGCCGTAACCTCGCTCCAAAACCAAACGTGTCGCAGCTACGAGATCCTGCTGGTCGACGACGGCAGCACCGACGGCAGCGGCGAGCTGTGCGACGAGCTGGCCGAAGACGACTTCCGCATCCGCGTCATTCACCAGGAAAACCAGGGCGCCGCCTGCGCGCGCAACGCCGCCATCAAGATCGCCCGCGGCGACTACCTCTACTTCATGGACGGCGACGACTGGTGCGACCCGTCGATGCTGTTCGACATGTACCAGGTCGCGCGCGACAACGACCTCGACCTGCTGATCACCGGATTCACGATCGACACCTACTACGATGACGACGGCAAGTACTACCGCGAGTACCGTAACGCGCCCGACCGCATCTACGAGTCGCAGGCCGACTTCCGCGCCGAGGCCTACAAGCTCTTTGACGCGCAGCTTCTCTACGCGCCGTGGAACAAGCTCTACCGCCGCGCGTATTTGAACGAACACGGCATCCGCTTCCCGTCCACCTTCTGGGACGATTTGCCCTTCAACCTCGACGTCATCCGCGACATCGACCACGTGGGCTGCTTGGACGGCCACTACTACCACTTCTTGCGCGCCCGCGCCGAGAGCGAGAACACCAAGTATCGCGCCGACATGTACGACAAGCGCGAGGAAGAGCATCGCTGGATGACCGAGCTCTACGCCTACTGGGGCATCGACACGCCCGAGGTGCAGGAGTTCCTCGCCCGCCGCTACGCCGAGCGCCTGGTGGGCTGCGTGGAAAACGTGACGAACCGCAACTGCACGCTGTCCAAGGACGAGAAGCGCGCGCTTATCCACCAGATGATCTCGACCCCGCATGCGCGCGAGGCACTCGCCAAGGCGCGCCCGCGCACCAAGATGATGAGCATCGTGCTGGCGCCGCTGCGCCTGGGCAACGTGTCGCTCACGATGACGGAAAGCTCGTTCATCTCGTGGGTGCGCCAGAACAGCACGAACCTGTTCGCGCGTCTGAAGGCCAATCGCTAACCGTCCCCTGCACGCGCGAAGGCCAATCGCTAGCCGCTCCTGGCTGAGTGCCCCGCCGCCGAGCGCGTCGCCACGCCGCACGCCCCACCCGAGCGCGGGCCTTCCTCCGCCGTGTCTGCCCTCCCCTCGTTCCCTACTTGCACCTTGCGCACCGAGCGACGCGCGCACTGTCGCTTTTTCCCGCTCCAGTGGCAGAAAAGTCCAGATATAGGGGGCTGAGCCTGCGCTCAGGGCTTTTGTTCGTGGGTTCATCTCGCGCCACCTGGGCTTTTGCTGATGAGACAAGAGCCGCGAGGCTCGCATGGCTTGCCAATCCCCCTATATCTGGACTTTTCTGCCATTTGGCCCCCGATTTTCTGCAGTCGCTGCCGAAAAATCAGGCCGCACCACCCGCCGCGACTGGCCGCGCGCAGACCCAGCGCAAAGGTGGTGCGAATTTATCGTGAATCCCCGGTAAGCTGCAGGAAACTACCGATCAAACGGTTATGGTACGCAGGGAAAGCAAGGGTTGCCGCCTCGCCAGGCGCAGCCACCGATGAAAGGATTGGACATGAGCAAGATCGCTGTCATCTACTTCACCAACACCGGCAACACCGAGGCCATCGCCGAACTCGTCGCCGAGGGTGCCCAGGACAAGGGCGCTGAGACTGAGCTCTTCGAGGCCGACGGCTTCACCGCTGCCGACGCAGCCGACTTCGACGCCTTTGCGCTAGGCTGCCCTGCCTGCGGCACCGAGGAACTGGACGAGGATACCTTCGTTCCGCTGCTGGACGAGATCGAGCCTGAGCTGGCCGGCAAGCCTGTCGTGCTGTTCGGCTCCTATGGCCATGGCGGCGGCGCTTACCAGGACGACTGGAAGGATCGCGAGACCGAGGCGGGCCTGAAGGTGCTCGGCACGCTGGCCATCCTGGAGTACCCCACCGACGAGGCCGACATCGAGGCCGCCAAGGAGCTCGGCGCCAAGCTTGCCTAACTCCTTGCCGCAACGTCGCGCTAGCGCTACCTGCATCCAAGTGAAAGACCTCCCCTCGGGGAGGTCTTTTTGGTTGAGGGGCGTTTGCGGCGAAAGCGGCGCAGCCGCTGACGGCCTGCGGCGGCAGGCCATGCGAGCCAGCGCGCCGCTACTTGATCAGCAGGATGATGCCGATGACCGTCAGAAGGACGTAAGTGAACGTCGTGAACTGCTCCTGGCTGATGCGCTTTTGGATGAGCCCGCCCAGCCACGTGGCCACGATCAACAGCGGGATGCACACCGCCAAAACCAGCAAGCCGTCGCCGTCGAGGCCGCCGGTGCCGATGCCGTACGCCGAATACAGGCCGTTGAGCACCACCCAAGTTGCCGTGGTGGTGGCGCGAAATTCGTCTTTGTCGCGAATCTTCTGCAGCGCATAGATCGCCAAGAACGACCCACCCGACACGAACATGCCCTGGATCAGGCCGGCGATGGCCAGGATGCACCACAGCATCCATTCGGGCAGGCTCTTGTGTTGCTTACTGAAGAACAGGCCGCGAATCGCGATCACGAGCACCGCGACGCCGTAGACCTTGGTCAGCACGTCGAGCGGCGCCACCGTGTTGATCCACGCGCCGATGGCCATGAAGATGATCATGACCACGCACATCTTGACGAGCTCGCGCCACACGATGTGCTTGAGCCCCGTGACGGCGATGAGGATGCTCGCCAGAAGGCCCGTGCAGTTGAGGACCGTGATGGACGTCTCGTGCCCGATGGTGGCGATGCCCACCGGCATGGCAAAGACGTTGCCCGCAAAGCCGGTTATGCCGTTGATCAGGTACGCGAAGAAAAACGCGCCCCAAAACAAGTATTTCTCCATCGAGCACTCCCCTCGCAGGCTCCCGTGATCCCCAACAGTCGATTATCGCAGAAGTCGCGACCCCGCCCCTACTTCTTTCCCAAAAAGCGACGCAGGCCGCTGACGTAATGGCCGTTCAAGATGTCGACCAGCCCATGAAGGAACCGTTGGGACACGCCGGCCATCGTGATCGAGCGCAGCGGCATGTCCTCCATCATCGCGTCGATCATGGCGCGCGTCGCCTCGTCGGCCACCGTGTGCGAGTACCAAACGATCGCCTTCAGGAGCTTGCGCCCCACGAAGGTGTCGCCGATGTCGCCGAGCACGGTGTTCACCGAGTAGGGGCGTTGCGGCAGCGGGCGCGGGAGGGGGCGGGCGTAGAGGGCTTCGAACGCCTCGCGCGTGAAGCCGTCGGCCATCGGCCAGAAGTACGGAGCGAGGCGGGCCTTCACGTCATCGGGCACCTGGGCGCGCTCGGAAACGACAAGCGAGACAGGAGCGCCGTCCGCTGCACGCTCACCCGGGAAGCCGGCGATCGCCTGGCCGGCGGCAAGCTCGATGGTGCAGGTAGAGCGCACGTCGGCGCTTGAGGCAGCCGCCCGCACGTCGTAGCAGCCCGCGTCCACGCGCCAGCAGGTGTGGGCCACGTCCCAGTATCCGAATGCGTGCCCGTCAAGCGGCACGGACACGAGCCGCTCCGCACCGGCCGGGATCGTCGCCTTCGCGAAGCCCGCCAGCGCCTGAGGCGCGTAAAACACCGTCGGCGCCTGAGGCGAGACGTAGATCTGCACCGTCTCGGCCGCATCGCACGATCCCACGTTGCGCACCGGCACGTGGGCGGTCAGCTGCCCGTCGTCGCAGGTCACCGATACGTCGCCGTAGGCAAAACGCGCATAGGACAACCCATGGCCAAACGGGTAGGCAGGGCGGACGTCAAGCGCCTCGAAGTACCGGTAGCCCACGTAGAGGCCCTCGCGGTAGAGCACCTCGCGCTCGCGCACCGGGAAGTCGGAGCCTAAGAAGGTGTCGCCGACGCGCTCGGGCCACGTTTCGGCCAGCTTGCCACTCGGGCTCACGCGGCCGGTGATGAGGTCGGCGATCGCCTCGCCGCCCTGGCTGCCGGACAGGTACATCAACAGGATGGCCGCCGGCTTGTCGCGCCACGGCATGTCAAAGGGCGCACCGCCGCAGAGCACCACGACCGTGCGCGGGTTGGCCGCGCAGACCCGGTCGATCAGCAGGCAGTGGCCCGCCGGCATCCCCATCGAGGTGCGGTCGTAGCCCTCGGACTCGAAGCGGTCGGGCAAGCCGGCGAACACGATCGCGACGTCGGCCTCGCGCGCCGTCTCCTCGGCATGCTGCAGCAGATCCTCGCTCGTGCTTCCCGACTGGCTCTCGTAGCCAAGCGAGAACGTGGCGCGCACGCCCGCTGCGAGCAGAGACGACCAGGCGTCGTCGAGGTCGAAGGGGTTGATCTTGGACGAGCCCGCACCCTGGTAGCGTGGCTTTTTCGCGAACGCGCCGATCACCGCGACGTGCACGTCGGGCACCAGGGGCAGCGCGCCCTCGTTCTTCAGCAAGACCGCGCTCGATGCCGCGGCGCGGCGCGCCAAGCGCGCGTGCTCGACCATGTTGCAGGTATACGGCTCGGTGCGGCCATGGGCGTGGCGCAGGCCGAGTTCCACCACGTGCGCCGCCGCTGCGTCGAGCGCGCCTTCGGCAAGCTTGCCGTGCGCCTGGGCGCGCGCGACGGCCGCCGAGTGATCGACGCGCGGGCCGGGCATGCACAGGTCGAGGCCAGCGTTGACCGAGGCCACGCTGTCGGACAGGGCGCCCCAGTCGGTGACGCACGCGCCCTTGAAGCCCCACTCGCCGCGCAGCTTGTCCTGGATCAACCGCGGGTTTTCCGAACAGTAGCTGCCGTTTAGACGGTTGTACGCCGTCATCACGGTCCACGGCTGCGCGGTGCGCACCGCGAGCTCGAACGGACGCAGGTAGATCTCGTTCAGCGTGCGCTCGTCGACGACCGAGTCGCTGATCATGCGGGCCTTTTCCTGGCTGTTGGCGGCGAAATGCTTGATCGACGTCCCCACGCCCTGCGCCTGGACGCCCTGAATGTAGGCGCTCGCCAGAGCACCGGCGAGCAGCGGGTCCTCGCTGAAGTACTCGAAGTTGCGGCCGCACAGCGGGCTGCGCTTGATGTTGACGCCGGGGCCGAGCAGGACCGAGACGTCCTCCTTGCGGCATTCCTCGCCCAGTGCGCGGCCCACCTCGCGCAGCAGGTCGGCATCGAACGAGCAGGCAAGGGCGCTCGCGGTGGGAAAGCAGGTGGCGGGGATGCTGCTGTTCAGCCCCATGTTGTCGGCAACGCCCTGCTGTTTGCGCAGGCCGTGAGGGCCATCGGAGAGCGTCTGCGCCTCGATGCCCGCCTTGGGGATGCCGATCGTGCGCCAAAACGACGCGCCGGCGAGGATCTGCGCCTTTTGGTCGTCGGTCAGGGTGGCGACGATGCGGCGCGCCTGCTCGGCGAGTGGGAGGGCGGGCGCGGTGTCGGGGTTGGGCACGGCGTCGGCATGGGGCGCGCCATCGGGATTGGGCGCGGCGCCCGCAGGAATCGCCTCGTCAGCGGCGGGCGCGCCACCTGTGAGGGCGGCCTCGCGCACCTGATCCGCCTCGTCCGGCCTGCTCGCCTCGTGCGTCCGACGCGCCATCTTAGGCGTCCTTCGCCGCCGTGAGCGCGAACGCAGCCGCACCCCTCATACCCGCGTCGTTGCCCAGGCGGGCTGCGATGATCGGGGTCTTGGCACACACATCGATCGCCGCCGCCTCGAAGGCGCGGCGCACGTCACCTAAGTAGAGGTCGGCCGAAGCCGCCAGTCCACCGCCCAAGACGATGAGGCCGGGGTCGAACACGCAGGCAGCCTGCGCGAGAGCGGCGCCCAACGTCGCGGAGAAGCGCTCGACCGCACGCGTTGCGCACCCGTCGCCGTCTGCCGCGGCATGGAACACCGCCGCCGCATCGCGGTCGTGCGCCGGAGCACAGGACGTGGGCTCGGCCGAGCAAGCCGCGATCTCGCGGAACGTGAGCACGAGCCCGCCCGACGAGACGTAGCGCTCCAGGCACCCCTGGCCGCCGCAGTTGCACACGCGGCCGCCCTCGGGCACAACGCGCAGATGGCCGATCTCGCCCGCCGCGCCATGCGCGCCCACGAGCACGCGGCCATCTGCCACCAACCCGGCGCCCACACCGGTGCCGAGCGTGACGAAGAGCATGCTGTCGGGAACGGGGGTTGCGGCGGCAGGGGCGGTCGCGCCCGCGCCCGCTGCTGCGGCCTCTGCCGCCTGTCGTGCGTCGGCCTCGATCGCGCTCCACTCCCCTAACGCCGCCGCGTTCGCGTCGTTGAGATGGTAGAGCTGGGCGTCGGGAAAGACGGAGGTCAACGAATCGAGCGTCGCCTTGAGGTCGAGCGTCACGTTAGGCGCCAAGCCCACCTCGGCGTGCTCGTCAGCGACACCGGGGATCGCGAGGCCCACCGCGACCACTTCATCGGGAGAGACGCCATGGGTTGCCGCAAGGGCGCGCACATCGCCGGCAAAGCGCGCGCAGCGCGCGGGATCCTCAAGCGACGGCGTGGGCAACAGGCCGAACGGCTCGAAAAGGTCGAACTGATCGTAGGCACCCACCTTCACCGTCGTTCCGCCCATATCCAACCCGAGATACCGAGGACCTTGAAACATGGCCCCTCCCTTCCGCCTGGCGCACGCGCCTCATTCGTTCCCCTCGATCGTAGCATTCCGCATGGTGAATCCACGAGGGCTTCGGCGCATCGCCCATCCGACATCCACGCGCCGCGACGATGCCTGCACGCCCGTGCCCTCCCTCGCATCTCGCCGCGCCTGCGCCGCAGCGCCCCTTCCCCATGCTCGCACGACCCTCCCGCGCCGCCCACGCGCCGCGCGCCTCCTCACGCTGATCGCCCCCCGCGCTCATCTCCCCACGCCCGCCCCCAAGATGGAAGGTGTCTGGTATTGAGGCCAGACGAGCAGGGGCGAAGAAGAAGTGC
Source organism: Oscillibacter sp. MSJ-31 (assembly GCA_963601095.1). Lineage (GTDB taxonomy): Bacteria > Actinomycetota > Coriobacteriia > Coriobacteriales > Eggerthellaceae > Anaerotardibacter. The sequence continues at coordinate 4,189 of CAVCDZ010000051.1, read as the reverse complement.
GATACACTGGCGGTAAGCCGCCATGAGCCCGCGGCTTCGTTCACGATCAGGAGGCATTCGAATGAAGAAGTACCACAAGTTTTTCGCTTGGGCGAGCGTCGTGTGCATGGCTCTTGCCCTGTACACCGGCACGAAGAGCGAGTAGCCCACCACCCATCAGATTCGGCCTGCAGCCCTCGCTGCAGGCCGCGTGCTTTGAAAAGGATCCCCATGACCAGTGAACTGCTTGAGAGCACGTTGGCGCAGACCTTCGCCAACGACGACGTCCTCAAAAACGAGCCGATGGCCAAGCACACCACCTTCCGCGTCGGAGGACCGGTCGATTTCCTCATCCGCCCCGGCGATGCCACCGACGTCGCCGCCTGCATCCAGGCTGCCCAGGCAGCCGACGTGCCCTGGCGCGTGATCGGCCGCGGCAGCGACCTGCTCGTGTCCGACGCAGGGCTCGAAGGCGTCGTCATCGAGATCGGGGAGCGCATGAGCCGCATCGAGATCGAGGGCGACACGCTGCGCGCCCAGGCGGGCGCCACGAACGAGGAAGTGGCACGCGCGGCCTGCGACGCCGGCCTTTCCGGCTTCGAGTTCGCCAGCGGGATCCCCGGATCCATCGGGGGCGCGGCCATCATGAACGCCGGCGCCTACGACGGCGAGTTCAGGGACGTCGCCCAAAGCGTCACCTGCCTGCTTCCCGACGGAACGCTACGCGAGATCGCGGCCGACGAGGCCGACTGGAGCTACCGCCACAGCATGATGGGCGACGAGGGGCTGATCGTGGTGGCGGCGACGCTCAAGCTGCACGCCGACGACCCGGCGGCCATCCAGGCGCGCATGGACGATCTGGCCGAGCGCCGCGTCTCCAAGCAGCCGCTCGAGATGGCGAGCGCCGGCAGCACCTTCAAGCGTCCGACCGGCCACTTTGCCGGAAAACTCATTCAGGATGCGGGCATGCAGGGACACCGAGTCGGCGGGGCGCAGGTGTCGACCAAGCACGCCGGCTTCGTCGTGAACACGGGCGACGCCACCGCCTCCGACATCGTGCAGGTGATTCGCGACGTGCAGGAAGCCGTGCTCGAGCAGTTCGATGTCGAGCTGGAGCCCGAAGTGAAGATGTGGGGATTTTAGGCGAGCATCAGACGGCGCAGGCAAGCTGGCAGACCGGCGAACCAGCCAGTACGCGGCAGGCGCGCCGATGACCTAGCCGCGCGCAGAGCGGATCTCGACGGACATGGCGTAGGCCAGGTAGAATGCGAGCGCCGTCAAGGCAAGGAAGACGACGGCCGGAACCCACATCGCCAACACGGCTGCGTTGATCGCGACCACCAGCGCCAGAGCGCCGGCGATGCACGTCAGCACCCGCGCGACCTTGCGAGACATCACGAAGCGCTGCTCCTTCTTCTGCTGCGCCAACTTCTTCTGCGCACGCGTCGCCTGCTTCGCCATCGGGATACTCCTTGCCACTCGCTTGCGGCCGCATCGCGGCCTTCTCAGGTGCGGATCGGGGCTGGTTGAGCCCCTCCATGACCGCTATGGTAGCAACGCTACGTTTCCAAAAGGTATCATCTGGTTGTCCTCCCTGTTTCCTGCCGCAGGTCCATGCGACGCTGTAGGGAGCACCCACACGCAAGGAAAGGAACGACCATGATCGTCACCACCACGCCCTCGATCGAGGGGTACCGCATCACCGGGTATTACGGCATCGTCTTTGGCGAGGTGATCACCGGCATCAACTTCCTCAAGGACATCGGCGCCGGACTGCGCAACGTCTTCGGCGGGCGCAGCCAGGGATATGAAGACGAGCTTTTGAAGGCGCGCACCGAGGCGCTGCAGGAGCTTGAGCAGCGCGCGTCCGAGCTGGGCGCGCACGCCGTCGTGTCGGTTGATTTTGATTACGAGGTGCTCGGCCAGGGCGACATGCTGATGGTTACCGCATCGGGCACGGCGGTTACCGTCGCGGCTGAGTAGCGCAGGCGGCGAAGAGCGCGCCTACTTCCACGGCTGGTTGAAGTCGGGCTTGAGGCTGCCGTCTTCAGGCTGGTTGAAGAGCGTCTCTTCGCCGCAGTCCTGGCAGGTGCCCACGAGCACGTGGTGCTTGCGGAACAGCGTGTAGTACAGATACACGATCGCGAAGCCAAGCGAGAACCAGGGCATAAAGAACAGAAAGACGACGACCGCGACCGCAGCGCCCACGTGGATGTACCACGGGCTGGGCACGCGGCGCTTTTCCGGCACGTAGGTCAGATGGGTGCCGCCGCACTTGGGGCACTCGATGACCGGCTCCTGCTTCTTCTTGGTCTTCTTGTTCTTCTTGGTGTTGCTGCCCATGGTTCGATACCCTCCAAAAGCGCCGAGCGACGGCGGCGAGCTTCTCGTGCGGATGCCTGCCCCTCTTCCGCAGACATCGCGCGCGCGGCACACGGCCGCGCATCCCGGCTTCGCGAAGCAAAGCCAAATATCAGGATACCATCACTGTCGACCTGGCGAAGGTAACGCCTTGGGCTTCCTGCCTGCGCGGCCCGTCCACGTCCGACGCCTTCCCCGCTTTCAGCGCCCATCCGCGCCCGTTGATCTCCCCGCTTGCGATGCCCATCCGCACCCACCGGCCTCCCCCGCCCGCAGTGCACGCCCACCCTGGAAGCCTCCTCATCTGCGGCTTACGCCCCTCCATTGAAAACCTCTTCTTATTGATATATCATCCTATTAATGAAGAAAGGAGGGCACATGGCTGCCACCGATCACAAAACCACCCGCAACACCATTCAACGCACGCTCGTTCTCGACGCCGTGCGCTCGCTCCACAACCATCCCACCTCGGCCGACGTGTACGAGGCCGTCCGCAAAGAGCATCCGAACATCTCGCGCGCCACGGTCTACCGCAACCTCGGCGTGCTGGCTCAGGCAGGCGACATCCTGCACGTCCAGCTGCCCAACGGCGCCGACCGCTACGACTACCGCTGCGACGACCATTGCCATGCGCGCTGCAGCGTGTGCGGCGAGGTGTACGACATCGAGATGCCGCACGCCGACCTGACCAGCCGCATCAAGGACGCGCACGGCTTTCGCATCGACAGCTACGACGTGGTGTTCACCGGCGTGTGCCCCGCCTGCCAGGCAAAGCGCAAAGGCTAGCGATGCGCTACCAGCTGGCACAGCCGCACGCCGCTCATCAGGGGAAAGGCGAGGTGCGTGATGCGCATGACGCCGCCGCGCCCTACGTCGAGGTGCTCTCAGCGAGCGCCTTCGCCTCGTCGTGTACCGATCCTGCCCTGGTGGCCCAGATCACCGAGGACCTGTCCTCGGCGCAGCTCTGCAAGCTCTTGCCGTCGTACGACGAGATGCAGGGCATCCTCGTCGTGCCCGACGACAACGACCCGGTGCACACCAAGCGCCGCATGGCCTTCATCCTCGACGGCTCCTGCTTGAAGCTCGTCGGCGACGACGCCCTGGCGCGCGACACGCTCTCGCAGATCACCGCCTCGCGCCTCTCCCAGATCGAGAGCCCCTTCGACTGCCTGCTCGAGGTGCTCGCGCGCGCCATCGCCGACGACAGCGGCTACCTGCGCCGCTACGAGGCATCGATGGAGCAGCTCGAGGAGCGCATCATCGATCGACCCGCCGACGAGCTCAACCGCAGCCTGCTCGCCGTGCGCCGCGAGCTGACCTCGCTCGTGGTGCACTACGACAACCTCGCCGACATGATCGACGAGATCGCCTCGAGCACCCAGGCAACCGGCAGCCACGATCGCCACCGCATCAAGACGCTCGCCCGCCGCGTCGACCGCCTGTTCTCCACCGCGCAATCGCTGCAGGACTTCAGCCTGACCCTGCGGCAGATGTACCAGTCGCAGATCGACCTGCGCCAGAACAAGACGATGCGCATCCTCACCGTGGTCACGATGCTGTTCCTACCCCTGACGCTCATCGCCGGGTGGTTCGGCATGAACTTCCACAACATGCCGGCGATCAACTCGGACTGGGGCTACCCGGCAACGATCGCGCTGTGCGTGGCCACCGTCGTAGGCGAGCTGATCTTCTTCGTTCGCAAGGGTTGGTTCAAGTAGGCGACGTGCGGGGCAGGCGGCGCGGCGGTCGCCCCTTTCCCTCTCGCGCAAAGCGCCACCTGGTGCGATACTGAGGTTCGTAGCATCACCACTGAGCGGAGGGGCCTGTGGACTCACGACAGCTTCATTAC
>CAVCDZ010000050.1:0-4403 GCA_963601095.1 Oscillibacter sp. MSJ-31 | reverse complement strand
GGGCGCGCTCGTGGTGGGCCTGGCGTTTGCCAAGGGCCTGGCGTGGTCGCTCGACGTGCCGCTTGTCTGCGTGAACCATCTGGAGGGGCATCTCTACGCCAACAAGATCGCCCGTCCCGACATCGCGCCGCCGATGGTCGTGTCGCTCGTGTCCGGCGGGCACACGATGCTCGTGCACGTGCGCGATTGGGGAGACTACGAGACGATGGGCTCCACCCTCGACGATGCGGTGGGCGAGGCGTTCGACAAGGTGGCGAAGGCCATGGGGCTCGGCTATCCCGGCGGGCCTTTGATCTCGGCGCTTGCCGAGCACGGCAATCCCAAGGCCGTGCGGTTCCCGCGTGCGCTGCTGCATTCGGGCGACCTGCAATTCTCGCTGTCGGGCCTGAAGACGAGCGTGATGACTTACCTGCAAAAAGAGCAGCAGGCGGGACGCGAGGTGAATCAGGCCGACGTGGCGGCGAGTTTCCAGGCTGCGGTCATCGACGTGCAGGTGGCCAAGGCGAAGGCGGCGCTCGAGCAGACCGGCGCCAAGGAGTTCTGCCTCGGCGGCGGCGTGGCGGCCAATCCTGAGCTGCGCCGGGCCTACGAGCGCCTGTGCGCTGCGTTGGGCGTGCGGCTGACGATGCCGCCGATGAGCGCGTGCACCGACAACGCGGCCATGATCGCGCTCGTGGCGCTCGATCGCTATCGTCAGGGGAAGTTCTCCGGGCTCGACTGCGACGTCAAGGCTCACGCTGCGCTCGATGAGGCCTATTAGCCGAGGGAGGCTGCAGCCGGGGTTGACTCCGTGTCGCACCGTGCGCGCCCCGCGCTTCGAGCCGCGTCGCGTCCGCATTGCGCGGAGCGTCGCGTCCGCATTGCGCGGGGTGGGATGCCCGCCGTCGCGTGCTCCTCCCCGGCGCACTCGGCCAGGCCTGCGCCGACGTTTCCGCGCTGAGCCATCCTTGCCCCATACTCTTCAAGCGCCGTTTGAGGGAAGGCTTTAAAATTTAGTTGACAGTTCCGTCGTCCGCAAGCGCTCCCCTTGCGTGTTTGTATAATTGATGATCGGGAAAAAGACGATCTCCTGACGGGACTGGTTTTGAATATTAAGCAGATCGAATATGTCATTGCGATAAGTAAGCTGGGCAGCTTTTCTGCCGCTGCTAAGGCGCAATTCGTGACGGTGCAAGCCGTCTCCAAGGCGGTATCCGATCTGGAGAACGAGCTGGGCCATGCCCTGTTCATCCGCGAGAGCAGGGGCGTCCATCCCACCACCTTCGGCTCCGCCTTCTGCGTGCGCGCAGCGGGCGTCGTGTCCGAGCTCGACGTCTTGAAGGAGTTCGCGCTGAACTACGACGAGGAGAACGGCGCGCTCACGCAGTTGCGCCTTGCGCTTTGCACGCCGGCGTTCGGCGACAACGAGATGGTGCGCGAGAACATCGCAACGTTCATCAGCCATTATCTGGACATCCCGACGACCATGGATCTTGCCATGGGATCGCGGGGGATGGAAGGTCTTGCGTCAAGGCGCTTCGATGCGCTGATAACGGTGGGCACCCTCAAGAGGCCTGAGGTGGAATGCGATGTGCTGGGGACGGTGCCGGCGGGCGTGATGATGCGCCGCGGCCATGACCTCGCCAAGAAGGACAGAGTGTCCCTTGACGACCTGAAACCGTATCCCATCGCCCTTGCCGACTGGTTCGACTCGGCAAACGACACGATCGTCTCGATCTACCAATATCTGCGTGCCGGCCTGCATTTCGAGGAAATCGGGTTCAACGATGTGGCCGCTTTCCTGAATCGCGGCGGCGTGTTTCTCACCACGGGCATCCCGGCGATGCAGCGCACCCATCCGGATACGGCGATTCGCCTGTTCGTGCCCCACGACGCCATCGACGTGCCACTGTGCATCGTGTACCTGGTCGAGCGGCGAGAGCCCTTGCACGCGATCGCAGAGCGTATGCGCGAGGCAAGCCAGCAGATCTTGAATCACGGCTTCCTTCGTTCGACAGCTTTTACTCGTCGTAAGGCGCTTGCGCGACCGCGCGAGTTCCCCCCCCGCAATCCAACCATGAAAAAAAGCGCGCCCCATGCGAGACGCGCTTTTTGTTGCGCCGGAAAGCTGCCGGCGCAAGCCGTGCGGCCAGCATGTGCGCCGGCCGCACGATCAGCTTACTCCTGGGTCTTCGCCTTGAACGCCTTCCAGATGAGGGCGGCGACGATCGCGCCGATGAGCGGGGCGACGATGAACACCCAGAGCTGGGAGAGCGCCGTGGGATCGCCCTGGATCGCCATGACGACGGCCGGGCCGAAGCTGCGGGCAGGGTTCACCGACGTGCCCGTCAGCGGCACGCCCATGATGTGCACGAAGGCGAGCGTGAGGCCGATGATGATGCCGGCGAACGGCGCGGTGCGCTCGTCAGACGTCGAACCGAGGACGGACAGAACGAAGATGCAGGTCAGCACGATCTCGACGACGATCGCGCCCGCGGCGCTGAGGCCGACAGACGACTTTTCGCCGAAGCCATCGCAGCCCAGGCCCGTCGTCAGCACGCCGCCCAGGGTGGCCTGGGAGATGACGAAGGCGAGCAGTGCGGCGGCGCAGAAGGCGCCGATGAACTGACCCACTCAGTAACCGATGAGGTCTTTGCCGGACAGGCGCTTGTCGAGGAACATGCCGAAGGAGACGGCGGGGTTGATGTGGCAACCCGTGATGTTGCCGATGACGAAGGCCATGGCGATGATCGACAGGCCGAAGGCGAGCGCGATGCCCAGCGTACCGAGCGTGGCGCCGGCGACGGCAACGCTGCCGCAACCGAAGAACGTGAGCGTGAACGTGCCGAACGCTTCGGCTGCATACTTCTTGAGGGGTGATGCTTCCATTGGTTTCCTTCCTTTGATAGGTGCGCACCTATACTGGTGAGGAAGGGTGGTCAAGTCAATGAGGTCAACTATAATTTAAGGCCTTGACTTGGGCATTTACTAGGGAAAAAGGAGATGGAAGTCCCTTTGCTAGGACTCCCATCTCAAGTTTTCGGAGAGCTGTTTCGCGACCTGCTTCGCGGCTTGGCCAGCCGCTGCGCACCGCGCGTCTATTCGATCACGTAAGCCGCCACGATCTCGGCGTGGTAGGCCGTGTGCGTATCGCGCGCGCCGAGCGCCGGATCGACGGGATACCACTTCTCCACGTCGTTCTTGCCCAGCGTGGCCAAATCTTGGTCTTGGCGATAGACCACGCGGCACTCGAGCGTCAGCGGAAGCTCGCGGATGCCGGGCACCTCGATGATGTCCGGTTCTTCCAGCGTGAGGCCCAGCTTGGCGATCTTGTCCTCGTCGCGTCCCGAGACCGAGCCGCACACGGCGGTGATCTTCTTGTCGAAATCGCCCTGCGGCAGATTCACCGTGAACTCGCCGGTCGCATCCAAAAAGGTCTTGGTGAAACGGCTCTGGCGCACGTAGGTGACGAAAAGCGGGCGCCCCCACTCGATCGCCAGGCCACCCCAGTTGATCGTCATCGCGTTGACGCGGCCGTCCTTCTTCGTGGTGATCAGGACGCCGTTGTTGACGGCCTGCAGAATCTCGCTTGCGTGCTCGAGCACGTCGATGGAACGCTTCATAGGTGCCTCGGTTCTCTCGTAAGGGCAGTCGTTCTCCCTGTCAGTGTACGCACTTCGGTCGAAGCCTGGCAAAGGCTTACAATGAATGAGCAAAAAAAAAACGACGAGAGGACCGCCCATGAAATACGTCGACGACGACCTTCCCTTCGAGCAGATCCGCGACCGCTTTCGCGCCGACATCTACGCGTCGGAGACGACGGGCATCGAGATCCTCGAGGCGCGCAAGGACTACGGTCGGGCGGTGCTTGAGCTGGACGGACGCCACGTCAACGGCCAGGGCGGCGTGATGGGCGGCGCGATCTTCACGCTGGCCGACTACGCATTCGCCATCGCCACGAACACCGGTCAGGAAAAGACCGTCACCGTGGAAACGTCGATCCATTTCATGGCTCCGCCGCGCGGCAAGAAGCTCTTTGCGGAGGCCAAGATGCTCAGGTCGGGCCGCCATCTGTGCTACTGCGAAGTCACGATCACCGACGAGTTCGGCACGCAGGTGGCGACGACGACGGCGACGGGAGCGCGCGTCGGGTAGGGCACTCCCACGGCGCCCCGGCAGCACCCGCCATCGCCTCGCCCGCTCGTGTTGGCGCCGCTTCTGGCGGCCTGGGGCTCCCCGGCGTCGCTGGCGGTTTTCGGCGCCCAGGAGACACCTGCATCCCGCCTCACGCCAATCGCAACGCAGACGTAAGTGACCCTTTAGGTTCGCGTAAGGAAGCGCGCGTACCTTAGAGAAGAGGAACAAAAGGGAACTCTTCTTTAGGAGGGCGTCATGAAAAAGCTGGTGTTTGCCCTTATCTGCTC
>CAVCDZ010000049.1:0-2495 GCA_963601095.1 Oscillibacter sp. MSJ-31 | reverse complement strand
GTGCCTGATCCCGCATGCCCGTGCGGCCAAGAAGATGGAGGCGCTGGGCGCCACGGCCGTCATCGCTGAGGGCCTCGAGGGCGGCGGCCACATCGGTCGCATGTGCACCATGCCGATGGTCCGCCAGGTTGCCGAAGCCGTCGACATCCCCGTCATCGCCGCAGGCGGCATCGCTGACGGCCACGGCTTCCTCGCAGCGCTCGCCCTGGGCGCGGTGGGCGTGCAGATGGGCACGGCGTTCCTCGTGGCGGACGAATGCCCCATCAGCCCTGCCTACAAGCAGATGGTCATCGACGCCGCTGACTCCTCGACGGTGCTGACCGGCGAGCATGGCGGCAAGCAGGTCCGCTGCCTCAAGAACGCCTTCACCGAAGGATATTGGAAGCTGCATGACGCGGGCGCTTCGAGCGAAGAGCTCACCGACTACTGCACGGGCTCCATCGGCCGCGCCGTTCGCGGCGACAAGGACGGCGGCGCGTTCTCGTGCGGCATGATCGCTGGCCTGGTCAAGGAGACGAAGCCCGCCTCCCGCATCATCACTGACCTCATGGCGCAGGCCGACGACGCCTATGCCGAGCTCAAGCGCATCTACGGCTAGCGAGCGCCCCTCATGTCCCGAAGCCCTCTGACGAAGGCTGACGAGAAGAGGATCGCCGCCGACGAGCGGACGGTGATGGCCATGGCGCGCATCTACTGCCGTGGCCATCACCACGATCACGCACCGGGGCAGGACCTCTGCCCGGACTGCGCCGAGGTGATCGCCTACGCCCAGGCGAGGACGCGCGCGTGTCCTCGCAAACACAGGGGGACGTGCGACACCTGCCCCCATCCCTGCTACAAGCCCGTGATGCGGGCGCGCATCCGCGAGATCATGGCCTACAGCGGCCCGCGAATGCTATTCCATCATCCGATCATGGCGATTCGCCATCTCGCGAAGAAGATCAAGGGCCACCCCGAGGAGGACTCATGAGCACCATCGACGATATCGTGTCGTACAACCAGCGCTTCGTTGCCGAGGAGGGGTACCGTCGCTTCGAGACCGACAAGTATCCCGATAAGAAGTTGGCGATCGTCAGCTGCATGGACACGCGCCTGACCGAGCTCTTGCCCGCCGCCTTGGGCCTCAAGAACGGGGATGCGAAGATCATCAAGAACGCCGGTGGCGTGATCTCCCACCCCTTCGGCAGCGTGATTCGCAGCCTGCTCGTGGCCGTGTTCGAGCTGGGCGTCACGAGCATCATGATCGTGGGCCACACCAACTGCGGTGCCCAGCACATGAACGCCGACGACATGATCGCCGCCATGCTCGAGGCCGGCATCTCCCAGGACCACATCGACATGATGCATTACTGCGGCGTCGACTTCGAGACGTGGCTTGCCGGGTTCGGCGACGGCGAGGAGAGCGTCCGCGCCACGGTCGACCTCGTGGCCCATCACCCGTTGCTGCCCGATTACGTGGAGGTACGCGGTTTCATCATCGATTCAGCGACGGGTGCCCTGACGCCCGTTGAGCTCTAGGGCTGAGAATCCAACCGGAAAGGCGGCGTACCATGCGCATCGGCTTCATCGGCGCGGGAAAAGTGGGCTGCTCGCTCGGCGCGTATTTCGGGCGCATCCATCAGGTGGTGGGCTATGCGAGCTTCACGAAGGAGTCGGCCCGCGAGGCGGCGCGCCTCACCTCATCGCGTGCCTACGACGATCCGGCTGCCCTTGCGCGCGACTGCGATCTTTTGTTCATCACGACGCCCGATGGCGCCATCGCCTCTGCCTGGCATGAATTGCGCGAAGGGGTAGGAGACACCGGCGCGCTTGCGGGTGCCATCGTCTGCCATTGCAGTGGATCGCTGCCCTCGACGGTGCTCGATGGGGCAGACCGCGCAGGTGCCGAGGCGGGATCCTTCCACCCCCTGTTCGCGATCTCGTCCAAACAGACCCCGGCCTCCGAGCTTTCGTCCGCTTTCTTCACGTTTGAGGGGACGCCTCGCGCGTGTGCGGTGCTTGAGTCGTTGGCGGAAGGGCTGGGCAATCCGCACCAGAGGATCGATACGGATGAGAAGGTGCGCTATCACGCTGCGGCCGTCATGGCCTCGAACCATGTGTGCGCGCTGTATCAGCTGGCGTGCGAAGAGCTTGAGCGCTGCGGATTCTCATATGAGGGCGCTGCCGCCGCCCTCGCGCCGCTTTTCCTCGGCAACGCCGCCCACGCCGCGGCCGCGGGCCCCCTGGCCGCCCTCACCGGTCCGGCCGAGCGGGGCGACGCCGCCACGGTGGCGGCCCACCTCGCGGCCCTCTCCGGGGCGTCCCTCGCCGCCTACCGCGCCCTCGACGCGGAGTGCTGGGGGATGGCCCGCGCAAGGCGCGGGGAGGCCGCGCCCGGGGCCCCGGCGAAAAATCCTGAAAAAGGGTGTTGACACCGGGCGCGCGTGAGAGTAAATTACTTTCTCGCGCCGACGACGAGAGCCGCTCGGCGGCACGGCCCGGAAGGGCCGGGCGAG
>CAVCDZ010000048.1:0-14436 GCA_963601095.1 Oscillibacter sp. MSJ-31 | reverse complement strand
AGGATGCGCCCACCGAACGGCGCCAAGATCGCCCCGACGATGCATCCCGGCAACAGCAAGCAGCCGCCTTCGAATTCGTTGAGCCCGCCGACGACCTGACCGTAGTAGGGCAGCAGATAGCCCAACCCCAACACGATCGCCTGGAACAGCACCACAAAGAGCACAGTCAAGGTGTACGAGCGACTCTTGAAGATGTCGACGCGAATAAGCGGGGCGGCGCTGCGGCGCGACAGCACGACGAACACCGCCAGCAACACGATGCTCACGGCGATCAGCCCGAGCACTTCGGCAGAGAGCCACCCGGCCGTCGAGGCGCTGCTCGTAGCGAAGACGAGGGAGGCGAACGCGCAGCCCAGCGCCACGAACTGGCCGAACCCGAACGCAGTCTTCTTGGTGTCCCCGACCTGTCTGATGGTCAGGATGCCGGCGACGAACGAAGCGACGAGGAACGGAAGCAAGATGGCAAAGATCATGCGCCACCCCATCGTGGTGACGATCAGGCCGCCGACCGACGGGCCGACTGCCGGCGCCGTCGCCGTGATCAGCGTGGCGACGCCCATCATCAGGCCCATCTTATCCAAGGGCGCCTGCTCGATGACGATGTTGAACATGAGGGGCAGCGCCAAGCCGGTGCCGATGCCCTGGATCACGCGCCCTAAGATCAGCGCGGGGAAGACAGGCGCGAGCATGCACAGCACGGTGCCGCAGATAAAGAGGATCTCCGCCGTGATGAAGAGGGTGCGCATGCGAAAGCGCTTCTTCAGATACGACGAGAGGGGCATGATGACGGTGAGAACCAGAAGATATCCGGTCGTGATCCACTGAACGCTTGCGGTGTCCACGCCGAATTCGCTCATCAGAACCGGGAACGCAACGTTCATGGCGGTCTCAGCCACCACGCCGGCGAACGACATCACGCCGCACGCCACAATCGACACTACCAGTCGCGCGTCTAGTCGACGCTTGTTTGCATCGATCACATCAACTCCTTCCGCGGCAACGTCTGGCTTGCCGCACTCCGCCATGGTAGAGCGAATCATCAAACGCTCGCTAAGGCCCCGCGCGTGAAACCACAAATCAAAGACAATCGTTAGAACACGTTCACGCTGGTCAAACGCAAATCACCATCCCGAGGCCACAAGGGACCTCGCCCTTGCACAGGAAAACGCGATCTCCCGACACGCCCCGCCGCACGCAAGCTCGACGCGCCCGCACGAGGAGGGATGATCCGCCTGCTCCCTTTGGTACCGAATTGAAACCCGACGGAAAAAAAGTTGTTGCATAGTCTTCGCACGAAGAGCATAATTCCGTCCATGTCATTTTCGATGAAGCCCCTGGAATCGCGTAGAAACCGGGGGTGGAGAAAACTCTGGAGAATCTCTTAAATGAGTGCCGACGGTGCAAGGCTTGTCTGTCGCCCATCCGGGCAGCGGCAAGCTGAATCTCTCAGGCAAACGGACAGAGACGACGGTTTCGCTTCCGCCGCCCCCAAGCGTTATGGCTCCTCCAGGGTTTTCGCAAGGCAAAGCCCCAAGGAGGCTCATTACATGGAAGAAACCGTCTTAGCCATCGTTCAGACGATCAACTCGTATCTGTCTAACTACGTGCTGATCATCCTCTTGATCGGCACCGGCCTGTACTTCACCATCCGCACGCGCTTCGTGCAAATCCGTTGCTTCGGCGAAGGCCTGAAGAACCTGTTCGGCGGCTTTTCGCTGCGCGGCGGCAAGCAGGGCTCGGGCATGAGCTCGTTCCAGGCGCTCGCCACCGCCGTCGCCGCCCAGGTCGGCACCGGCAACATCGTCGGCGCCTGCGGCGCCATCCTGATCGGCGGCCCGGGCGCCATCTTCTGGATGTGGGTCATCGCCTTCCTCGGCATGGCCACCAACTACGCTGAGGCCGTCCTCGCCCAGAAGACGCGCATCGTCGACGACGAGGGCAACATCCACGGCGGTCCGGTCTACTACATCTCCACGGCGTTCAAGGGCGGCTTCGGCAAGTTCCTCGCCGGCTTCTTCGCCGTCGCCATCATCCTGGCCCTCGGCTTCATGGGCTGCATGGTGCAGTCCAACTCGATCGCTGAGACCATGAACACGGCCTTCGGCGTCCCCGGCTGGGTCGTCGGCATCGTCGTCGTCGCCATCGCCGGCTTCATCTTCCTCGGCGGCATCAGCCGTCTGGCAGCCGTGACCGAGAAGCTCGTCCCGCTCATGGCCGTCCTCTACATCGTCGGCGCGATCGCCGTCCTCGTCGCCAACGCCCCGCAGGTCCCGGCGGCCATCGCCCTGATCTTCGAGTTCGCCCTCAACCCGCAGGCTCAGATGGGCGGCGTCACCTTCGGCCTGATCGCAGCGCTTTCCCAGGGCGCCAAACGCGGCCTGTTCTCCAACGAGGCGGGCATGGGCTCCACCCCGCACGCTCACGCGCTCGCTCAGGTCAAGAACCCGCATGACCAGGGCGTGCTCGGCATCATCGCCGTGTTCATCGACACCTTCGTCGTCGTCACCTGCACCGCACTCGTCGTCATCACCGTGCTCTACACCGGCAACGGCGCCATGACGATCGACACCACCGGCGCTGCCGCCGGCCTCACCAAGACCAACATGGCGCAGGTCGCCTTCGGCGCGCTGCTCGGCGAGAACGGAGGCAACATCTTCGTTGCGATCTGCCTGTTCTTCTTCGCGTTCTCCACGATCCTGAGCTGGAACCTCTTCGCCAAGATCAACGTCCGCTACCTCTTCGGCAAGAAGGCCGTGCCGGTGTTCTCCGTCATCGCGCTGTGCTTCATCTTTATGGGCTCGCTGCTCAGCAACGACCTCGTGTGGGAGCTCGCCGACATGTTCAACCAGCTGATGGTCCTCCCCAACGCCATCGCGTTAATCGCGCTCGGCGGCGCCGTGGGCATGTGTGCTCGCTCGCGCGGCAAGAAGTTCGAGATCAAGGGCATCGAACGCGACGAGGAAGGCCGCGTGCTCCACTCCGATCCCGACAAGCAGTAACGTGCTTTCGGGTCGTACCGACCCTTAACGACAAAAAGCCCGGCTGGATTCAGCCGGGCTTTTTTCATGCAACGCCCCCCCTACACCGGCTCGACCTCACCGGCGAGAATCCGCTGATAGTCATCGTAGTTGCGGCGCAAAAGTTCAGGCACGTCGAGCCCGTAGGGGCACCGCTCGCGACACGCACCGCACTCGATGCAGTCCTCGATGCGCGCCATCTTCTCCTGCCATTCGTCCGACAGCCACGCCGGCGCCGGCGCGCGGCGGATCATCAGCGACATGCGCGCGCAGTTGTTGATCGGGATGTCGACGGCGCACGGCAGGCAGTATCCGCACCCGCGGCAGAACTCCCCTTCCAGCTGAGTGCGCTCCTCGGCGAAGAAACGCTCGATCTGAGGCGTGATCGTCGGCGTGTCGTCCATGTACGAGAGCCATTCCTCGAGCTCCGTCGCACGCTGGATGCCCCAGATCGGCACGGCGTTGTCAAACTGCGTCATATAGGCCATCGCCACACGCGAATCGCGGATGAGGCCTCCGGCCAGGCCTTTCATCGCGATGAATCCCACCTGATAATCGCCGCAGGCGCGCACAAGAGTCTCCTCGCGCTCGGTGGCAAGGTAGCTCAGCGGAAACTGCAGCGTTTCGTAGAGCCCCGAGGTAGCGATCTCCTCGGCCACCGCGATCAGATGCGCTGTGATGCCGATGTGGCGAATCATCCCTTGGCGCTTGGCCTCCTCCAAGCACTCGTAGAGCCCCGTCCCGTCGCCGGGGCGATAGCACTGCGGCACGCAGTGGAGCTGGTAGATATCGAGGTGGTCGGTCTTGAGCAGCGAAAGCGACGTCTCAAGGTCGCGCCAAAACGCGTCAGGCGTGCGCGCCATGGTCTTCGACGCGATGGTCACCTCGTCGCGGATGCCCTCGAACGCGCGCCCCAGGCGCTCCTCGCTGTTGGAATAGGCGCGGGCCGTGTCGAAGAAGGTCATGCCGCCGGCATGAGCGCGGCGAACCAGATCGATGGCCTCATCGTCGGTGCAACGCTGCAGCGGCAGCGCCCCGAAGGCGTTTTGGGGCGTGGTTATCCCCGTGGTTCCGACGGAAATGGTCTGCATAGGCGGGCTCTCCTTGCAAAACGATCGATGCGAACGCTCTCAGCATACCGCACTGATCGGCCATGACCTGGCCGAATCGCAGGCAGCCGCCAAAAGCCCCGCGCCTGGCGCGCCTATCTGCCGCTTGCCTGCGGGTCGCGCGACGGGAAGAAGCTGCCGACGACGCAGATGGCCACCATGACCGCATAGCCGCAGGCCACCGTGAACACGTCGGCACCGGAACCCGCAAACCCGACGATCAGGTTCGGCCCCATCGCGCCAGCATACGAGATCAGCGTAATCGACGACAGCGTGCCGGCGCGCTCCTCCTGCGTCACGTACGTCATCGCACGCCTGAGCGCCGCCGAGTATGCCATGCCATGGGCGACGCCACCGAGGACGCACACGAAGATAAGCAGGCCGCCCAACCCTTCGTGGACCGCGATCATCAGCAGCACGAACGCCACCCAAACAAACGTCATGCCCAGCCGCTGCGACACGAGCGCGTCAAAGCGGCCCGACAGCACCGACCCGGGGAATCCTGAGAGCATGTAGAGCGCAAAGGCGAGCGCCGCATAGAAGATGGACGGATCGTGAAAGCACGCCTGCCCCAACGAGAACGAGAACGTCTGGTAGAACCCGCCGATGCCCCAGGTGCACACGAAGGCGCAGCAGCAGACCGGCAGCACCACGCGCACGAGCTTCGGCATCATGAGCTTGGGCGCCACGGAGCGCAGGGCGCCCGGGTGCCCGGAGATCGTCTCGGGCGCGACGAGCAGGGCACACGCGCAGAGCGCTTCGAGCGCGGCGATGCCGTAGAAGCCAAGCGCCGTTCCCAGACCGGCGCCTGCGATGCCAGCCGCTATGAACGCGCCGATCGCGAAGCCCATCTGCGAGCCGCTCGTGTTGACGGCCGACGGCACCCACGCCGGCTTGTTCTCCGAGTTGTCGAGCACGTACGAGCCTGCGCTGCCCATCGCAATGCCGCACGCGATCCCATGGAGGAAGCGGCCGGCGCAGAACATGCCGAGCGACGCGATGTGAGCAAGCAGGAGACAGCCTATGATCGAGATCACGAGCGACGCCAACACGAGCGGACGTCTGCCCAGGTGATCGGAGAGACGCGCAAAGAACAGCAAGGACGAGACCGTGCCGATGAAGTAAGAGACCGTGACGAAGGAGAGCAGCGAGCGCTCGATCTGCAGCTCGTCGGCGAGCAGGCCGTAGAGCGGGACCGACACCGCCGAGGCGGCAAACGTGAGGATGATGCAGCACGTGCCAACGGCAAACCCTATCTCTGTGCGCGCCATGATCCTCCCCCGTCGTTCCTTCGATGCAGTAGCTTACCGCAAAACCGAATGCCTACAAGCGGCGGATGCAGCGTCCCACTCCTGCCCCGACGCGCACGCGGGCGTTCCCGGAGCGCATCCTACCGCATAATAATTTGCCAACGAAGATCCCCCGCATTGAACGTGTTATCCGTACAATGGGACAAGGCCGAAAGCCACCGGGATCGCGCGCATCCGCGCTCCATCGACGCGCCCAGAGGGATAGCGCGCGTCGGTGCCGAGTGAGCGAGAGGCCGGAAAGGAGGGCTACGTGGATAAGACCGTAGCAATCGTCGGAACCTTCGACACCAAAGGCGAAGAGTTCCAGTACGTCAAAGAAAGGTTCGAGGAGATCGGGATCAACACGCTCACCATCCATTGCGGTGTGTTCGACCCGGCGTACGCGCCCGATATCTCGAACGAAGAGGTGACGCGCGCCGTCGACATCGAGCTGTCGACGATCGTCGAGAAACGCGACCGCGCACTTGCCACCGAAACCATGACCGAGGGCATCAAGAGGCTCCTGCCCGCGCTCTACAACAACGGGCGCTTCCAGGGCGTGTTCTCAATGGGCGGCTCAGGCGGCACGTCCATCGCGACGGCCGGCATGCAGGCGCTGCCGATCGGCGTGCCCAAGATCATGGTCTCGACGATGGCCTCGGGCGACACGACGCCGTACGTCGGCGCCTCGGACATCAACATGTTCCCGTCGATCGTCGACGTGTCGGGCATCAACTCGTTCTCGGCGACCGTCTACAACAACGCCGTCCATGCGATGGCCGGCATGCTGACCTACGACATGCCCGAGACGGCCGACTCCCGCCCGCTGATCGCCTGCACGATGTTCGGCGTCACCACGCCGTGCGTCACCAAGGCCCAAGAGCTGCTTGAGGAAGCGGGCTACGAGACGCTCGTGTTCCATGCCACCGGCACCGGCGGGAAATGCATGGAGTCCCTCGTCAGGGGCGGCTTCATCACCGGCGTGCTCGACCTGACCACGACCGAGTGGTGCGACGAGCTGTTCGGCGGCGTGCTGTCTGCCGGCCCCGAGCGCAACGACGCCGCCGCCCTGATGGGCGTTCCCGCCGTCGTGTCGGTCGGCGCGCTCGACATGGTGAACTTCGGGCCGTGGGACACCGTTCCCGCCGAACACGCTGAGCGCAACCTATACAAGCACAATCCCACCGTCACGCTCATGCGCACGACCGTCGAGGAGAACCGCCTTCTGGGCGAGAAGCTCGCTGAAAAGGTCAACCAGTCGATCGGTCCCTGCGCGGTCATGCTGCCGCTCGGCGGCGTGTCGATGATCGACGCCGAGGGTCAGCCGTTCTACGGCCCCGCGGAAGATGCGGCGCTGTTCGACGCGATCCGCGAGAACCTCGATCCCGAGCGCGCCGAGCTGATCGAGATCGATGCCAACATCAACGACGACGTGTTCGCAGCCGCGGCCGTCGCCAAGCTGCGCGAGATGATCGAGGGCTAAGCCTCAATCGCGTACCCGTTATCACACTGCGGGTGGCACGGCGCACGAGCGCGCCTAACCGCCTGCCCCACCGAAAGGATTCATCATGCTGTATAAGACTCGCGAAGAGATCATGGCCGACTTCAAGGCAAAGCGCGCGAAGGGCGAGATCCTGCTCGGCGTCGGCGCCGGCACCGGCATCACCGCCAAGTCGTCTGAGGCCGGCGGCGCCGACATCTTCGTCATCTACAACTCCGGCCGCTTCCGTATGGCGGGCCGCGGCTCGCTGGCCGGCCTTTTGTCCTACGGCGACGCCAACCAGATCGTCGTCGAGATGGGCTCCGAGGTCCTGCCCGTCGTCAAGCACACCCCCGTGCTCGCCGGCGTGTGCGGCACCGACCCGTTCCGCGTCATGGACAAGTACCTGCAGCAGCTCAAGGATCAGGGCTTCAACGGCGTGCAGAACTTCCCGACCGTCGGCCTGATCGACGGCGTGTTCCGTCAGAACCTCGAGGAGACCGGCATGGGCTACGGCCTCGAGGTCGACATGATCGCCAAGGCGCATGAGCTCGACATGGTCACCTGCCCGTACGTCTTCGACGAGGAGCAGGCCATCGCGATGACGAAGGCGGGCGCCGACATCATCGTCGCCCACATGGGCCTCACGACCGGTGGCACGATCGGCGCCGAGACGGCCGTGACGCTCGATGACTGCGTCAAGGTCATCAGCGGCATCGTCGAGGCCGTTCACAGCGTCAACCCCGAGACGATGGTCATCTGCCATGGCGGTCCGATCGCCGAGCCGAAGGACGCCGCCTACGTGATCGAGCACGTGCCCGGCATCGACGGCTTCTTCGGCGCGACCTCGATCGAGCGCCTGGCTGCCGAGCGCGGCATCAAGGCCCAGACCGAGGCGTTCAAGGCCATCACCACGAAATAGTGCAGAGCGCGCCGTCGATTGCGCAACGGCGATCCGGCGGCACCGCCTGCCTTTGCAAAGGGGAGCTCAACTTTGGTTGGGCTCCCCTTTTTCGTGCGCGTGGGCGGCTTTCAAGAGCGTCCACTGCCACGTTCTCGCCGTATCATGAGCACCCACCCGCACGTCCCCGTCGTCTTATGAGCGTTGCTCATGGATGAGGATCGTCTCAGAACTCCCCCCGTGACCCCGCGCACCAGCGAGGCTACAATGCCGATCAGGGAGGGAATGCCGATGAACGCAAACGACGGAAAGACCGAGAGCGCCGCCGGATTGTACAGCCGCGTGGGACTCGACGAGGTCCTGCATACCGACAACTTCCACGTGAGCGACGCCTGCATCGGCTGCGGGCACTGCGCCACGATCTGCCCCGCCTACGCGATCGAGATGAGCGAGCCCGCTTCCGGCAAGAAGAAAGATCGCCGCCCCACCTGGGTCAAGCACGACTGCTTCATGTGCTTCGGATGCATGCGCCTATGCCCCAAAGCGGCTATCCGCTATGGCGATATAGGCGACGAGCACAAGGCGGCCAGCCAACCCGCAAAGAAAAGCGCCTAGAGAGAAGGCGACTGCGAGACGACTCAAGCGCGTTGCACGCACCGCGCTCCCTGATGCGCAGCTGTGCTGCCGCGCCGATCAGCGATAAGGATTCACCGCGCAGCGCGCTGAGTCGATCAGTTCCCCGTCACCGAGTCCTTCAGCTTGTTGTAAGCGTCCTTCGCCTTGCCCGCCGCATCGTTGGCCGCGTTGGCCGCCTGCTCCTCGGAATCCGTCGTGTGGGTCAGATGGATCTCGAACTGCCCGTTGTCCTGCAACGTGATAGATTCGACGGTCCAGTTCGCATCGACCACCGGCTCTTTGCCGTCATCGGTCAGGATCAAAGGATCGGACAGGTCGGCATTGCGCGACTTGAGGATCTTCTGCGCGTTCGACCAGATCTGCCCGTTAAGGTCGCTGATCTTCACGTCGGCGTTCGTCGTCTTCGACGAAGAGGAGGCGCTTTGATCGGATGAGCTGCTCTGCGGGGTCTGCTGCTGTTGCGTCGTCTGCTGAGCGGGCTGCTGGGAAGCCGCCTTGTCGTCGGACGAGCAGGCTTGCGACCCAAACACCAACAGGAGGATGGCGATGATGATCGCCAGGATCACAATGACGATGACGAGGCCCGATCGGCCGTTCTTGTTGTTGTTGCCCTGCGGCTGCCAGCCCTCGGGGCCGGGCTGTTGAGGGGCACCCGGCTGTTCGGGAACAAGCGGCATCTGCGTGGTTTTCATATCCTGTGGCACGGTATCCTCCTGTGCGGTAGTGCCTGACCGGACTCACCATACTGCGCCTTGCCGTCTTCGCGCAAGAGAAAACGAGCTCTCCTCACCGGCACGCAGCAACGCAAGCCTGGCACGCTCGGCTCAAGACGTGCGGGCGTATCCGTACCGACGCGCCAATCCCACCAGGAAGGCGCAGGTCACGATAAACGCCATCGCCTCTGCAACGACGATCGCGTACCAGATGCCGGACGCGCCCATCAGCGTCGGCAGGATCAGCACCGCCGCGACCTCGAACACGAGCGTGCGCAGAAACGAGATCAGCGCCGACACGAGCCCGTTGTTGAGCGCCGTGAAGAAGGCCGAGCCGAAAAGGCTGAACCCGGCGATCAGCAGCATCACCGAATAGATCTGCAACGCCGTTACCGTCAGCTGCGTCACGCCCTCGTCGTATCCCACGAAGAACAAGGCTAAAGGACGCGCGAACACCTGCGCGGCAAGGGTGAGCGCCACGCCCGTGACCCCGATGATCGCAAGCGACTTGCGAAAGAGGCTTTGCAGCTCGCGGGTGTTCTTGGCTCCGTACTGGTACGACACCAACGGCGCGCACCCGACGTTGAAGCCCAAGAACAGTGAGACGAAGATCCACGCAACGTACTGGACCACCCCATAGGCCGCGACGCCATCCGGCCCGATGAACGACATCAGCTGGTAGTTGTAGAGCATGGACACGAGCGACATCGATGCGTTGGCCACGAGCTCCGACGAGCCGTTGACGCAGGCCTTGCCCAGCGACTTGAACTCGACCGCAGGCTTGCCCAGCGACAGCGGGCCGGTGCGCACGACGAGGAAGTAGATCAAGGGGATGCCCCCGCCGAGGACCTCGCTTATCGCCGTCGCGATGGCGGCACCTGCCAGGCCCCAGCCGAACACGATGATGGACAGCGCATCGAGCACGACGTTCGCCACGCCGGCACCCACGATGACGGCGAGCCCCACCTTGGGTTTGCCGGCGGCGGCGAAGTAGCTCTGCGACGCCTGCTGCACCATCAAAAACGGCAGCGAGAGCGCGAGGATGCTGCCGTACACCACGGCTTGCTCAAGAAGCGACCCTTGCGCACCCAGCAGCTCGCCTAAGGGGCGAACGGCAGCAAGCGCGATGAACGTGCAAGCGAGGCCCACGACGAGCGTCACGTACATGAAGAACGAGAACAGCCCGCGCGCACGCTTGCCTTCGCCCTGACCCATGGTCTTGGCAACCAGCGCGACCCCGCCAGTCCCCAGCATGAAGCCGAGCGATCCCAAAAGCATGATCAAGGGATAGATCAGGTTGAGGGCGGAAAAGGCCTCCTTGCCGACGAAGTTGGAAACGAACAGGCCGTCGACCACGCCGTAGATCGAGGTGAAAGCCATCATGAAGGCCGTCGGGGCCGTGTAGCGAAGCAACCCCGCGACGGTGAAGTGGCGAGAGATTCGTGGTTCCATGGGAAGATCGCCTACCCGTCCAGCTCGGCCATGCGACGGCGCAGCTCATCGAGGTAGGCACGTTGAATGCGAACGAACGCCTTGCGGTCCTGTTCCGACAAGCTGTCGAACACCTCTTGCTCGATGGCGCGAACCGGCTCGATGGCGCGCTCAGCGAAGCGCCGCCCCTCCTCGGTGAGGCTCACGCGCGACGAGCGGCGATGCGGCTCGCGCTCCACCGCAAGCAGCCCTTCTGCCGCCAGACGATGCACCGACGTGTTCACCGTCTGCTTTCCCAGGTACGCAGCGGCGCCGATCTCGCGCTGGGAGCACCCGTCGCCCAGCTCGACCACCGCGTAGAAGATGTCGAAGGCGCTCTCCGACAGGCCGCGTCGAGCGGCAGCCTGCGCGTAGACCTCGTTGAACTCATGCCATTGGCTCACCACGTCGTTCCAGCTCATCGGTAGCTCTCCCCTCGTGCGCTGTGTGCGGTCATGCAAGCGGTCATAAGTCCGACATCGGACTGATATTGCCATAGTAGTCCGAACCCGTACTTCTACAACGAGAGCTCAGGCGATCCATCGACATTCCACAGGAAGCCGGCGCGCTTTCGCAGCGAGCGCGAGAAACCCAGCCGACGATCACACAGACAGCGCGCCGCTTGGCTGGCTCCAAAAGAAAAAAGCCAGAGGACGGTGCGCCCTCTGGCTTGTTGTGATTGACGAGTGAGCGGCTGTCAGCCGCCGAACGACTAGAACGCCGTCGGGGCCATCAGCACCTTGCCCGTGCCGCGATAGACGTTGACCAGGCCCTCGCCCGATGCCGCCGAGCCGATCAGCGACTTGGACGAGCGCTCGACCGTGAACTGCAGCGAACCGCTCCAGGCAAGCGCCTGGTTGCCGTCGATCTTCAACACGTCGTTCTCGAGCGTGATCTCGATAAGCTCCTCGCGCGGAGACGGCGACTCGAGCGCAAGCGCGCCATACCCCTGGATGCCGAGGTTGAACAGGCCTTCGCCGCCCGCAACCGCCGACGAGATGTTGCTGCGCATCACCGTCTGATGCTGGAGGCTCGAATAGCATGCCAGGAACAGGCCGTCGTCGAGCACGATCGAGTTGCCCCAATCGGCCACGTCGATCAAGAGAATGTAGCGGTAGGTGGGCTCCAGAACGAGCGTACCGGTGCCGGTGTACTCGGGCTTGATCGCGGATTCCTTGGTCACCGCACCGCGGAACGCCTTGCCGATCAGGTCGCCTGCACCGCTGACGCCCGTCGTCGCCGTGACGTTGCCGGACATCCACTGCATGGCACCCGCCTGGATCGTGACCGGAGCCTGAGCCAGATCGCAGATGAGCTGACGACGGCGCACGTTCATCTCGCTGGCGAAATACGCCATCATGGCGGTACCGGCGTCGACCGACAGGTCGCGCTTCCACTCGATTACCTTGAACGCACCGAGCGCGCCGATAACGGAAACGTCGTCGTTTTCAGTGAAGTTGCTAATGGTCACAGACATGGGGTCCCTTTCCCTGAACGGGTCAATGTACGGATCCCACGATAGCAGAACGCGCGCCAAGTTCGCCCACGCTCTTTCCCCGCAATCCGAAGACCTCGCCGTCGCGCTCATGGACAACCGCGCAACGCATGAGATCCGCTTCTGCCGCTATCCCAATCCGCCCGCCGTCGGCCAAGCGCACGGGAAATGGCGGTATGATAGCGCCTATGGAAAGCGCCCTTCTCACAGTAGCCTCGTTCACCGCCATCATCCTGCTTGGCTTCATCGTTGCGCGCACCATGAAGCTGCCCAAGGGGTTCGCTGACGCGATCTCGCGCATCGTGTTCACGTTCACGCTTCCCTGCGCGATCTTTCACGCCTTCGTGACCAGCAACTTCGACGCGTCGTTGCTGATGCTCACGTTCATCGGCGTCGTCTGCACCTTCGTGCCGTGGCTGATCGGCACCGTGCTCACCTGGAAGGAAGACCGCGACCACCGCGTCCTCATGATGATGAACATCTCAGGCTTCAACATCGGCTGCTTCGCGCTGCCGTTCGTGCAGGCGCTCTTCCCGCCGGGAGCAGCCCTCGTCGTCTGCCTGTTCGACGCCGGCAACGCCCTCATGATGAGCGGCGGCACCTATGCGTTCTCGAGCGCCCTCCTCGACAAGGGCGGGTCGCACACCGAGCGCGTGGTGCTTGCAGCCAAGCGCCTGTTCTCCTCGGTGCCGTTCGATCTCTACATCGTGCTGATCATCCTGGCCGTGATCGGCGTCAAGATCCCCGACCCCGTCGTGCACTTCCTTGAGCCCATCTCGAACGCCAACGCGTTCTTGTCGATGTTCATGCTGGGCCTCATGGTGCAGTTCTCGCTCGACAAGGCCAAGATCGGCCAGCTCGTGCGCCTGCTGGGGATGCGCTTCGCGCTGTCGGCTCTGATAGGCGCAGGCGCGATCTTCTTGTTGCCGTTTGACCCGCTGACCTGCGCAGTTGTCGCAGCCCTGATCTGGGCGCCGATGGGATCGCTCGGCCCGGTGTACACGATGTGGGCCAAGGGCGACGTCGGGTTGGCGGGCTTCGCCAACGTCGTCACCATCGTCGTCGGCATCGTCGCGATCACCGCGATCGCGCTCATTGCAGCCTAGGGGCTTACCGCCCGCCCGCGCGCCTAGCCAAGGACGACGTGGCGAAACGCCGATCCAAGCGGGCGCCCCGTCTCGTAGATCCCATAGCTGTGCGACCCGTCTTTGGGCAGCGACAGGCTCCCCGGATTGAAGAACCACAGCCCCGGATGCCCTTCGATCGGCTCGTTGACCTTCACATGGGTATGGCCGTACAGCACAGCCGTGCCTTCAGGCAACGCGGGCAGATGATCGACCGCGTTGTTCACGCCCGGCCCGAACACATGCCCATGCGTCAAGAACAGCTCGCGACCCTGGTCCGCCTCGGCATCGAACACGGTCGCGTAATCGGCCATGCACGGGAAGGCGAGCACCATCTGGTCCACCTCGGCATCGCAGTTACCCCGCACGGCGATCACCCGATCAGCCAAGGGGTTGAGCAGATCGATGACCTGCTTGGGATCGTACCCCTCGGGCAGGTTGTTGCGTGGGCCGTGATAGAGCAGATCGCCGAGCAAAAGGATGCGATCGGGATCGACGCGCTCGATCTCGTCTGCCAGCCGCCCGCACCACGTGGCCGATCCATGGATGTCGGATGCAATCAGGTACTTCATAGGTCCTCCCTCATGTTCGGTTCCCATCCTACGTCATGATGGCGCGATACTCCCCCCTTGACTTAGAGCACACTCCACGAGGAATACTCGACCTGTCATCGTCGCAAAGGAGACCCCATGAACATCTCACGCCCCACCACGCTCATCGCCTTCTTCGACCGCCACTGCGAGAGGACGGCACGCACACGGGGCACGCGCCTTTACGCTCGGCGCTGCCCGCTCGCTAACGCGTGGGCACGGGGGCGCGTCAGCTCAAAAGCCCCCGATCGATCAGCGCAGCATCCAAAAACCAGTAGCGATGGTAATCGCCTGAGAGCACGGAGAAACGAGGCGCGCTCGCTCCCGTGCGCTCGGCACAGGCGAGCAGGTAGTTGCGCAGGATCCACGGGTGCTCGATCGCGCGCGATCGCAGGTGGGCCACGTCTTCAACATACGCGGGCGTCGTGCCCAGATCGCGCGCCGCCTCCTCGAACGAGACGCCGAGTTCCTTCATCGCACGAGCGAACTCGTCGATCGCATCCACCTTCTGTTGTGCCGTCAACGACATGTCACGGCTCCTTTCTCTCATGTTCCCTGACAGTAGCCCTCAGGGGCGCTCGGTGGGCCTTCCGTCGTCGCGCGACCTCAGCC
>CAVCDZ010000047.1:0-20337 GCA_963601095.1 Oscillibacter sp. MSJ-31 | reverse complement strand
GGATGACACCGGTCTCGGACAGGCCGCCGACGACGATGAACAGGCCGGCGAAGAAGCCGATCGTGGCCCACTCGACGTCAAGCAGCACGTGCTCGATGTCGGCGGCGCTGATGATCAGCATGATCGCCGCAGCGGTAAGCGCCACGACGGACGGCTCGACGCCGATCATGCTGTGGCAGACGAACGCGATCGCTACGAGGATGATCATCACAACGGACTTATGGAACAGCGACGTGTTCTGGATGGCCTCATGAGCATGCAGCTCCATGATCGCGGCCTGCTTCTCGGACGAAGCTGCCATGTTCTTGCCGTAGAGCAGGTAGAACATGCCGAGCGCCGCGAGCATGATCAGTACGATCGCAGGGCCGTTGTACACGATGAAGTCGAGGAACGTCAGATGCGCCTGCATGCCGATCATGATGTTCGGCGGGTCGCCGATCAAGGTCGCGGTGCCGCCGATATTGGATGCCATGATCTCGACGATGAAGTAGGGGACAGGGCTCATGTCGAGCATCTTGCAGACGGTGAACGTGACCGGGCCGATTAGAAGGACCGTCGTGACGTTGTCGAGGAACGCCGACAGCACGGCGGTGATCAGGAAGAACAGCACCATGATCAGCCAGGGGTTGCCTTTCGCGATCTTCGCCGTCCTGATAGCAACGTATTCGAAAATACCTGATTGCTTGACCACGGCGACAAAGATCATCATGCCGACCAGAACGCCCAGCGTGCCGAAGTCGATGTGCTCCATGCCGGTGTCGAAACTGACGATGCCGGTCAGGATCAGGACGACGGCGCCAGCCAATGCTGCGGTCGTGCGGTGGATCTTCTCTGAGATGATCAGCGCGAATACCACCACGAAGATAACGATCGAGATGATCTGAGGTGTAGTGAACTCGGGCATGCGCATCACTCCTTACTTATCCCGTCGACGGGACGGGATCCCTTTCAATCGGTCAGAGCGTCGCCCTCAAAAATGTGCTGAGACGATGCGCGAATCGCGAAGACAAGCTGCCCTCTCCCGCATCGAACTTTCCCCTTGAGAAAATAATAGGAAGACGGGTTTTTGCGTGTCAAGAACACGTTCATGCAAGAGGGCCGCATATTGATAGGTGTTTTGCTCGGGATGTATAGCGAAAACCCTATGGATCGAACGGCCGTTTTGCGCACAGTGGCGGATCGGCCATCTGGCGCCGCCGACTACTCTACAAAGCAGCAGCCTGTGTCGGGATACGTGCGTGCAAGGGGAGAACTCTCTCAGGCGGGGCGTGGGGAGTGTGGGACGAGGGTCGCGCGGGGCGTGGCTTGCGTGGGACGAGATCGGGCGCGCGTGTTGGGATGCGCGCGTGTCGGGATAAACGCGCGCACGAAAAAGGCCCCCGCCGATGAGGCGAGGGCCTTGCGATCCGAGGATCAGGCGGCGCGAGCGCGTCAGACGAACACGCAGAAGCGCAGCACCAGGTAGACGCAGGCGATGGCCGTAAAGACGATCATCATCGGGAAGCCGATCTTGGTGTACTCCATGAACGTGATCGGGTAGCCGTACTTGCCCGACATGCCGGACAGGACGACGTTGGCCGACGCGCCGATCAGCGTGCCGATGCCGCCGATGCAGGCGCCCAGCGAGATGGCCCACCACAGCGGCATGACGTCGATGCCGGTGGACTGCATCGTCTGGATGATCGGGATGAGCGTGGCGACCAGCGGGATGTTGTCCAAGAAGGACGAGATGATGGCCGACGCCCACACGAGCACGATGATCGTGATCATCAGGTCGCCGCCGGTCAGATCGATCAGACCGTAGGCGAGCATCTCGATGACGCCGGTCTCGGCCATGCCGCCGACGACGACGAACAGGCCGGCGAAGAAGCCGATCGTGGACCACTCGACATCGAGCAGCGTGGTTTCGACGTCGGCGCGGCCGATGATCAGCATGATGGCTGCCGCCGCGAGCGCGACGACGCTCGGCTCGATGTGGAACGAGCCATGCAGGACGAAGGCGAGCGCCACGATGATGGTCATGACGACGGACTTGTTGAAGAGCGACTTGCTCTTGATGGCCTCATGCGCGTGCAGGTTCATGATGGAGTTCTGCTTGTCTGTGGAGACTTCCATCTTCTTGCCATACAGGAAGTAGAACATCAGGATCGACACGACGAGGATGATGAGAACCGCCGGTCCGTCGTAGGTCAGGAAGTCGAAGAACGTCAGGCCGGTCGCAGAGCCGATCATGATGTTCGGCGGGTCGCCGATCAGGGTCGCGGTGCCGCCGACGTTCGAGGCGATGATCTCGGTGATGAAGAACGGCACGGGGCTGATCTCGAGCATCTTGCAGACGGTGAACGTCACCGGGCCGATCAGAAGGACCGTCGTGACGTTGTCGAGGAACGCAGACAGCACAGCGGTGATCAGCGAGAACAAGACCATGATCATCCAAGGATTGCCCTTGGCGACCTTGGCTGCGCGGATCGCTAGGTATTCGAATATGCCCGAGTTCTTCACGACGGCGACGAAGATCATCATGCCGACCAGAACGCCGAGCGTGCCGAAGTCGATGTGATGGACGCCGGTGTCAAAGCTGATGACGCCCGTCAAGATCAGCAGAACCGCGCCGGCGAGCGCGGCGGTCGTGCGATGTATCTTCTCCGAGATGATGAAGGCCATCACGACGACAAAAATGACGATCGAGATGATTTGTGCGGTGGTTAAGGCGATCATTTCGTACTGTGCTCCTCTTCCTTTTTGATGGTACAGATGCGAATTCTCGTCCTAGAAGCGCAGATTCCTGGGTAACACGCGACCAACCGCACATAAAGCGGCGCCCCTCTTTGGCATGCCGACTCCGAAGAAAAGATCCGAGAATGAAGGTACGGGATCGGACGTGATCACGTCAAGGAAGCTCCTGATGCGCAGATGCCCCTTTGGGGGACGGCGCGAGGCCCATTCATTCACGCTGGCTATGAAAATGTGGCTTTTTGTGGCGGCCTCGGAATACAAAAATAAGTCAAGGGATTGATTTCGCCCTATCCATAGAAACGAGTAATGACCCAACGACCAATTTATAGCTTCAGGAAATGATATTTCCGTTTACTAATTAAAACACGTTCAAAGTGAATTAGACCGAATGTGACGGCTGATCAACAATTCGTCGTGGGTTAACCCGTCCAAAAACCGTTTCGTTGTCCAGGGGGATCGGCAGAACGGCATTACGGGTTCCCGTGTAAGGACCATCTTCATTGGTCCGGGGGAGTTTTAAAGAGGATTTCGGTTTGGCTTTGCCCGCAGCGGCTGCACGGCTGGTGCGCGCCAAGCGAAGCAGAGATCTCTCTCCGCACTTTCCCCGCTCCATGAAGGCGCTCGCCGGCGATACGTGCATAGAGCTGGCAACGCAATCATCTAAGGAGGAAAAGATGGTCGAATTTTGCAAGTGCGGTTCGTTCCGCACAAAAGGAGAGAGGGGCTAAGCAATGGCTATGCTGAAGCGTGAATTCGGCGGCATTCAACCTTGCTGGAAGGTTGGCCTGTTCCGAATTCGTCTGCCGTTCATTCACTTCAAGATCTCACCCCCCGAGGTCGTCACCGGTCTGATGAACGCTTGTACTTCGTACGGCGCTCTCGCGGTTCTTATCTCGACCCTCGGCCTTGACCCGGCAGCCGCCTGGGCGCTGGTCGTCTTCGAGACGGGTATGTACACCCTTAACTGGCTCCTCGGTGAGCCGTCCATTTGCGGTTGGATCACTCCTGCAATGGCAATTATCATCACATTCCTGGAATCTCTTGATCCAGGAGTGGCTCGACTGCAGATGTTGACAGCGGTTGAGTTAGAGTTGGCGGCCATGTTCATCATCTTAGGTGCGACAGGCCTGTCAAAGAAGCTCAACACCTTGGTACCGCCCGCCATTAAGGCTGGTATCGTTATGGGCGCTGGCGTCAACGCCGTTGCCGTCCGCCTCACCGCTGGTGGCGCGGTCGACACCGTTACCGTCGGTTGCCTCGGCGGCCTGGTCGTCGTGTTCCTGCTGATGTTCTCCAAGCGCGTCCGCAAGTACATGGACACCAACCGCCTCGCCGCCATCCTCGGCAACTACAGCTTCCTGTGGGCAGTCCTCGCACTGCTGATCCTCGGTGGCTGCGCTGGTGAGTTCAACTTCGACTTCTCCGGCGAGATCATCAAGGTTCCTGACTTCGGTCTGCTGTTCATGACCGTGTCCCCGCTGTTCATCGGCTTTGCCGCTGACCCGGCCGTGTGGGTGCAGGCTCTGCCCTACGCAGTCGTTGCGTGGGTCATCGCATACGGCGACTTCGTCACCGTCCAGCAGCTCGGTCTGCAGGCCTCCCGCGACGACGAGTACATCGAGTTCGACCCGAACCGTACCAACGTCATCTGCGGTCTGCGTAACCTGCTTCTCGGCCTGTTCGCTCCGTACCCGGCGCTCGCCGGCCCGCTGTCCGCTCCGTACTGCGTCGCGACCTATGCTCGCTACAAGCAGTCCGGTCGCCAGGGCATGGACTCCATCTATGACGGTTCCGGCACCAACCTGCTGTTCACCGTTATCGGCCTGTTCGTCTATCCTCTGTACGAGGCTTCGCTTGCCGCATCTGCTGCACTGCTCGTCGTCGTACTCCTGATTCAGGGCTGGCTGTGCGCTCAGATCGCCTTCGGTCTTGCCCGTGACGATCTTGACAAGGGCATGACAGGCATGATCGCCGGCTGCATCGTCGCTCGCGGCGGTGGCGTAGGCTTCGTGGCTGCAATCGTCCTCTACCTGTTGATCTCCGACAACGACAAGATCCGCGAGGATTACGCGTACAACAAGGAGCTGCAGCGCATTGAGGATGAAGAAACGGCCCGCCAGCTTGAGGCGCTCCACATTCGCTTGGAGGCTGCCAAGAAGGGCGAGCTGAAGGAAGAGGCGTAAAAGCCCCATCCGCTAGGTAGCAAACTCGGAATCTGCTCCTGCCTGTAAAACGAGGACCCCGCGTGGTGCACGCCGCGCGGGGTCCTTTTGTGTGATGGGGTGCGGGCGCCGAAACGTGCAGTGGGACCGCGCGGATGGGGCGCTGAAACTGGCAGTGGCGCCGCGTGGGTGGTTGCGCAGGCGCCGAAACGTGCAGTGGCGCCGTGTGAGTGGGGTTCTTGCGCCGGCAAGTAGTCCGGCTGCGGCTGCTGTGGGTTTGCGGCAGGCCATCCGGGCACGCCCCGACGCCGCAAAAAACGGCCCGGCAGATGATGCCGGGCCGTTATACGTTGGCTCTGAGGTATCAGGGTCCGCCTGCGGCCTGTCGGCCGCCTTGCGGCGCGGCCTTACTCCACTGCCTCATCTTCCCAGCGTGAGAGACGAGGATAATCCAACCCAAAGCGGTCGAAAAGCTTGCCGATGATTTGGTCTTCCATGTCCTCGATCGTCTTCGGGTGGTGGTAGTAGGTCATCATCGGCGGCACGAGCGACACGCCCGGCAGCGACGCGAGCGTGCTCAGGTTGCGCAGGTGCAGCGCGCTCATCGGCGTCTCGCGCACCGCGAGCACGAGCGGGCGCTGCTCCTTGAGCGTGACGTCGGCCGCGCGCAAGAGCAAATTGTCGCTGTAGCCCGTCGCGATGCCGGCCGCCGTCTTCATGCTGCACGGCACCACGGCCATCCCGCGCGTGCGGAACGTCCCGCTCGCCACCGCCGCGCCGATCGCCGCAGCATCGTGCACGCAGTCGGCGCGCTCGAGCATCGCCGCGAACTCCTCGGGTGCCTCGTAGCTCGCGGTCAGGCGTGCGCTATCGGTGGCGATCACGTGCACTTCAAGATCGGTATAAGCCTTGAGCTGCTCAACGAAGCGGCAGGCCAACTGCGTGCCGGATGCCCCGCTGATGCCGACGATAAGACGTTCCATGGACGATCCCTACTCGACGAAGTCGGGCAGCCAGTGCTTCGGGTCGACGTCCTTGAACTGGCAGCGCTGGAAACGATCTCGCTGGTCGTAGGGGACCGTGCAATCGAAGATGTTCTTGCAGCCGATGCCGTGGTCGCGGATGCTCGGCGACATCGTGGGATCGTCGGACGGGTCGAGCGGATGGTGGCGCACGCCGGGGATGCTAATGAAGTCGACATCGCCCTGGAAGCGCGTGTTCATTGCCCACAGCACGTCGTTCATGTCGAAGGGATCGACGTCCTCGTCAACGAGGATGACGTTCTTGAGCTCGGAAAACGCGCTGAACGCCAGCAGCGCGATTTGGCGCTGGCGCCCCTCGTCCATCGGCATGAGCTTCTTGATCTGCAGCACTGCCATGAACTTGCCGCCGCCCGGGGTGGCGCAGTAGACGTTCTGCAGGCGACCCGGCATGGCCTTCTCGACCATCTGGATGATGCTGGCCTCGGTTGGGATGCCGGCCATCGAGACGTGCTCCTCGGACGGGCCGATGCAGGTTTGCATGATCGGGTTGGTGCGCGTGGTCACGGCCTTGACCTTGATGATGGGCAGCGCGGGGTTCGCCGGTCCGGTGTAGCCGGGGAACTCGGGCATGGCCTTGCCGGTGTGCGTGTTCTGGTCTTCGGCGACGCGCTTGCCGGGCAGGATCTCGCCTTCGATGACGTACTCGGCGCGCGCGATGCAGCGCTCGTCGATCGTGAGGCACTTGGCCAGCGGCACGCCTGCGCCGCGCAGGGCGCCGGCGACGCAGAGCTCGTCGTAGCCCTCGGGCGTCGTGGGCGGCTCGAAGCAGGTCGCGAGCTCGATCACCGGGTCGACGCCGATGCTGATCGAGATGGGCAGCGGCTTACCGGCGGCCTCGGCGCGGTCGTAGAAGGCGCCGATGTGGCGGGCGCCGGGCACCATGTAGATCGAGATCTCGTCGGGGCCCTGCAAGCACATGCGGTGGATCGTGACGTCATGCACGCCCGACTCCAGGTCATGCGCGTAGCACAGGCCCAGCGTGATGTAGGGGCCGGCGTCCTCGGGCGTGTTGGTCGGCGCGGGCACGAGCTTGCGCACGTCGAACCCGGGCTCGTCGGCGTAGTGCACCACTTCCTGGCACACGGCCTCCTCGGCGGGAACCTCGACCGGCGGGATGGGGTTCAGCACGGCGTCGTTGAGCAGAAAGCCCAGGCGCTTCGGGTCGGCGTCCAAAAAGCCCGCCACGCGCTTGCGGCTGGCCAAAAGCCCGATGGCGACGCGTGCGCCGGGATGACCCTTCACGTTGTTGAAGATCATCGCCGGACCCTCCTTGGTGGGGCGCATGACGGTGCCGCCGGAGCCGACGTGGCGGTACACGCCGCACAGCTCGGCTTCGGGATCGACCTCGACGTCGGTCTCGACGAGCTGTCCGGGCTGCTCGCGCAGCGAGTCGAGCGCGGTGCGCAGGTCGTGGATGGTGGTGCTCATGGGGTCTCCTTCGTTGTCGGTGGTTGATGGGGCGCCATGCCGGGCTCCCTGATCCCAGCGCGGCGGGGTTCCTTTGCAGGTGGGCTGGTCAGCATTAGGTTTGGTCGTGTTCGGCCAAGAGCTCGAGCGCGGCATCGGCCACGCGCGGCGCCAGGCTCTCGATGTGCTCGAGGTCGGCGAGCGTCGCGTCGTCGAGGTGGATGCCGCACGAGCACGCCACGACGCACGAGCGCGCAGCCGCCACGCGCTTGGCCACGTTGCCGGCGAAGGTGTCGTCGAGATGGCCCGTGCGGTTGAGGCACGAGACGGTCGCGCTCATGCCCGCCCCGGTAAGCGAGGGGCGCGGGATCGCGAGGACGGTGCAGCCGATGTGGGCTACGCCGCCGAGCACGACGATCGTGCAATCCTCTCCACAGGGGACGACCTCTCCCCACAGGCTGCACACATCGTCTTCGATCTTGAATTCCATTGCGCTTCTCCCTCCTTTGCGCATCGGATTCCTCAATTATAGGTATCGCGCCAGCTCCGTGGCGTCTGCACGCTATTTGATTTCCTTCATATGTATATGAATTCCTTAGATCTGCGGGATGGCGTCCCATGAAATCTTGCGACTCGCGCACGGCGTCCACGGCGTTGAAGGATACGCGTGGGTATAATGGGGCAGACGATGCCGCCGGAGGGGACCGGCGGCGGGGCTTGCCGCGCTGCGCGCACGGCGCGTGCGGTGCGAAGCCGGGCACGCCGATCGGGCGGGCGACGCGCAGCGCGCTCGCGCCTCGCGGCGATGCGCGCAAGCCTCAGACGAGGGGAGGGCCGTATGTTCGATTCGGCAACGCATCATTACCTCGAGGGTGCTGACGGCGTCACGATCCATGCCGTCGTGATGGGCCAGGGCGCACCCCTGCTTTTGCTCCACGGGCATCCCGAGACGTATCTCATGTGGCACAAAGTCGTAGACGAGCTGGCGCAAAACCACACGGTGGTAGCCTGCGACCTGCGCGGATACGGCGATTCGGGCAAGCCGGAAGGGCTGCCCGACCATCGCAACTACTCCAAGCGCGTGATGGCCGAAGACCAGATCAAGGTCATGGCCGCGCTCGGCTTCGACCGCTTCTCGGTCATGGGCCACGACCGCGGCGCGCGCGTGGCGTACCGCATGGCGCTCGACCATCCCGAGGTCGTCGACAAGCTCGTGCTGCTCGACATCGTGTGCACCTATGACATGTACGCGATGAGCTCGGCCGAGTTCGCCAAGGCGCTGTTCCACTGGTATCTGCTCACGCAGGACGCGCCGTTCCCGGAGGAGCTGATCGGCAACAGCCGCCCGCTGTACTTCCGCAATGCGCTGCACATCGGGCGCTATAACTCGGAGAACGACACGTCGTCGGAGGCGTTTCCGTCCGAGGTGTACGAGGCGTATTACGAGCATTACGACGCCGCGTGCATCCACGCGATCTGCGAGGAGTACCGCGCCGGCGAGAAGATCGACCGCATGCACGACGCCTTCGACCTGGCGGCCGGCACCACGATCTCGGCGCCGACGTTGGTTTTGTGGGGCGCCAACGGGCTGGTCGAGAAGTTCTTCGAGCCGCTCGTGCTGTGGCAGCGCCTCTGCGACGACGTGCGCGGCTGCAGCCTGCCGTGCGGGCATTTCATCCCGGAAGAGGCGCCGGTGCCGATGATGGCCGAGGCGAGGAAGTTCTTGTAGACCGCTGCGGCGCGTCGCCCGGGCTGCGGGCAGTGCGCACAGCTGGATGACAAAGGTATCAGTCCGGCAGAAAACCTGCCGGATGACATGCGCAAACGCGCAGGAAAGGGGAATGAGCCATGGAACTCATGGACGCAATCAAGGGACGCCGCAGCGTGCGCAAGTTCACCGACGAGCCGGTGCCGCGCGAGGTCATCGACAAGCTGGTCGAGGCAGCCATGTGGGCGCCTTCGGGCCAGAACCTTCAGCCGTGGTACTTCGTCGTGCTGACCAAGAAGGAGGATCTCGCCTTCCTCTTCTCCGAGCTGGGGACGACGGCGTTTTCCGAGCGCAAGCGTCTTGAGGAGCGCTTCAAGAGCCATCCCGAGATCGTCGAGGAGACGATGGAGTTCATGAGCGCCATGGGCGGCGCGCAGACCATCGTGCTGGCGTTCCTGAACAAGCCCAACTACAGCGAAGACATGTACCTGAGCTGCGTCGAGAGCGTGGCGGCGGCCATGCAGAACATGGTGCTGATGGCGCATGCCGAGGGCGTCGCGTCGTGCTGGGTCGAAGCGGTCTGCCGTGCCGGTGACGCGCTGCGCGAGCGCTTCGCGCCGGAGCACGGCCAGCTGATCGGCGGCATCATCCTGGGGTATCCGGCGATGGAGCCGCGCCCGATCAAGCGCAAGGACGGTCGTTTCACGATTCTCTAGGCGCCAAGCCTGCAGGGATCGACGGGGTCGCGAAAGCGGCCCCGTTTCCGTTCTGCCGTATAATGGCGATCAACGCAGACGCGCGAGGCGGCGCTGCTGAGCGCCGGGTGAGGGACGCAGCGGCGCTGCTGCGTGCCGGGCAACGGCAGCGGAGGCAACGGGCGCTGCGAGCACTGAGCAAGGAGCACGAGGGCGCCCAACGGCGCCGGGCGAGGAGCACACATGAGGGACGGATTCATCACGGTCGCAGCGGCGACCCCGACGGTTACGGTGGCAGACTGCCGCGCCAACGCCGAGGCGGTCATCGCCTGCATTCGCGCGATGGCTCGCTCGCGCGCCAAGGTCATGGTCTTGCCCGAGCTGTGCCTCACGGGCTACACCTGCTCCGATTTGTTTTGGCAGTGCAAGCTGCTCGACGAGGCGGAAGATGCGCTTGCCGTCGTCGCCAACGCCTCGCACGACATCGACGCGCTGATCCTGGTCGGCCTGCCCCTGCGCCATCGCGGCAAGCTGTTCAACGTGGCGGCGGTGCTGTCTCGCGGCGCGGTGCTCGGGTTCGTCCCCAAGGTGAACCTGCCCGCCTACCACGAGTTCTACGAGACGCGCCACTTCGCGCCCGGCGAGGGCGACATGGGCACGGTGGATTGGCGCGGATCGCAGGTGCCCATCGGCACCGACCTGCTGTTCTCCTGCGCCGCGCTGCCCGACCTCGTGGTCGCCGCCGAGCTCTGCGAGGATCTGTGGGTGCCTGCGCCGCCGAGCACGCGCCATGCGACGGCCGGTGCCACGGTGGTGTGCAACCTGTCCGCCAGCGACGAGATGGTGGGGAAGAACACCTACCGACGCTCTCTGGTGTCGGGGCAATCGGCACGTCTGATCTGCGCGTACGTCTACGCCACGGCAGGCGTGGGGGAGTCGACGACCGACCTGGTCTTCGGCGGGCAGAACCTCATCGCCGAAAACGGCGCGGTGCTGGCCGAGTCCACGACGTTCGAGAACGAGATCATGACGGCAGACGTCGACGTAGCGCGCATGGTCTCCGAGCGCCAGCGCATGAGCACGTATCCGGCCGCGTTGCGCGAGGGCTACCGCGCGATCCCGTTCGATCTGAAGGTGGAAGACACCCGTTTGACGCGCCGCTTCGACGCCGATCCCTTCGTTCCCGCCAATCCGGCCCAGCTGGCCCATCGCTGCGACGAGATCCTGTCCATCCAGGCGTTCGGCCTGCGCAAGCGCCTGGCGCACACCCATGCCCAGAGCGCGGTGGTGGGGATCTCGGGCGGGCTCGACTCGGCGCTTGCCCTGCTCGTCACCGTGCGCGCCTTCGACATGCTGGGGCTCGACCGCGCCGGCATCATCGCGGTCACGATGCCCGGTTTCGGCACGACCGATCGCACGTACGCCAACGCGTGCTCCCTCGTGCACTGCCTGGGCGCGACGCTCGAGGAGGTGTCGATCGCGCCGGCGGTGATGCAGCACTTCGCCGACATCGGGCACGACCCCGAGGTGCACGACGTCACCTACGAGAACAGCCAGGCCCGCGAGCGCACCCAAATCCTCATGGACAAGGCGAATCAGGAAAACGGCCTGGTCATCGGCACGGGCGACCTGTCGGAGCTTGCCCTGGGGTGGGCAACTTACAACGGCGATCACATGTCGATGTATGCCGTGAACGCCTCGGTTCCCAAGACGCTCGTGCGCCATCTGGTGCGCTTCTATGCCGATACCTGCGGCGATGCCGAGCTCAAGCTCGTGCTGCTCGACGTGCTGGGCACCCCGGTGAGCCCCGAGCTCCTGCCGCCCGAAGACGGCGTCATCTCGCAGAAGACCGAGGACTTGGTCGGTCCGTACGAGTTGCACGATTTCTTCTTGTATCAGATGCTGCGCGCGGGTTTCGCGCCCGCGAAGATCTATCGCCTGGCGTGCCTGGCGTTTGCGGGGCGCTACGACGCGGCGACGATCAAGAAATGGCTGCGCACGTTCTATCGCCGCTTCTTCTCGCAGCAGTTCAAGCGCTCCTGTTTGCCCGACGGGCCTAAGGTGGGCAGCGTCGCGGTGTCGCCGCGCGGCGATCTGCGCATGCCGTCGGACGCGAGCGCACGCGCCTGGCTCGACGAGGTCGACGCGCTGTAACGGGGCGTTGTTGCCGCGCTACGGGCTGCGTCGCGTGAGGGCGCGCGATCTGGGCGAAGGGCGCGCGCCCGAGGCAGATGCGCGCCCTTGACGTTAGCCGTTCGCGTTGCCCTTGAAGTCGCTGCGCTTGTAGGCCGGCGCCTTGAACGCCAGCAAGAACTCGATGAAGCTTTGCGCCGCCGGCGTGCGCGCGGCCTTCTTCTGGTAGGTGAGCGAGATCGGGTAGAACTCCTGCGCTCCCTTGACGTCGAGGGGCAGCACCACCATGTCGGGGTCGGGCAGCAGGTTCGACGTGAGCATCGTGAGCGCCACGCTCGATTCGTGCACGGCAAGCGCGCCGAGCATGACCTCGTCCTCGTAGTTGCGCACGAGCGTCATCTTGTCGAGCGGCGCGCCCGATGACTGCAGGAAGGCCTCGAGCGTCTCGCCGCATTGGATGCCGCGGCGGTAGGTGATGACCGTGTGCCCCACGAGGTTTTCCCCGCGCACTGCCTTGAGCGCGGCGAGCGGGTGGTCGCGGTGTACGGCCACGACGAGCTGCTGATGAAAGAGGGTCACGCATTCGATGCCGGGCTTGCGGTAGGGGCCGGCGATCACCATGTCGTAGACGCCCTGTTCGAGGCGCTGGTTGAGCGGTGCGGTCTCGCCTTGCGCCACATGGAACTCGACGAGCGGGCCGAACTGGTCGCGGTAGGCCTTCATCGCAGCAGGCAGGTAGCCTGAGCGCACCGTGGCGATGGCGCCGATCTCGACCGCGCCCGAGAGCATGCCGTGCCGCTGTTTGAGCTCGGCGACGCCCGCTTCGATCGAGGCGAGGCCGTCGGCGACGTACTGCTGGAATACCCGGCCGTCCTCGGTGAGGTGGACGTTGCGGCCCTCCTTGCGAAACAGGCTGCAGCCCAGCTCGTCTTCGAGCGACGCGATGGAATGCGACAGCGCCGACTGCGAGATATGCAGGTCTTCGGCCGCGCGCGTGTAGTGCTGTATCTTCGCCAAATGACGAAAATAGGAAAGCTGTGCAAGGTTCATGGCACTCCCCTCATGCCGGTGAATTCTCCCCCGTTGCTTATCACTATAAAGGTTGCAGGCGAAAAGGGCAGGGCACGTGCTGGCAATCTTCGGGCGCCCTCGGCGTCGGCTTGCCTGCCGTGCGTGCGGTCTTGGCTAGGGGCTCTAGCCGGTTTGCCGCCCTCTCAGGCCCCTGGCTGCACGCTGCCGATGCGTCTGAAACGGATCGTGGTCAAAGTACCCGACTTCTGGGTATTCACGGGCGATCAAAAACGCCCATACGCGCCTTTACGCCGCGTTCGAACCCCGTATAGGGGCTCAAAGGGCTGCTCGACCTCCTTTTCGGAGTACCTTGAGCGAACAAATATACCCAGAACTCGGGTAAATTGACCGCGATCTCAAATATTTGCAGCAGCGGTCCGGCTTGCTTGCCGCGCGACCGGATGAGTGTCAGCGAAGGGCCGTGCTCGGGCGGCTGTTGCCTGCTTGCGCGGAGGCCGCGGCGCGCCCACCGCGCAACCCCTCTCATCTCCAATCAGTATTTTTGCTCATGGATCACCCCGCTCTCTATCACTATTTTGCGGGGTTCATCAGGCACTTTATGGGGTAGGGTTAAGCCAAGGTTTCCGGAGGGATGGAACCGATAAGGCATCAATCGGCGTGGCCTGGCGGCCCCGCCCGACAGCAGGAGGGTTTAGCATGACGAAGCTTCCTTTGGAGGTTGGCAACAGCTGCTCGTTCACGAAGACCGTAAGCGAGTCCGACGTCTATCAGTTCGGTGGCATCACGGGCGACTACAGCCAGATGCACTTCAATGAGGCGTTCATGAAGACGACCAAGTACGGGACGCGCATCGTTCATGGCGTGCTCACGTTCGCGTTTGGGAGCACGGCCTCCACGCTCATCCAGCAGAAGTACGAGTCGCCCATTCCGAGCGCTTCGTATGGCTACGACCACCTGCGTTTCACGGCGCCGGTCTACTATGGTGATACGCTGACGGCAACGTACACGGTCAAAGAGGTCGACGAGGCGGCGATGAAGACGTTCGCTGACGTCGTGGTCACGAACCAGGACGGCACCGTGGTGTGCGTCGCGACGCATATCCTGAAGTTCTTCGAAGTCGAGAAATAACGGCGGCGCAGCGGCCGCTGCGCCGCTGCGATCCTCGCGATCGCTTAAGCACGGAGGGGTGCGCGGCATCCCTCGGCAAGGAGGAAATCCATCATGGCAGCACCGACTATCAATCATGTGGCAATCAGGACCAACGACCTGGAGAAGTACCTGGCGTTCTTCACGGACGTGATGGGCATGGAAATCCAGCTCACCGACCCGGCTGACGGCACCGCGCCGCTCAAGCAGGTATGGGTCGGCGGCGTGCAGATCCAGCGCGACGAGTCGTTTGACCACTCGACCGCTCTCGACGGCCAGATGTCGCACTTCGGCGTCGAGGTGGAGCCGGGCGAGATCGACGCGCTGCTCGATCGCGTGTACGCCTACGAGGGCGTGACGCAGGCCGAGGGCCACGAACGCAACTGGTTCGTGTATCCCGGCGGCCCGATGATCGAGGTCGTGCCGCGCGACGCGGACATCGAGCCCGCGAAAACGGTCTAGCGCGCAAGCGCCGCGCGCGAGGGCGCGCAATCAAGGAGAGGAATCAACACATGAAGGTTTGTGTTTTGGGGGCCGGTTCCCTGGGCAGCACCATCGGCGGTGCACTTGCCCAAGCCGGAAACGAAGTCCATTTCGTCGGGCGCGCAGCCCATATGGACGCGATCAACAAGAACGGTCTGGTCATGGTCACGCCGACGGGCGAGGAGATCGCGCATCCGCAGGGCCACACCACGCCCGACGGCATCGGCCCGTGCGATCTGATCATCGTCTTGTGCAAGGCGTTCGACACCAAGGCGACGATGGAAGAGGGCGCTGAGCTCGTCGGCCCCGACACCGTGGTGGTATCGCTGCAAAACGGCCTGGGCGCTGAAGACGAGCTGGCCGAGGTCGTCGGCCGCGAGCACGTCATCGGCGGCAAGACCTACATCGGCGGCATGCTCCTCGAGCCGGGCCGCGTGCAGGCCACCATCCCCGGCAAGGACACCATCATCGGCGAGCTCGACGGCACGGTCTCTGCGCGCGCTCGCGCGATCGGGGAAGCATTCGAGGCGGCGGGCATGCACTGCATCGTGTCCGACAACATCATGGGTGTGATCTGGGACAAGCTGCTGGTCAACGTGGCCACCGGCGCCGTCTGCGGCATCACGGGCATGACGTACGGCCAGATGTACGCCGACGATAAGGTGGTGGCGACCGCGACGGCGGCCGTCCAGGAGGGCATGGACGTCGCGCATGCTGCCGGCATCAAGCTGACCTATGACGACCCCACCGGCCCGCTCGAGCTTGCGCGCGCCGGCCTGCCCGACAGCTTCAAGCCGTCTATCCTGCAGAGCCTGGAGAAGAACCGCCCCACCGAGGTGGGCGTCATCAACGGCTCGGTGGTGCGCTGGGGCGCGAAGTACGGGGTGCCCACGCCGGTCAACTCGGCGCTTGAGGCGCTGGTCGGCGGCATCGAGGTCGCGCGCGGCCTGCGCTAGCGCCGAATGCGGCGGGGCCTGAGGGCCTTGCCGCCCAGCATCAGACTCGGCGGCCCGCTTGGGGAGCGGGCGGGTCGCCGCATACCAAGGGGAATCGCCGCGCCGAGCGCGGAAGAAAAACAAGCGCATACGTGCGCAGGAGGGAGCCAGACCATGGCACGCAGACTCGAACTCGTCAACGGACCGAACAACAACTTCTACGGCATTCGCAACAAGGGGGTCTACGGTCAGCAGACGTACGCCGATCTCGTTGCGGAGCTCAAGGAGTACGGCGAATCGATCGGTTTCGACGTTCATGTGTTCCAAGCCAACGGCGAAGGCGAGATCATCGATCATTTCCAGCAGTTGTACTACGAGGCCGACGAGCGCGGCGAGAAGATCCCGATGGTGTTCAACCCGGGCGCATTCACGCACTACAGCTACGCCATCATGGACGCGCTTGAGTCGGTGCACACGCTCGTGCCTGCTACCGAAGTGCATATGTCCAACATCCAGGATCGCGACTCGTTCCGTCATATCTCGGTCACGGCGGGCGAGTGCATCGGCCAGATCGCGGGCTTCGGCAAGAACAGCTACAAGATCGCTATGTACCAGTACAAGATGATGATCGACGCCGGCGAGCTGTAAGACGCCAGCGCCAGGCGACGCGGCGCATCCGCGCGCGGCAGGTCGGGGGGCTTGCGGCGCGCACGGTGCGTCGCGCTGCTGGTTGAACGACGCGCCACAGGCGGCGCGTCGTGCGCGGTCGGCAAGGCGGCGCGGCGCGGGATTGGGCCTGCGCTGCGCGAGGGGCGTCTGCGCCGACAGCGCGACACATACTTACGACACCGAAGGGGAAGGTGCATGACATGAGGTACGGCTGCTGTTTGAACATGATTGCCGAAGGGGATGACATCACGGGGATCGATCATCTCGAAGAGCTGGCAGCAATGGGCTACGACTACGCGGAGCTGCCGCTGACGCAGATGATGGAGCTCTCGGACGCGGCGTTTTCCGAGCTTGCCGCACGCGTGGCCGCGTCGCCGATCGCGTGCGAGACCTGCAACAATTTCTTGCCGGGGACGTTTCAGCTGACCGGTCCCGACGCCGATGCGACGCCGGTGCTCGAGTACGCGGATCGCGCGTTTGGGCGCGTCGCGCCGTTGGGCGTCAAGATCGTCGTCTTCGGCTCAGCGGGAGCGAAGATGCTGCCCGAGGGCTGGCCTGAGGAGCGCGGCTACGAGCAACTGACGGAGTTCCTCCAGGCTCTCGACCCGATCTGTCAACGCCACGGCATCTCGATCGCCATCGAGCCGCTTGAGCGCGGCGAATGCAACATCGTCAACTCGTTTGCGGAAGGCGTCAAGCTGGCGCGCCTGACCGACCGTGCGACCACGCGGGTGCTCGTGGACTTCTACCACCTGTTCCTTGAGAGCGAGCCGGTGCAGCATCTGATCGACGAGGGCGCCGAGTTTCTCTCGCACGTGCACTTCGCCAACCCTGCCGGCCGCGTGTTCCCCACGTCGCTCTCCGAATGCGATTATCAGTCGTTCGCCCAGGCCATCAAAGCGGCCGGCTACGACGCGCGCGTGAGCTGCGAGGCGTACACGAACGACTTCGCAAGCGCGGGGCCAAAGACGCTCGCGCTGTTCCACGAGCTGTTCGACTGACGCCGCGCGGTCGGCGAGGGCCGCACGAGCGTACGGGCGCACGCCGGTCGGCTGAGTTGCCGGCTGGCCGGCGTGCGTCCTCTTCAGTCGTTGCTCTCCACGCCCTTGGCCGACCATCCGACGCC
This sequence comes from Oscillibacter sp. MSJ-31, assembly GCA_963601095.1. Classification (GTDB taxonomy): domain Bacteria; phylum Actinomycetota; class Coriobacteriia; order Coriobacteriales; family Eggerthellaceae; genus Anaerotardibacter. The sequence continues at coordinate 3,062 of CAVCDZ010000047.1, read as the reverse complement.
GAGCACCTCGGGAATCGTGAGCACCGAGGCGAGCGCGTCTTCGATGGCCTCGTCGTTGCGCTCGGGCGCGAGCGTCGATGCCGCGATGACGACGATGTCGTCGGGGAGGTCGGACGAGGAAATCGAGCGCACGGTGAACCCGGGACGGTGGATGACGTCGAACACGAGGTTGCGGATCTCGGTCTCGTCGGCGCGCAAGCAGCGGACCTCGAAGGTGTATTCCGTTCCGGCCAGCTCGTGGGCCTCCGACGCGGTTGAGCGCCGGTCGAGCAGCGAGGCGAGCGGGCGCAGCGCCATGTTGGCGAGCGCGACCACCACGCCGCCGACGATCGCGAGCGGGTAGAGGCCGGCGCCGGCAAGCGTGCCGACGGCGGCGGTCGCCCAGAGTGTCGCCGCGGTGTTGATGCCCGAGACGCTCGCTCCCTGCTTGAGGATGACGCCGGCGCCGAGGAAGCCGATGCCCGAGGCGACCTGGGCTGCGATGCGCGAGGGGTCGCCTGCGACGGCGCCGTCGGGCACCATGAGGGCGCCGGCGGCGGTGAAGAGCGCCGCGCCGAGCCCGACCAGCGCGTTGGTGCGGATGCCGGCCGCGCCATTGCCGCTCGAAGCCGATGAGGGTGCCGAGCAGCGCTCCTGCGAGCGCGCGGCAGGCCATGTCGATGAAAAGGGTGAGGGTCGTGGTGTCCATGATCGCATCTCCAATCCGAGATAGGGCGATCGGCGGCATCATGAGGGCGCACAAGCGTGAAGGCGCAAGCCCGCAGAAGCCGGGGCGCAAAGCGCCAAGGGCCGGGCGTCTTGAGGGGCGCCGGGCATAAGGATGCCGCACGATCGCAAGAGTGAAAGAGAGTGCCCTCGGAGGGCTGGATGATGCGCACGCAGGTGCACGGCATCAGGCGAAAGGCGTCGGGCGCGCCCTGTCCGCTACAGGAGAGAAGGCGCGGCCGTCACGTTCGAGAGAGGCACGCGGTCTGCGGCGCTGCTACTGAAGCTACTGTCGGATCCCATCTGCCTCACCTCGTTTCCTGATGCTCGCCGCCAGACAAGGCGGGCTTGTTCGTATCGTTTTCTTATACGCTGCGCGCGCCCGGCCGTCAATCGCCGTGCGGCAAAGCGTATGCGGATTACACGGGGGGAGGAGGGACCGGGGGAGAAGGGGGCGGGCGCAGCGACTCCCTCCCGAGGCGCATAGCAGCCTTCTCACGCCCCGTCTCTCGAACCCTCCCCATAAGAAGAAGTCGCGCGGCCGGTCACTTTGTCGCGCCGATCTGGCTCGATTGCGGTATCGTTAAGAAGCCTGTATAGGCAGGCGGCCGCACGCGCCCCCACATCGGCGCGGAGTCGCGCCCGCCGCCCGCGCCTCATCAGCGCTGCAGGCAGACGAACAACTCATGCGAAGGGATTGGCAATGTTGAAAGCGGGCATCGTTGGCGCAGCCGGATATGCAGGGGCAGAGCTGGTGCGCATCATCGCCCGCCATCCCGATCTCGAGCTTTCGGTCGTGACGTCCAATTCCGATGCGGGCGTTGCCGTGTCAGACGTCTATCCTGCGTTTGCCGGCGTCACCGATCTGACCTACACCACGCACGACGATCCCGCGCTGCTCTCTTGCGACGTGGTCTTCTTGGCCACGCCCCACACGGTTGCGATGCGCCAGGCGCCGAATCTGCTCGATGCAGGCGCCACGGTGATCGACCTGTCGGCCGACTATCGCCTGCACAGCCAGGCGGTTTACGAGAAGTGGTATAAGGTCGCGCACACTTCGCCCGAGCTCCTGTCCAAGGCCGCCTTCGGCCTGCCCGAGCTCACCGGCTCCGAGCTGGCAGCCGCAGCTGAGCGCCACGCCAAGGGCGAAGCGGTGCTCGTCGCCTGCGCCGGCTGCTATCCTACCGCGACCTCCCTTGCGGCGGCTCCGGCCGTTCCGCTGTCGAGCGGCGTGGTGGTCGCCGACGCCATCTCGGGCGTTTCCGGCGCCGGCCGCAGCGCCACGGCGCGCACTCATTTCGTTTCCGCCAACGAGAACCTGGAAGCCTACGGCGTCACCAGCCATCGCCACACGCCCGAGATCGAGCAGATCCTGGGCCTTGAGGACCGCCTGGTGTTCACGCCTCATCTTGCGCCGACCACGCGCGGCCTGCTTTCCACGGTCACGCTGCAGCTTGCGCCCGAGGCACGTGCCATCGAGACCGCCTCGTCGATCCACCGACGATACCTCGACGCCTATGAGGGCTCGACGTTCGTCACCGTGCTGCCGCTCGGGCAGCAGCCCAAGACCTCCTCGGTCGTGGGCACGAACCGCGCCCACGTCGGCGTCGCCTACAACGCGCACACCGGGTCGGTGATCGCCACCTGCGCCATCGACAACATCGTCAAGGGCGCGGCCGGCCAGGCCGTCCAATGCGCGAACCTCGTCTGCGGCTTCCCTGAGGCCGCGGCGCTCGATTCCGTCGCCAATCCCTCCTAGGAGTGACCACATATGAATAACGTGCACCTGAGCACCATTGAAGGCGGCGGCGTCGCGTCTGCCGCCGGTTTTGCGGCGGGCGGCATCCATGCCGGCTTCCGCGACGACCCGGCGCGTCTTGACATGGCGCTCGTCGAGGCCGATGAGCTGTGCACCGCCGCCGGCGTCTTCACCCAGAACGTCTTCTGCGCCGCGCCGGTCACCGTTTCGCGCGCTCATCTCGATGATCGGGGCTATGGCACGGCTCGCGCCGTCGTGGTGAACTCGGGCATCGCCAACGCCGCGACCGGCCCGGACGGCATCGACGCCGCCAGCCGCACGGCTTCCCTCGTTGCCGACGCCGTCGGCTGCGCGTCCGAGGACGTGCTCGTGGCATCGACCGGCATCATCGGCCAACAGCTCGACACGACGCCGTTTGAGACGGGCGTGCCGATGCTGCTCGCGGCGTTTGCCGGCGACGTGCCTGCCGGCGCCCCGGCGCTCGGAGCGACCGGCCACGACGCTGCACGCGCGATCATGACGACCGACACCCATCCCAAGGAGGCCGCCGTCTCCTACGCTTCCGCCGATCCGGCGTACGAGGGCGCGACCTTCACGG
>CAVCDZ010000046.1:3440-9273 GCA_963601095.1 Oscillibacter sp. MSJ-31 | reverse complement strand
TGCTGGGCGTGGGCGTCGCGAGCCTCTTCGGCTGGCTGTCCGCACCCACGATCGCGTCCCTCGTCGTCGGCATCGCAAGCCTGGCCGTCTACGCCACCCGCCAGCTCAAGATGAGCGCCCCGGTGCTCGACCTGCGCGCCTTCGGCATCCAAGGCTTTCGCGTCGGCGCCGTGTGCCTGATGCTCAACTTCGGCATCACGCTTTCGGCCATGTACGTCTTGCCCCAGTTCTATCAGAACAGCATGATGCTCGCCGTCGCCTTCGCCGGCATCATCATGCTCCCCGGCGGCGTGATCAACGCCTTCGTCAGCATGATGGCAGGCCGCATCTACGACCGCATCGGCGCGCGCGTCCCGGCGATCACCGGCTTCGCGCTGTCCCTCGTAGGCGCTGTGCTGCTCATGCAAGCCACGCCCACCACCTCGCTCGCCTACGTCATCGTCTGTCACATCATCATGATGATCGGCGTGCCGCTGGCGATGTCGCCGTGCCAGACCCATGCCCTCTCGTCGCTGCCCCATCGCCTCTCCATCGACGGCAGCTCGATCCTCAACACCTTGCAGCAGGTGCTCGGCGCCGTCTGCACCGCCGTCGCCACCAACCTGTTAGCAACGGGACAGACGGCCTACTTCGCTGATGGCGGCACCGACTCCGCGCTCGCGTTCATGACGGGATCGCATTGGGGCTTCGCGTTCACGCTCGTGCTCGCCGCGCTCGGCCTGCTCTTCGCGCTACGCATCAAGGCGCCGAGCCGCGTCGCCCAACCGGAAGAAGCACGCGAGCATACGGCAGCCTCGCCGCTTGCGAGCCTCATGAAGACCGACGTCTACACGCTCGCCGACACCGATACCGCGCTCGACGCCCTGCGCCTGTTCACGGGCAAGGGAATCTCGGGCGCACCGGTGGTCGATGAGGACGGCTCTCTTGTCGGCTTTCTGTCGGACGGCGACGTGATCGGGGCACTGGCCCACCAGAACCCGAATTTCACCAGCTTCTACGCCGTGGTGACCGACTCGCTTGAGGAAGGCTTCGACGACAAGGTGGCAACGCTTGCCCACACCACGGTCGGGCAGCTGGCCACCAAAGAGGTGCTTACCGTGGCGACGAGTGACGATCTGCGCGACGTGTGCACCCTGCTCGCCAGCCATCACCTGAAGAAGGCGCCCGTCATGGACGGCACGCGCATGGTCGGCGTCATCAACCGCTCCGACGCGCTCGCCCACGCCGTCGCCCTCTACGACCGCAAGCTGCAGGCGTAATCAGCCGCCCGCATCATCTGGCCCTGCGCCTTGCCCGATCCGGGCAGCGCAGGGCCGGGCGACTGCCGCCGAGGGGGACGGACGGAACCGGCCAGCGCAGGGCCGGGCGACGGCCACCGAGGGGAGCGAAACCGACCAGCGCAGGGCCCGCCCCTCCCCCCCCCTACACACAAAAAAAGGCCGCCTCCTGCCCCAAACAGGAGACGGCCTTGCCACTCATATCCTCCTTGTCGCGAACCCGGGCACATACGCCCAGCCGCGCTCGTCCTTAGACGATCTTCTTCCCAAACACCGCAGCGATCTCGCGAAGCTGTGCGACGAGCTCGGTGAACTGCGCCGGGGTCAACTGCTGCGGACCGTCGGACAGCGCCTCGGACGGATTCGGATGAACCTCGATCATGATCGAATCGCACCCTGCCGCAACGGCCGCATAGGCCAGCGGCGGCACCAGGTCGCGCACGCCGGCAGGATGGGAAACGTCAACGCAGATCGGGAAGATCGACTGCTTGTGGATCACCGGTACCGCCGAGATGTCGAGCGTGAAGCGCGTCGCCGTCTCGAACGTGCGCAGACCGCGCTCGCACAGCACGATGTTGTTGTTGCCGTTCATGGTCAGATACTCGGTCGCCGACAGCCACTCGGAAATGCTGCCCGCCAGGCCGCGCTTCAGGAGCACCATCTTGTGCGACTGCGCCGTGACCAGACCGACGTTCTTAAGCAGGCTGAAGTTCTGCATGTTGCGCGCGCCGATCTGCAGACCGTCGACGTAGGAGTGGACCATCTCGCAATGGGCGGAGTCCATGACCTCGGTCAGCGTCTTCAGGCCGTAGCGCTCGCCGCCGGCCTTCATGATCTTCAGGCCCTCTTCGCCGAGGCCCTGGAACGAATGGGGGTTGGTGCGCGGCTTGAACGCGCCGCCGCGAATCCACGACAGCCCCAGGCCGGCGATGCATTCCGCCACCTCGTTGAACTGCTCTTCCGATTCCACTGAGCAGGGGCCAGCGTAAATCGTGATCTCGTTGGTGCGGGTGCCGTAATCGGGAAGGGAGGAGAGTGGTTTAATCACGAGACGGCACCTCTTTCATGACCTTCAAGATGCCGCGGTAGATCTCAACGAGGTTCTCGTTGTACAGCGGGCCTTCATTGTAGGAGGCGATCCGCTCAAAGATCTCCTCCTCGCGCTTGGGATCGTACAGCCCCATTTGGGCATCGGGCTTCAGCGCCCTGATGTCCAGGGAGTGACCAGCGCGCTCATTCAGGAGTTTCACCAGCTCTTCGTCGATGCGATCGATCTCGGCGCGATGCTTCTCGATCTCCTGAAAGGCAGCGTTCTGCTCGGACATGGCAAGTCCTTCCTCGTCGGAGCCCCAGAGCGGGGCGAACCGATACCCAGGAACGCAAGGCTTCTGCGGATCGACTCGCCCCAGTCTGCGGCACGGTCGTTACCGCCCCATCATAGCAAAGTCCCCACCCGCTCCCTCCCGCTCATCGGCGAGGGGTGCCCGAAGTATGCCCCAGGCGAAGAATCACTCGGCGACGGGCGAAGGCCCTGCCCAAGGCGTGCCGCCCACCGTGCATCGGCGCCGTCTGCCACGGCGCACGACCGCGCGCACGTCGCGTTATTTGCGAGAGGGGTTGTTGACCGCCGCGATGGCGAGCAAGGCGATCGATGCCATGATGCCGATCGGGAAGAAGAAGCCGTCAGCATGGCCCAAGATGTACGAGGCAAACGTGACCAGGATGATGAGCAGCGCCGCATAGTTGCAGCACTGCGAGATGCGCGCGTTGGAACGGGCGCGTAACTCGTCTTTCTCCTCTTCGGAGCGCCTGGTCTGCTCGTGATGTGAAGTGCGCTTAGCCATGGCGCCAAGGATACACCATCTGTACCGCTCTCACCGCGCACGCGTTGAGCGCGCCGCCCTCGCGCGCACGCTCTGCCCCGCTCTGCCGTGCACGCGTCCAGCGCCTGCGCCCCTCATCCTCGCGCACGCGCTCAGCGCCCGCGCCCCATCCTCGCGCACGCGCGCCGCCGAGCCTCCACGCCCAGCCGAAGCCACAAAAAAAAAGGCTGCCCACACGGTGGCGAGCAGCCTTGTGAGCCAGCAAGAAACAAGCAGCCTAGAAGAAGCCGAGCGCCTTCGTTCCGAAGTACCCTAGCACGACGATGCCGACGATGATGCGGTAGATGCCGAAGACCGTGAAGTCGTTCTGCTTGATGTAGCCCATCAAGAAGCGGATGGCGATCATGCCCATCGTGAACGCCGAGACGATGCCGACCACGAGCACGGCGATCTCGGTCGACGACATCGCCAGGCCGCTCAGGAAGTACTTGATCGCCTTGACCATGCCCCAGCCGAACATGACCGGAATGGCGAGGAAGAACGTGAACTCCGCCGCGGCCGTACGCGAGCAGCCGCAGAGCATGCCGCCGATGATCGTGGCACCCGAGCGCGACGTGCCCGGGATGATGGCCAGCACCTCGAAGCAGCCGATCTTCAGCGCGGTCTTCCAGTCCATGTCGTACGAGTCGGTGATGCGGAAGAGGGCGCGCTCGACCGAGGCGGGGTCGGCGGCGTCAACGGGACGCGCATGCTTGCCGAGCGGCGCAGCAGAACCCTCGATGACCTGGCGGGCACGGCGGCGGTTGTGCGCCTCGAGGACGATGAAGATGATGCCGTAGATGATCAGCATCGCCGCTACCGTATAGGCGTTGTAGAAATTGGTGTGGACCCAGTCGTCCAGAAGCAGGCCGAGGACGGCCGCCGGCACGCTGCCGATGACGACCATGCCCCACATGCGCCAGGTCTTGGTGCGCTCCTCGGGAGCTTTCGTGCGCGACACCGGGTTCAGCTTGTGCCAGAACGTGACGACGACGGCCATGATCGAACCGATCTGAATGACCACCAAGAACAGCTCGAGGAACTTGTCGCTGACGTTGAGCTTGATGAACTCATCAACGAGGATCATGTGGCCGGTCGACGAGATGGGCAGCCATTCCGTGATGCCCTCGACGACGCCGAGCAGAAGCGCTTTGAGCGCCTCGATGATGATGTCAGGTGACATGAAAACCCCTTTTCAGCCGCTGGGCTCATTCGACGGAGCTATCTCGCGCCGAACAGCGAACTGCCCACGTCGCGTGGGCAGATTAATTCGGCTCATCATTGTACGGCACCGCCCTTGCATCCTCCTTGTCTCCAAAAAAGCACCACCAGACGTTAGGGTGAAATTCATTTCTGCACACGCCGCGGCAAACAGGCATCGCGCGGCTTTGCGCCGCGTGGGCGCACCGGACTTGCGCGAGGGAGCACAGGCAGCCTCCGTGCGCTGCCCTGGCCAGCTTGTAAGCAGAGCGCAGCGCCACGCGATGCGGGGTGGTAGCGCACAACAAGCTGTCTACCAGGCATTTTGGTGGCCTGCGCCGCTCATACCCAAAGTTTTTTGAAAAAGAGGCTTGACGGTCATCGGTTCGATACGTAATATATCTATCCGCGCCTTTGGTAATGGGAACGCCGTTGATCGACCGATCATTGGGGTGTCGTCTAATGGTAGGACAGCGGTTTCTGGTACCGTATGTGAGGGTTCGACTCCTTCCACCCCAGCCATTCAAGCGCTTACATATGGCCTCGTCGTCTAGCGGTTTAGGACGCCGCCCTCTCAAGGCGGAGATCGCCGGTTCGAATCCGGTCGAGGCTACCACATTGAACACCCGTAGCACCTGCTGCGGGTTTTTTATTGCCTGACCAGGTGATACGCCCCTCCCCATAGCGCCTACGCCCCATTACCGCGCCCTGAACTCTCTTTGTGCTTTCTGCAGACGCGCACTGCCGCCTGCTACACTCGTGCAATCCCTACAAGCCCCAAGGAGCACACGCATGGCCACCTCAACACCGACAACCGCCCAACGCCTCAAGGCGCTGGCACTCGCCCACAAACGCACGATCATCGTCGCCGTCTGCGCCATCGTGTTCCTCGCCTTGCTTGAAGACGTGCTCGAAGGCGGGCTCATGGCCTTCGACCGCAGCGCCTGGACGCTCATCACGACGCCCACCGGCTATGATGAGGTGCTCACCGCCATCGCCCAGCAAGTCTCGGGCATCGCGACGCCGGTGGCACTGCTCGTCATGCTGCTCATCATCGTGGCGTTCGCGCCCGGCTCCCGTCCGGGGCTGTGCTGCGCGATCAACCTGGTATGCGTCTGCGCCCTCAACGTCATCCTCAAAGACCTGGTGCAGCGCCCGCGCCCCGACTTTTCCCTCCTCGGGCGCGCCGTGGAAACGGGATACAGCTTCCCGTCGGGGCATTCGATGGTGGCGATGGCGTTCTTCGGGTTGTTGGTGTGGCTCGTTTGGCGCTATGAGCGCAACCGCACGATGAGCCTTGCCTGCTGCGCGGGATTCTCTCTCATCATCTTGCTGATCGGCTTGTCGCGCATTTACCTGGGCGTTCACTACGCCTCCGACGTGCTCGCCGGCTTCTGCGTGTCGCTTGCCTGGCTTGCCGTCTACACGAGCGTGGTCGCTCCCCTCCTGTTGAAGGATCCCGGCAGGCCGCGCGGTACGCTCAAAACGGCGGCA
>CAVCDZ010000046.1:0-3430 GCA_963601095.1 Oscillibacter sp. MSJ-31 | reverse complement strand
AGCTTCAATGGCTGAAGGTACGTCGCCCGATGCCGAAGGTGAAACCCCTGCGACAACAGCCGAAGCACCCAACGCCGAAGGCGAGGCTGAGGCTCCCAAGGCCTAGCGGGCGATCCCATCTCGGCGAGAAGGCGCAGCGGACAATCCCGCCTCAAACCCACAAGCCTAGCGACGACGCTCGTCCTCTTCGTCAACCGAAGCGACGACGTCGATGAACCCCTCGTCGTCAACGCGCGGAGGCTCTTGCTGAGGCACGGTCGGCACCTGCCGGCCCATCGCCGAGCGCGTCTGGGCATGATGCCCGCTGCCATGCCGGGGCACACGCACAGCACGGCGGCCCTCCCCCTCATACGCAGCCGTCGTGCGCGCGGCCCGCGACGAGCGACGATGGGAACGCGCGGCGGCTTGCTCACGGCGGCTCTCAGCGGAGCGACGCGCCGCCTCCTCGCCGGCAACCGCCGCCTCGACCTGCTCGGGATGGCGGGTCAGATCGATGCGGATCGTGATGTACTCCCACACCAGCAGCACCAGCAGAATCGTCATGACGATCAGATAGCCGATCACCGCGCCCGGCAGACCCGTGAAATCGATCAGCAGGATGGGCACGAAGAGCGAGAACCCGAACGTGATCAGGTACAGCTTCATGACCGACTTCTGACGGCGCAGCACCGTGATCACCTGATAGAGGAAGTCGATCAGCGCCGTGACGCCGCCCGCGGCGATCATGATGTAGCTCAAGCCCCTGAACTGCTCGAAGTCGATGCCGTACATGAAGCTCATGATCGGAATGCCGATCCAGCCCATGACGAAGATGACGGCGAGCGTGATCGCCACGACCACGCCCACGATGGCAAGGATCACGAGGTCGAAGCGGCGCCGCGTCTCAGCGTCGGCCCACATCTGCGCCATGCGCACCAAAAGCGGCTTGTAGATCGAGCCGACCGTGAGCAGGATGGCCTGCGCCGGGAAGTAGAGCGCGTTGAAATACAGCTGGTTGTCGTAGCTCAGCGCGCCTTCCATGACGAACTTCGGCATGTTGTCGATCAGCGCGTACATGAACAGCGCGATGAACACCGGGAAGCACTGCTTGAACAGGGCGATGACGCTGTCAACGCTCCATATATGCGAGTTAGGCGTCTCGAGGAGCGCCAAGGGGAAGGTGAGCACGATGAAGGTCGCCGTCGCCGCGATGGCCATCGCGATGGCCGACACGCCCAGATCGCGCGTGATCAGCACGCAGATCGTGAACACGACGAACACGACGACTGAGCGCAGCGCCTGGGAGATGCCCGCCAGATACAGCTTGTCCATCTGCTGCAGGCGTCCTTCGTAGACGTCGGCGAGCCCGTCGATCATCTTGTAGAAGCACACGCCCATGCAGATCGTGAACATCTGCGAGTCATAGCCGCGGATCGAGCAGTACACCGCCGCGATGACGAGCATCGCGATGCAGGTGAGATAGCGGTTGATCTGGTAGTCCGTGAACGAATGGCTCTCGTCGATGTCGGACACCTGATAGGTGCGCACGCCGTAGTTGGCGACGATCATCAGCAGGGTGCCGATGATGAACGCCATCGAGAACATGCCCGCCTGCTCCACGCCGACGAGCTGCGTCACGACGACGGTGAGGAACGGGAACACCATGCCCCAAGCGCCGGTGCCGATCGTGTTGCAGATGTAGTCGCGCGTGGTGCGGTGGGACTCGTATTCTTCCTCCTGGTCGAACGAGCCCTCGGACACGATACCGAGCAGACGGTTGCACCATTGGTTCACCGCACGTTTGACGGCGTTCTGCTTCTTAGGCCTTCGAGGCGTCTGGGTGCCGCGCGAGCCCGCGTGATCGGTGTACTGAGCATGCCTACCCTGCATATGCGCTCTGAACTGCCTCCTTGGCGCGGTTGAAACACCGCTTCGGTAAAGAAAGCGCGGCAGATGACCGCGCTTTTTCGATTATACGTACCTGACCCGCCCCGGGGCGATTGTCCACAAGGGCAACAGGAATCGGAAAGGCGTCGTGCGACCGACCCCTGAAACGATCCTCTGAAACGCAAAAGCCGCTGCAGGAAGCAAATCTTGCAGCGGCTTTGGACAGACCTGTGCGTATCGCGTATCCGCGCCCGATGCCGAACACCGGGCGCAGGCGGCGAGAAGCCTTAGTCGTAGATGTAGAACATGTAGCTCAGTTCGTCATCCCAGGCGCTCTGGTCGAGCGTCCACTGACCGTTCTGCTGCGTGAAATCGAGCGCGGTGTAGAACGTGGTCATGTCGGTGCTCTTCGCCATGGCGTCGTTGTAGAACTCGCCGAGCTTCGCCTTCTGCTCAGCCTCGGTGGCCGCCTGGCCCTCGGAAGAGCTCAGCCACGCATCGGCGTCATCATAGAACGTGGTCATGAACGTCAGGGCGTCGCGCTGCGTGGTGTCGGCGTAGACGGTCACGGTGCCGTCACCGTTGTCGTAGACCCCGTCGAGGGTGTAGTCGAAATCGGTCAGCATCCAACGCGTCAGATCCTCAGCGCTCGTGCCCAGATCGGCGTGGCTGACGCCGGTGGACTGCTCGAAGCCGGCGTCCACGCGCTGTGCGATGGAGCTGGCCACGGCAGGATCCTGGTTCTTCAGGCCGTCAAGCGTTTGGACGGCGATCGCCTGGCACTGCTTCTCAGAATCGGTGAGGTCGTCCTGCGAGTAGGTCGTCGCCGGAGGCGTCGAGCCCGAAGTCGAAGGATCCGACGCCGCAGAATAACCCGCGACGCTGGCCAGGATGCCGACGCCGATCACGATCGAGATGACCCACACGATGACGCCGACGGCGATACCGGCGATGCCGCAGATCTTGCCCGCCTTCGTCTTGGCGTTGTACCCGGTCTGGCTGACGGCCTTGACCGACAAGACGATGGCGACGATGCCGAGGATGATGCCGATAAGCGGGAACAGGATGCCGAACACGATGGCGAGGATGCCGCAGACGAGCGCCGCGGTGCCCTTAGGCTTCACGCCCATCGGAGGGGCGGGCGGAGCGTACGTCGGGCCGCCGAACGGCTGCTGAGGCTGAGCGCCAGCCGGGCCGGCTGCAGGTGCGGGAGCCGGTGCGGGAGCTGCGCCGGGTGCCGGGGCAGGTGCGGCACCGGGAATCGGTGCGGCGGCACCGGGTGCGGGCGCAGGCTGAGGAGCCGGAGCGGCACCGGGAGCCGGTGCGGGCTGCGGAGCGGCCGGTTGGGGCGCGGGCGCCGGGGCGGCGGGCTGCTCGGCGGGCGCTGCGGGTGCCGCGGGCTGAGGAGCCGGAGCGGGAGCGGCGGGCTGCGCAGGTGCGGCCGGCTGCTCGGGTGCTGCAGGCGCAGGCGCCGTCGGCTGCTCGGCTACGGGCGCTGCCGGCTGAGGTGCCGGTGCGGGGGCCGCAGGTTGTGGAGCGGGCGCAGGCGCAGCGGGCTGCGGAG
>CAVCDZ010000045.1:0-22939 GCA_963601095.1 Oscillibacter sp. MSJ-31 | reverse complement strand
ATCTAGAACAGGGGTTACTCGGCAGCAGGGGCCTCGGGTGCGGCAGCCTCAGGCGCGGTGTCGGCCTCGGGGGCAGCGGCAGCCTCAGGCGCGGCAGCGGCGGTCATGTCCTCAACGGTGACCGGGGCACCGGTGCCGGCGATGACGGCATCGGCGATGAAGTCAGCGAGCAGGCGGACCGAGCGGATGGCGTCGTCGTTGGCGGGAATGCCGTAATCGACGTCGTCGGGATCGCAGTTGGTGTCGAGCGTGCCGACGACCGGGATGCCCAGGCGCTTAGCCTCGTGGATGGCGATCTGCTCACGGTTGGTGTCGATGATGAAGACCATGTCCGGCACCTTCTTCATGTTGCGGATGCCGTTGAGGTTGGTCTGCAGCTTGGCGAGCTCCTTCTTGAGCAGGATCTGCTCCTTCTTGGGGAGCACGTCCATGCGGCCGTCGGACTCCATGGCCTCGAGCTCTTCCATGCGCTGAACACGGGAGCGGATGGTCACGAAGTTGGTGAGCATGCCACCGAGCCAACGGGCGTTGACGTAGGGCATGCCACAGCGGTTGGCAGCCTCGGCGATGGATTCCTGAGCCTGCTTCTTGGTGCCGACGAGCAGGATGGTGCCACCCTTCTCGGCGCAGCGGGAGACGGCAGTGTAGGCGGCGTCGAGGCCGTACATGGTCTCCTTGAGGTCGATGATGTAGATGTCACCGCGGCTGCCGAAGATATACGGCTTCATCTTCGGGTTCCAACGGCGCGTCTGATGGCCGAAGTGGGTGCCTGCGTCGAGCAGGGTCTTGATGGTGATCTTGGACATTGTCACTCCATTCGTTAGTCCTCTGCGCGAGCTCATCCCCACAATCCGCAACCGCTCATCGCGGCCACTGGCGGACGTAGGTCCTTCGCGCATGTGTAATAAAACAGCCTTTGCAGTATACCAGCACGCTTTACGAGCGCAAGAGAAAGGCCTGGGCGCTACAATATATTCTGAAAAAAGAATCGTTGATCGCGAGAACCCATGACCCATCCCCACACCGAGCAGGCGGCGCCTGCTCCGGCGCGGGCGCAGGAATTCTTCGGCTCGCTGTTGAGCCAACCCCTGCCCGACGCGCTGGACGCCTGGCGCTACCGCATACGCTCCGCCGATAGAGACCCTGCTGCCGAGCCCGTGTCGGGCTTTGAGCGCTACGCGCTGCGCACGCTCGACGCCGCGCGCGACGATCGGCTGCGCCCCATCTATGCCCATCACCGCGTGACCTTGGGCAGGCTGGCAACGACCGGCCTGTTCTGGGTCGGCTACACCGCCTCGCACGTGTCCGACGACGAGTCCGAGACGCTCCTGGCCATCGAGGCGACCTTGAACCGCCTGGTCTTGGCCTGGCGCGCGCTCGACGCGGCGCATCTGTCCGCCGCCCCGACCGAGGGCCTCTGCTCCCAAGAGGACTGGGCGAGCCTGCGCCGCATCGTCGATCAGGCAGAAGGCCTGATGGCACACGTGCTCATCGACAACCCCCTCGACGGGTTCCACGGCATCCCCGCCAAGCGCGGCAGGGAATGGGACGTGCGCTCGCGCTTTGCCTGGGCAGCCGAGCACCTGGTGCTCCCCTACCGCACCGACTACCGCTTCGACTGCGACGTCGAGGAGGGCGTGATGTGCGTCGACTTCGCGACGCCGCGCGCGAGCGCCATGCCGGCCACGCGTTGGCGCTCGGAGGGCGGCTGGGAGGATCGCTCGCTGCTGCGCCCGGCTGCGGCGAGCGCCTACGCCCTGCGCGCGGCCGCCCTCTACGCCGCCTGCGCCTTCGGCGCCAACCTCGGCATCGAGAGCGTCGTGGTCTGCGCGCACGACGCCACGTCGACGGGAGAGGAAATCCTCTCGGTGCGCTTTTCCCGCGCGTCGTTTTTGGCCTCCACGATGCAGACCATCGAAGACGGTCGGCTGACCAGCGCTTCTCTGACCAGCGCCACCCAGGTGCTCGACCTCGTGTCGCCGACCGAGACGCGCATCGCGCTCGGCGCCTACGGCGGGCTGTCGAAGATCGAGCCGCTCGTCGCGCGGCTCTCGCCGCAGCCGCCCGTGGCCTACGACTCGCGCCTGCTCCCCGCTGAGGCGGCGAGCCTGCTCCACGCCGACACCGTCTTGGAGCTCGACGTCATGTCGCCGCGCGATGAGGATCTGCTCGCGCGCGTCGAGGAGGCCCGCGACGATGCGCGCGACTCCCAGCTGTTGGCCATCGCTCAGCTCGAAGACGTGGTCGCCGCCTGCCTCGATCGCCAGAAGCTGCCCGGAGAGGGCGAGCTTGCGTTGTACTGCTCGGGCGTCGTCGAGCGCTATCTGGTGAGCCTCGTCCACCCCGAGCCGTCGCTGCGCTACGTGCGCGCCTCCGACGCGCTCTTCGCCGCCCGCATCGACCTCGCGCGGCTCCACCGCGCGATGGGCGACTATGACCGCGCGCTCGCCCAGGCCACCGCGGCGCTCGAGATCGCCCCGACCAGCACGCTCGCCTACCTGGAGGTCGCCACGACCCTCGGGGCCGCCGGGCGCGCCCGCGAGGCGGTCGACGTGCTCAGGCGCGGCATCGACGTGTGCTATCTCGCAGACACGCTCTCCTTCCTCCACTATCGCCTGGCCTTCCTGCTGTGGAGCGCCGACGATTCCGCGAGCGCGATGGCAGCCTACGTGCTCTCGCGCGACAACCCGCAGGTCGGCGAGATGGCGCGCCACGAGCTCGCGACGCTCATGGCAGAGGAAGGCGTCACCGAAGAGCCCTCCTCGGATGCAGCGGTAAGCCAGCTGTCCAGCATCCAGGTGCGCTGCGAGGTGAACCCGGCGATCGCCGACGCGATGGCAGCCATCGCGCTCAGCCTGACCGACGCGGGCCTCACCTGCGCGGCACGGCCGGCGCTGATGCTCTTGAGCACGCTCGACCGCAACGACGTCATCGGCTCGGTGGCCGCCTCGCTGCACGCGCGCGATTAGCGTCGCGACGCGAGCGCGCGACGCACGCAAAAACGACGAAGCGCCGGCGGGAGCTGCTCCCGCCGGCGCTTTTCTTTGCGTGGCTATCTAGGCGCGCTTAGACCAAATCGTCCAAGGACGTGGTGCCCGCCACCGACCCGTCGGCGAGGGCGGCGTCGATCGCCTCGTCGCTGTAGCCGAGGTCGCGCATGATGGCGACCGTCGCGCTGCCGAGCTTGTCGGTCGGCGTGTAGTCCGGCACCGGCTCGGAGTCGAACTGGATCGGCACCGTGGGGATGTTGCGCTCCGACTCGGGGTACTTGATCTTGACGAGGTAGTTGTTGTCCCAGACGTTCTGGTCCTTGTAGACGTCGAGCGGCGTCTGGCACAGCTCGACGGGGATCGCGGCGCCCTTGAAGAGGGCGAGCGCGTCTGCGGCCGTCATCTTCGCCAGCGCCTCGTCCAAGATGCCCACGACCTCGGCGTTCAGGCCGGCCTCGCTCATCTTGACGCAGTTGACCAGGCGCGCGTCGTCGATTAGGTCGTCGCGGCCGATCAGCCCCATGATCTTGTTGTAGTCGCGGTCGTACTCGGGATCGCACATCGCGATGTACTTGCCGTCGCCGGTCTGGTACACGTTGTTGAACGGGCAGATGACCTCCAGGCGGCTCTTGGGGTACGGGTTGCCGTACTGCGCCGAGATCATGCCGGTCATCAGCGCATACACGCCTGCGTGCTGCAGCGCGCAGGTGACGTACTCGCCCTCGCCCGAGGTTGCGCGCCCGATGATCGCGGCGCACACGCCGCCGGCCAGGAACATGGCGGCCTGCAGATCGCCGTAGCCGTTCGTCGGGATCATCGGCGCATCGCCGCGGTTGACCGTCGTGCCAAAGACGCCGCCGCGCGCCATGTAACAGGTCACGTCGAAGCCCGGATCGTCCTTTTCGGCGCCGTACTTGCCGTAGCCCAGGCCGTGACCCATGATGAGCTTCGGGTACTTGGCGTGCAGCGTCTCCCAGTCCAGCCCCATCTTGCGCAGCGACTTGGTGCGGGTGTTGGTGATGAAGACGTCGGCTTCGGACAGGAGCTTGTCCATGACCTCGGCGCCCGTGGGCGACTTCAGGTTCAGCGAGATGAAGCGCTTGTGCAGATTGCACATGTCAAACGCGAGGTTCTCCTCATCGGACATCGACATGTTGAAGACGGCGGCCTGCGTGACGCGCAGCGGGTCGCCCTTGGCGGCCTCGACCTTGATGACGTCGGCACCCCATTCTCCGAGGATGCGGCCCGTCGCCGGCGTTGCCATGTACGTGGTCAGGTCGACCACCTTGATTCCCTTGAGTGGCTTCATAGCTTCCCTTCCTTCGCGCAAGACCAGAGCGCCGACGTCCGTCGGACGACCTGGTCTTTTCTGCTCATTTAAGCTGTCCCCATTATAAAAAAGCCTGACGGGCTCCCGCGTAACGGCTGCATTGCATTCGTTAATGGATGAGCGGAAAAGAAGGGAAAACGAAATAGGAGCGAGGCGGCGCGCTGATCGGGCGCATGAGCGTCCAATCCCAGGTGAGAGGCGTTGAAGCAGGATGCTTCGCCTGAGCGGCGCAGAGGGCCGTGGTCGCCGCGCGACCCGGAGGCGCGCCTAAACCCTACAAGATGTCAGGTTACAGACGATCGCGCAGCGCCTCGAGCTTGGCGAGGGTGTCGGCCCCGATGCGCTCCGACACCGTGGCCTTGCGCGCGACCTCGAGCGTGTGGTCGCGGGCCGCCTCGTCGCCCAGATCGTCCATCTCGAGGCTGAACCCGTTGGCGCTCATGCGGTCGACCCCGCCGCCGAACACGGTGTCCTGGATGGTGGCGTCGCTCGTGACGACCATCACCTCGATATGCTGCTCGCGCGCGTCGTGGGCGAGCTTCTCGATGACCTTGTCGGCCGACGAGCCGTACGGCGAGAACACCACCTTGACGCCGCCGGCAGACTGGCTCTTGCCGGCCGACTCGGCGTTGTCCGCCGCATCGAACACGATGACGGCGCGGTACTCGGATCCGGCGAAGGCCGTGACATCGCTGATCAGAGCTTCGCGCACCTTGTTGAAGGTATCGTGGGTGTAGTCGGCCTCGCGGCGCATGTGCACGTAGCGCTGCCCGCTGCGCAGCACGTTGTAACCGTCGACGATCAAGAGCTTGGAGCGCCTCTTCGCCATCTCGCTCACCGCGTCCTCTCGTCGCGCGTCGTCTGGCGCAACCACTCGTACATGCAGGCGGTCGACGCCTGCGCCACGTTGAGCGAGCCGACCTGACCGGCCTGGGGCAGGCGCACCAAAAAGTCGCAGCGCTCCTGGGTCAGGCGCGAGAGGCCTTCGCCCTCGCTTCCCATGACGAGCGCCAGCCGACCGTTCATCGGCGCGTCCCACAGACACTGCTCAGCATGCTCGGAGGCGCCGGCGACCCAGAAGTTGTCCTTCTTCAGGCGCTCGATGAACTGCGGGATGCTCGCGACCTGCGCAACCGGGATATGGGCGATCGCGCCGGCCGAGCTCTTATAGGTGGCGGCCGTCACGCGCGCGGAGCGCTTGTTGGGGATGATGAGGCCCGACGCGCCGACGACCTCGGCCGAACGGGAGATCGCACCGAGGTTGCCGGCGTCGGTGATGTGGTCGAGCACGACGATCAGCGCGGCGCCGTCGTGTGCCTCGGCGTGTGCCTGGGCCGCGTCGACGACGTCTTGGGCGCTCACGTAGGCGAACGGCGCGGTCTCGAGCATCAGCCCCTGGTGAGAGCCGCGCTCGGAGCGCGCATCGAGATCGGCGCGCTTGACCTGCTTCACCGAGATGCCCTGCTTATGGGCACGGCGCACCACATCGTCGACCACCTTGTCGCCCTTGAGGCCCTCGGCCACGTACAGGCGCTTGACGGGGACCTTGACCTTCAGGGCCTCCAAGCACGGACGCTTGCCTTCGATGTATTCAGCCACGCAAACCTCTCCTCACCCGCTAAGGCGCGCGCCCTAGCTTCGCTTCCAGCGCAAGGCCCATCCCTCCAAGCGACTGAACGCATAGGTGACCAGGGAAATGACCGCGCCGATGACCAAGATGCCCCCGACCGTGCGCGTGTAGTCGCCAAGGTCGGAGTAGTTCTTCACATAATAGCCCATACCGCTCGACGCCCCGATCATCTCAGCCGAAGTGAGCAAGATGAACGAAAAGCACAGCGCGAGGTTGCAGCCGACGAAGAGCTGCGGCAGCGAGGCCGGGAAGATCACGCGGGCGAGCATCGTGGGCGTCGAGACGTTCATGGCGCGCGCCGAGTTGACGATGCGCTCGTCGACGTTGAGCACGCCGCTCATCACGTTGACGAAGATCGGCCAGAACGACGCCATGAAGATGACGAAGACCGACGCCGAGCGAAACGTCGGCAGAAGCGCGATCGCATACGGGATGTAGACGATCGGCGGGATGGCGGCGAAGAAGCTCGACACGCGCGAGGCGGCGCGCCCCACGCGCAGGTTCCAGCCCAGCGCCAACCCGAGCGGGATGGCGAGGACGACGCCGAGGACGAAGCCCTCGACGATGATGCCAAGCGAGCTGGCGATGTTGACGCCGATCTTCGCGTAGTCGGCCACGAGCTGGGCAAAGACCGTGCCCGGTGCCGGGAAGAGCGTCTGGTTCATGAAGCCTGTCTTCGCAGTGAACACGAGCCACAGCCCCACGAGCACGTAGACGAAGCCTGCGACGTCGACGACGACGTTGCGGGTGGGGCGCTTGCGCGCGGCGAGCGAGCCGGCAAGCACGAGCACCTCGACGATCACGAGAAAGCCCGTGACGTAGGCCGGCGCTGCGTCCTTCTCGATCACGTCGGGAAGGGCCACGTTGAGCGCCACCAGCACCACGAACAGCACGTTGGTCACGTTGAGCAACCGTGTTTTGAGCGTCATCACAGACCAGCCTCCTCAAGGCCCGAAGCGTCGATCGTCTTGTTGTAGAGCGCGTCGTAGAGATGCGCGCGGAACTGGAGATAGTCCGGATCCGCCACCAGCTCCGTGCGACGGCGCGGGCGGGCGAACGGCACCGGGTACTCGTGGTAGACCTGGCCGGGATGCGAGCTCATCAGGATCACGCGGTCGGCGAGCAGGATGGCCTCGTCGATGTCGTGGGTGACGAAGACCACGGTCTTGCGTTCGTCGGTCGCCTCCCCTTCCCAGATGTCGAGGAGGAAATCCTGCAGAAGCGTGCGGTTCTTCGCATCGATCGCGCCAAACGGCTCGTCCATAAGCAGGATCTCGGAGTCGGCGGCCAGCGCACGGGCGATCGCGACGCGCTGCTGCATGCCGCCTGAGAGCTGGTTGGGGTACTTCTTCTCGAATCCGCGCAGGCCCACCTGGCGCAGCACCTCGTCGGCGCGCTGCCGGCACTGGGCGCGCGTCAAGCCGCGGTGGCTCTGCTTGATGCCAAACGCCACATTTTCGCGAGCGGTCAGCCACGGGAACAGGGAATAGTGCTGGAAGACCACGCTGCGCTCGGGGCCGGGCCCGGTGATGGGAACGCCGTCGATGAGCGCCGCGCCCTCGGTGGGCTCGTGGAGCCCTTCCAAGACCGAGAGCAGGGTCGACTTGCCGCAGCCGCTCGACCCGATGACGGTGACGAACTCGCCCGCCTCGAGGGAAAACGACACATGCGACAACGCCAACGTCTGGTTGGCGTTGTCGCCGTACGCGACGGAGAGGTCCTTTACTTCTAGTTTGCTCACATCATGCCTTTCGTAAGAACAACGGAAAAATGCGCCTGGGCCGGATAGCCGCGCGCAGGGCGAGGCGCCGAGCGCCCCCGAGGCCGAAGCCGCGTGCTTTGCGCGGAACAGCCGCATGAGGGGCGGGCGCCCGTTGCGGCACCCGCCCCTTGCTGATCAGTCTCCGCAGCAGTCGGGGACTTCTTCGGCAGGCGTCTCATACGCTGCCTGAGTCACCTCATCCTGCTGGCCATCCTTTCAATTCGCGTTGGCGAAGTGGTCGTTCAGCTCCTTCACGAGATCGTTGTTCGGATCGGCAGCCGTCACCTCGTCGAGGGCGGTCTTGTAGATGTCGGTGTTGTAGTGGCTGGTCTCATCGAAATCGGGCGTGTAGCCGAGCTTGACGATGTTCTGCTTCAGCTCGAACGAGGCCTTGGTGTCGGGGTCGGGATACGAGGTTCCGTAGCCGCCGTACACCTCGGTGTTGATGGCGTCCTCATCGATGTCGATGTACTTCTTGATGTCCTGGATGGTCTTGTCGTGGTCGGTCTGGCTGAAGAGGTAGGCCTTGATGATGGCGCGCTCGAACGCGGTGTAGCTGTTCGGGTTCTCCTGCAAGGCGCTGGTCAGCGCGACCTGGCGGCAGCAGGGCTGGTTCTGCAGCGTCGGCTCCTCGGAGCAGCGGTAGACGACCTTGTAGCCCTCCTTCTCAGCGAGCGAGGCGTACGGGCTGTACACGCTGGCGGCATCGATCTCGGCGTTCTTGAGCGCCGCGTAGGCGTCCTTCTGGCTGTCGAAGTACTTGACGTGGACCTCGCCGGCGCCATCGCCGATCTTGATGTTCTTCTCAGCGAGCAGCTGCTGCAGCTCGGCGTCCTGGATGGAGTTCTTGACCGAGGCGACGTTGCGATCCTTCAAGAGGGAGACGTCCCAGTCGGTCAAGCCCTCGGTGTACTGGGGCTTGATCACGTACCCATGTCCGTTGGTCATCGCACCGCCGAAGATCGAGATGTCGCTTCCCTTGCTTGCGAAGGTGAAGGTGGGAACCGTGCTGATGAAGGCGACGTCGAGCTTGCCGCTCTGCAGGCCGCTTTCCAGCTCGGAGGACGAGGAGAACTGCGTGAGGTTCACGTTGAGTCCCTCGTCAGCGAAGAACCCTTCCTCCTGGGCGACAAACGCGAAGAGATGCGCCGTCGAGTTGAGGTAACCCAGGTTGAAGTCGGTCTTCTCGAGGTTCGACGCATCGGCGCCCGACGACTTCTGATCCGAGGTGCCCGAGCACCCAGCCAGAAGCGCCATCATTGCACAGGCCGCGATAAGGAGCAGTGCGACGTTTCTGAGACGAGTGCGGTACAGGGATTTCATGGTGTACGTTCCTTTCCGGCAACCCTCCCGAGACACCACCGCCGCCATGCGGCAAAGGCATGGCGGCGGTCCGAGTTTCTTCGTTTCACGAGCGTTGCGCACGTGCGGATGAAGGTGGTGAGTGGATTGCCTAGCTTTCCGATGGGGATTACCTTACCGACAGGTTACAAATCGCGGTAGCGAGTAAAAGCTGAGGATAGGCTATCGGCATGGGCTATAGCAGAAGTGGGCACGGGAGAATCGCTGTGGCATGAGCCGCAGGCAATACGGTATAATCGTCCGGCACGTCAGTGCTCTCTGGGCCATCGTCCAATGGTAGGACTCTGGTTTTTGGTACCAGCTATGTAGGTTCGAATCCTGCTGGCCCAGCCACATTCTCTAGGCACGCTCACCCACCCAAAGCACCCATCGCAGGGGCGCAGGATTCGAACCCGTTGGGGTGGGAATCCGTCAAGAAAACAGCCCAGTGGGCTGTTTTCAGGATTCCGGGCGAAGGCCCTTGGGGGCCGAGCCGATGAGCGCGAGCTTCCACTCCTCTCGACAAGAGTCCAAAGGAGCCCCGAGGCCCTCCAGAGAAAAATAATTCGCCTTTTTTGGCAACAACGAACGGACGTACGCAGCCTTACCGATGTGACGACCCCTTTGAAGAAGGTGTTACGCAACGAATCCGGTTAATCTGTTGCGTAACTTGGCTTCTTTTCCTCTTTTGGAGGATGCGATTGCCCTCGTTGACGCCGTGAGCTGCGTACCTCCGTTGAGTGTTGCCAAAAACCCGTCGATTTTTTTCTCTGGGGAGGGATCGCCGGAAGAGGAACCGGGGGCGACAGGGTGCCGAGGGAGCCGAGAGCGATACGAGGGGGGCAGAAGGGTGCCGGGAGACCGGGAGCGGTGCGGGGTGTGTCGGGACGCCGGAGGAATGGCAGGACACCGGGAGCGATGGCGGGGGGGGGCGTGCCGAGAGCGATGGCAGGGGCGCCGGAAGGGTGGCAAGGCGCCGGGAGCGATGGCGGAGGCGCGGCGAGCCAGGAAAACGTTCCCTTAGCGCACCCGCAGCTCCCAAAACGCCACAGCGCTGGCTGCGGCGACGTTGAGCGAGTCGACCCCATGCGCCATCGGGATGCGCACGGTGTAATCGCAGGCCGCGATCGTGTGGGGCGAGAGGCCGTCGCCCTCGGTGCCCAGCACCAGCGCCAACTTGTCGCACGATTTCAGCACCGGATCGTCCAGGCTCACCGCGTCGTCGGCAAGCGCGAGCGCCGCCGTTGCAAAGCCAAGCGAGCGCAGCTTCGCCACGCCGCCGGCCGGCCACTCCTCCCCCGGCACGTCGCCGATCCGGCACCACGGCACCTGAAACACCGTCCCCATCGACACGCGCACGGCCCGGCGATACAGAGGATCGCAGCACGACGGCGTCACCAGCACCGCGTCCACCCCCAACGCCGCTGCGCTGCGAAACGCCGCGCCCACGTTCGTGTGGTTCGTGATGTCCTCGAGCACGGCGATGCGCCGCGCGCCGGCCACCACCTCTTCGACGCTCGGCAGGGGCGTACGCCGCATCGCGCACAGCACGCCCCGCGTCAGCTCGTAGCCCGCGAGCTGCTCGATCTCGGCAGCCGGCGCCACGAACACGGGGATGCCGCCGTCCGCCTCGGGCTTGTCGCCGCCTGCGCGCTCGATCAGCGCGCGCATGCGCGCAAGGCGATGATCCGGCACCAAAAGCGACAGCGGGCGGTAGCCCGCGTCAAGCGCCCGGTCGATCACCTTGTCGGACTCGGCGATGAAGATACCGCGCTCGGGCTCGAGCCGGTTGCGCAGCTGCAGCTCGGTCAGGCGGGCATAGACATCCAGACGGGGATCGTCGAGCGATGAGAGGTGCTCGATCATCGACACTCCTTTTCGAGAAAACGGCACGGGTGCATAGTACGCCTTGCAGGTGCACCGGCGCCACGGCGCGCCAAGCGGGGGGCACCGGCAGGCCGCGCTCACACGACGAGCACGGCGATCAGGGGCAGGGTGACGAGCGACAGCACCGTGGTGAGGAAGGTGCCGCGCGACATCGCGCGCGTGTCGCCGCCGTAGGCCAAGCAGAGCATCGTGCCGTTCGATGCCGCCGGCATGCCGGAGAGGATCACGAGGATCGCCAAAAGGTACGGGTCTTTCACGACCAGGCCCAAGAGGAAGTACATGCCGACCGGAACGACGACCAGGCGGATGATCGAGGTGAGGTAGCCCCACCCGTCGAACAGCATCTCGCGCAGCGGCATCTTCGCAAGCGACGAACCGATGATCAGCATCGCCGCCGGCACCGTCATACCGCCGAGGATGCTGCAGGTCTGGCCGATCGGGCCCGAGTCGGTGATGTGCAGAAGCGCGAGCGCCATCGCGAGGTACGAGGCGATCATCGTGGGCTCGGTCAGCGTGCGCGCCATCGCCTTGAGCTGCATGCGCAGGCTGCGCTTCTGGGCGACCTCGGCGTCGTTGCCGGCGACGAAGAACACGCCGAGCGAAAACAGCACCACGTTGAACAGGATGTTGAAGATAGCGGCATAGAGCACCGCGCTCTGATCGAAGATCGCGGCGAGCACCGCGAAGCCGAGGAAGCCCGTGTTGCCGAAGACCATCATGAACTCATGGACGCCGCGCACCGGACGGCTGAGGCGCCTATACACCGTGCGCCCCATCACGAACGCGAACACGCACACCACAACGAAGTAAATGGCCGAATAGCCCAGCGTCATGAGAATGACGTCGTCGCTGGGCAGGTTGGCGTCGGAGAGCACGGAATCCAGGATCGTGGCGGGCAGCGTGAACGTCATGACCAGCTTCGAGAGCGCCGCGTCGAACGTGTCGTCGGTCAGGCGCTTCTTGCGGGCCAGAAAGCCGCACAGCATGATCGCAAACAGCATCAGCATCTGTACCAGGGTGTGTTGGAATACCTCCATGTGGAGTTCGTGCCTTCTTTCGTTGCAGGGGTTTTCTCCGAGAACCTCAGGCGGACGAGCGGGCGTCCGGCCGAAGCCCGTGCGTGAGAATACTCCCCTCACGCACCCTCTCCACGGAACGGGGCGCAATCTTCACAGAAGGGGTAGGTGAACCCGTTCGCCGAGCTAAAACGCACAAATGGGAGCGATGGAGCACCACATAAGGGACACATAACGCCCTCTCGGGGCAAAACGGACGGCCCTGTGGCACGCGTCTGGCAGGCGCGCTGAGGCCTGCGCGTGCAGGTCTGGCAGGTACGCGTTGAGACCTGCGCGTGCGCGTCTGGCAGGCGTGGATTGAGACCTGGGTGCACGCGTCTGACACGGTACGCTGGGGCCTGAGCGCACGGGCCTCAAAACGCAAAAAGGCGCGCCCCCTCATGCGGGGAGCGCGCCTTGAAATACGCAAGCGATCAGAGGATCGGCGTTGCGCGTGGCGTGAGCGTAAGGCCCGAAGGGCTTACATCATGCCCATGCCGCCGCCCATGCCGCCGGCACCGCCGCCAGCGAGCGCGGACAGATCGGGGCCTTCCTTCGGGATCTCGTTGATCGTGGCCTCGGTGATGAGGATCAGCGAAGCGACGGATGCCGCGGACTGCAGCGCGGTGCGGGTGACCTTCACCGGGTCGTTGACGCCCATCTCGATCATGTTGCCGGTCTTGCCGTTGGCGAAGTTGAAGCCCTCGCCCTTGGCCAGACCCTTGGCCTTCTCGACCACGACGGAGCCCTCATAGCCGGCGTTCGAGGCGATGGCGCGCATCGGGGACTCGAGTGCCTTGCGGATGATGTCGATGCCGACCTGCTCGTCGGCGTCGTCGGCCTTGAGCGCGTCGAGAGCCGGGATCGCGTTGATCAGGGCCACGCCGCCGCCGGCGACGATGCCCTCTTCGACGGCTGCACGGGTTGCCTGCAGCGCGTCTTCGATGCGGCTCTTCTTCTCCTTGAGCTCAGACTCGGTGGCAGCACCGACCTTGAGCACGGCCACGCCGCCGGAGAGCTTGGACAGGCGCTCCTGCAGCTTCTCGCGATCGAAGTCGCTGTCGATGTGCTCGAGCTCGGCCTTCATCTGGTTCACGCGAGCCTCGACGGCAGCATGGTCGCCCGCACCGTCGACGATGGCGGTGGTGTCCTTGGTGACCCTGACGGTCTTGGCGGTGCCCAGCACGTCAACGGTCGCATCGGCAAGCGTCATGCCGAAGTCCTTGGAGATCACCTTAGCGCCGATGACGACGGCGATGTCCTCGAGGATGCGGCTGCGGCGATCGCCGAAGCCAGGGGCCTTGATCGCGACGACGTTCAGGGTGCCGCGCAGCTTGTTCAGAAGCAGGGTGCCCAGAGCCTCGCCGTCGACGTCCTCAGCGACGATCAAAAGCGGGCGGCTGGACTTCATGATCTGCTCCAGCAGCGGGACGAGGTCCTGGATAGAGGAGATCTTCAAGTCGGTGAGCAGGATGTAGGGGTCGTTCAGCACGGCCTCCATGCGCTCGGCGTCGGTGGCCATGTACGGGGAGATGTAGCCGCGGTCGTACTGCATGCCCTGGACGATGTCGATGTCGATGCCGAAGGTCTGGCTGTCCTCGACGGAGATGGCGCCGTCCTTGCCGACCTCGTCCATCGCCTCGGCGATCTTCTCGCCGATCGAGGCGTCGCCGGCGGAAATGGTGCCGACGTTGGCGATCTGGTCCTTCGTGGTGATCTCGGTGGCGTCAGCCTTGATGGCCTCGACGACGGCGTCGGTGGCCTTCTCAATGCCGCGGCGAATGCCGAGCGCATCAGCGCCGGCGGTGACGTTGCGCAGGCCCTCGCTCACGATGACGTCGGCGAGCAGGGTGGCAGTGGTGGTGCCGTCGCCAGCGACGTCGTTGGTCTTGACCGCGGCCTCGCGGACCAGCTGAGCACCCATGTTCTCCACCGGGTCCTCCAGCTCGACCTCACGGGCGACGGTGACGCCGTCGTTGGTCACGAGCGGAGCGCCGAAGCTGCGCTCGAGCGCGACGTAGCGACCCTTGGGGCCAAGCGTGACCTTGACTGCATCGGCAAGCTTCTTGACGCCTTCGGCCATGCCGGAGCGGGCGTCGGCCTCGAACTTGATTTCCTTAGCCATGTGCGATTCCTTTCGAGAAATGTGTTACCTGGGAAAAACGATTACGCCGTGAAGGCAGCGTAGATGTCGTCGGCACGGAGGATGATGACCTTCTCGCCGTCGACGTCGACCTCGGTTCCGCCGTACTTGCCGTACAGGACGCGATCGCCCACTTCGACGGGCATGGGCAGATGCTTGCCCTCGTTGTTGACCTTGCCCTCGCCAACTGCCAGGACAACGCCGGTCTGCGGCTTTTCCTTGGCGTCGTTGGTCAGGTAGAGGCCGCCTTCAGAGACCTCTTTGGCCTCATCCTGCTTGACGACGATACGATCACCGAGCGGCTTGAGATTCATAGCGTACTTCCTTTCGTAGGCCATACCGCACGGACGTGCCGTGCGTGTGTTCCTCATGTTTTAGCACTCTGACAAATGGAGTGCTAACGTCTCTCCATCTTAACGACTTGTTCTGCGATTGCAACCACCCGTGGAGAAAATATAAGTGCGGGGTGCTTAGGTTTTTCTCCGAGCGGCGCAATCGACATCATGGGCATTTGAACTGGGACTATAGTAACGATACCGCCTCGTGGCGCGCAGGGTTGGCTCGTTTATTCCGACAGGTAAGGACGATTCGTTACCGCTTCGTCACCAAAGAAAAACCGTGCTCGGGCACCGAGGCGCATCGGGGCGCCCACGCTCTGCCTACGCCTCGCCCTCGCAGCTGCATGCCCGCCCGCACACGAAGAGGGGCCGGCTCGCGCCGACCCCTCTCGCAGGTCCCCCTTCCCTCTTGTGCGTGCGCTCTCCTCCTTTCCGTCAGCCCTTGACGAACGTCAGCGTGTACGTCTGCTTCGTCGTGCCGTCCGGTGCGGTGACCTCGATCTTCGCGGGCGAAGAGGTACTTACGGTCACCGGGCAGCGGCTCGACGCCGCCTCGCCGTTGACCGTCATGCCCTGGATCAGGTCAGACAGCGCAACCGGCGTGAACGTCACCGAATCGCTCGAAGTCTTCACGTCGTAGTCGAACTCATAGGGCACGAACTTGTTGGGAATCGCGTACTTGAGCCGCCCGTCGGACGTCTTATCGTCGACTTCCTTGAAGCCCGTCTTGTACTTGAAGTCGTGTCCCACCAGCTCGGCGTCCTTGAACGTGATGTTGCTCAAGTGGGCGTTGGTCGCGCGGTCGAAGTACAGGTTGTCATCGACCGGCTTGTTCTCGCCGCCGCGCGTGTCGGTCTCGATGCGGTAGTAGGTCTTGCCGTCGTAGGTGCCCGTGTACTCGGCGCGCACCTGCTTGCCGTCCTCGGAGAAGCTCGTCCAGTTCATGGTCTCGTACTGATGGCCGTCGGTCACTACGATCGCGCCCGCGCCGCGGCGGTCGTGCGACACGGCGTCCGGCCCGTAGTTCACCAGCTTCTGGAGGCACTGCTCCCAGATCGTGAGGTACTCGCCGCCCATGCCGATGCGGTTGTGCCCGGTGTAGAGCTCCTTGACCTCGCCGCCGTCCTTAGCGTAGACGTCCATCAGCTGCTGGTGCAGCGATAAAAGCAGGTCCTGGCGCACGCCCTTGGCGCCGAACTGGTCGGCGACCCAGTAGCGGTTGACCGCGTAGATGTCCGATGAGAACAAGAGTCCCGTCGCGCGGCTGTAGATCAGGATCGAGGAATCCTCGTAGCCGGGCAGATGAACGACCTCGAACTTGCAATTGCCCAGGTCGAACTCGTAGCCCTCGTCGATGAGGTGCACCTTGTCGCCCGAGTAGGTGCCGGAGCGCTTGTCGTCGATGACCTTGTTCGCGCTGGTGTATTTCTGGCCGTACACCTCGATCTCCCACGGTTTTTCGACCGGGAACGTGCGGTCGCACATGTAGACGTCGAGCCCGGCCTCGTACGCGATGGGCATCGCGCCGTTGTGGTCGGGATGGTTGTGGCCGAGCACGAACACGAACGGCTTCGTGGCCACCTCCTTGACGCGGTCGATCAGCGTCGTGGTGGTGTTAGTGGGCATCAGGCCGTCGTAGAGGATGCCAGACTCGCTGCCCTCGATGTAGTAGGCGGCCGCCTGGAAGTTGTCGAAGTAGCGATGAACCGTCGGGAAGTCGTCGCCGCCCTCGTGCAGGACGTCATGGGCGAAGTCGTGCCAGGCGGGGCGCTCGATGCGTCACTTGAACGTCGTCGTCGGCGAGGTCTCAAGCCCGGGCTTTTCGGCATAGCACTCGACGTCGGCGATGAACCAGATCGCGTCGTAGGGCAGATCCTTGCTGTTGTTGAGGCCGAAGCAGGGGTCGGCCGAGAAGCCGGGATGGTACTCGAACCACTCGCTCCATCCGGTGCCCACGTAGGCGCCCACGCCGCGGTCCTGAATGAACAGGCCCTTCATCTCGGGATGCGAGTACTGGTCGATCTTCACGCGCCACTTGACCGTGGCGTCCTGGGTCGCCGTCATCCACTCGGGACGCACGCGGACGAACTTGCGGTTGCTCACCGGCATGGACCACACCGGGCAGACCACGCGCTTGTCGATCGCCTCGATGATGATGCGCGCCTCGGAGTCGGTGATGCCGTCTTGAGGGTTGATCGTCGTGTTCGTGCGACCGCGCATGAAGTTGCGTCCCACCAGAGTGTTGAGCGCCTGGTAGCACCCGTCTGTGATCTGATCGGCGTCGTCGAAATGCGACAGGTAGTCCGTGTCCAGCTCGCCCATCTTGAACGCGCTGACCAGGATGACCGCCGCGTCCTCGCGCGTCATCGGCGACATCGGGTAGAACAGGTCAGTCGAGCTATCCGTGTGCAGCACGCCCATGTCGAGCGCCGATTCGATCGGCTTGACGTAGTCGTTGTCGCCCGTGACGTCGTAGTAATTGCGCACGCGCTCCTCTTCCATCACATCGCCGTTGTCGTCGATGTCGACGCCATCGTCCATCACGGCGTTGTAATGGGGCCAGCCGAAGTACTTCGACAGGCGGATCATGAAGTCTCCGCGCGTGAGCGGCGCGTCGACCTCGATGGCATGCGGGCCGGCGGTCTGGCTGGTGTGGAAGGTGATGACGAACACCGTGTCGCCGAGCGACCAGGTCACGTCAACGTCGTAGCCGCCCACGCCGTCGCGCATCACCGCGGTGCCGTCGGGGTCGACCGAGACCAGGTGCTTGTTGCTCGAGCGCCACGTGCCCTCGGTCAGGACGGCGCCGTCCTTCTTCGCCACCAAATGAACCGGCTGCACGAATTCCATCGTGTAAGTCTTGTCGTTCATGTTGCCGCCGGCATCCGCGATGTAGATGCCGTCCCCTCCAGCGGCTACCTGCGACACCGCGACGACGCCGCGCGGCAGGAGCGTCACGAGCCCCATGCCGACCGCGCCCGCGACGATGCCGCCGATCAGGCTGCGGCGCTCGACCCCCTCGGGGAACAGCCGCTTGCCGACGCCCTTGACGGCCCCGTCATCGGCTGCGGCCTCGGGCGGCGCATCCGCCGTCGCCGGCGCGTCTGCCTGATCGTCGTGGATACTCGGGTCCTTATCCTCTTCGCTCTTCATGGTCCTCTCCCTTCAGATATGGTGTAGCCGGGCCCCACCCCGGCAAATCCCCTGATTACAGTGTATGAACGTGTTCACATTTCCTTCATTAGCAATACACGAACATTCCTTATTCATTTCGAAAGAAGAATCGGGCGCTAATCTGCTTAGAGGGCGGCCAAAATCCCCGGCCATCCCTGCCTTATTCCCCTGAAATGGCGCTTTACCAGCCCTTATTCAAACTGGAGTTCACTCCAAGGAATTCATACACGAAGCGTATACATCAGCTACACCATTGAAATAGCACCTGATGCGCTTGCTTCTCTATACTTAATAAGAGTTGGGGTAAACCGCCTGACGGCCCGCGACGGTGGCGTTCAGGCACTGCGGCATGGAGATCGCAGCCTGCAAGGGGCATGCAGCGCGTTTGAGCGATCCGGCCGCGCTAATGAGGGGCGAAGGGACTGTCGCCATGGAATTCCATCAGCTGAAATACTTTCTGGCCATCGCCGAACAATCGAGCATCGCCAAAGCCTCAAAGCAACTGCACGTCTCGCAATCCGCGCTGAGCGTCGCTCTGCGCGACCTCGAGCGCGATCTGGGGTTTCCCCTCTTCGATCGCGATGGACGCGGGCTCGTCATCAACGAGAACGGCCGCTATCTGGCGCGCCAGGTGCGCGCGGCGCTCGCCACGATCAGCGATGCGCGCGTCTCGATCGCCGACAACGTCGCCAGGCGGGAAAACACCGTCAAGTGCGCCACCAACATGACGCTCGGCAAGGTGAGCGGCCTTCTGATCCAGAACTACCGCCGCACCCACCCGCAAACGATCCTGCGCGTCGGGTTCAAGGATTCGCTCACGTTCAAGAACGCCTCTCCCGATCTGGAGTTCCTCGGCACGCCGCGCGAGCTCAAGCAGAGAGAGGACCGCTTCAAGATCGCCCACGAGCGCTTCGTCGCCGTGTTCGCCGAGCGCGTGGCGCCCCACACAGAGACCGTCCGCCTCGAGGACCTGGTCAGCGAGCCGTTCATCCTCCCCGGCCCCGGAGAGATGCAAAACGCGCTGCTGGGGATGTTCGAGGAGGCGGGCTACATGCCCCATGTCGTCAGCGAGCTGCAGCTCTACAGCGAGGTGCTCTATCTGATGCGCGCGGGCTTGGGCTACACCATCGCGCCCGAGCTTTCGTGGCTCGACGACGTCAACGGCCTTGCGGTCAAGCCCATCAGCGACGTACAGCGGGGCGCAACATCTACGCGCTCATTCCCGAGGGCGCCGCGCCTTCGCCGGCCGCCCTGGAGTTCTTCGAGTTCTTGAGAACGGATGCCGAGCGCATCCTGCAGGCGGGCATCGCGGGCACGACTGAACGCGAGACCGTCCCGGCCGTCCCGGTCTCGATTCCGCAGTAAGGGTTGCACTGGGCGCGCTCGGAAAGTGCGCATGCCGTACAAAGGATCGACGGGCTGCCAGCACACGATTCCGCGCGCCTCACCGCGCGCCTATCTCCCACCAGCAAAGCAAAGGGCGGGCACCCCGGAAGATCATTCGGGGTGCCCGCCCTTACCGTTGCGTGAGATGTCCGCGCCCTACGACAGGACCTTGACCTCGGCAGGGAGCGGCGTGCGCGCGTGGGGACCGTCCCACAGCACGTCGTCGATGAAGTCGATGATGCGGTTGATGACCTCATCGGTCTTCATGGTCGGATCGCCGTGATCGGCGTCGGGGAAGAGCTCGAGCGTCGCCGTGCCCTCGCCCGCGCGCTCGTTGACCATGCGCGCCATGCCGACGGCCTGGCCATACGGCACCACATGATCCTGGATGCCCTGCATGAACAGCGCCTTCGGGAAGTCTTTGTTGACGTAGGTGATGGGGCTGGCAGCGGCTGCGAGCACCGGGTTGTCGATGCAGCTGGCGCCGACGAGCTGGTTCTGGGGCTTGCCCATGCCTTTCTCGCCGTTGTCCCCGCGTGCCGCCATGCCGCCGGTGGCCATGGCCTGGTCCTCGGACGTGGTGCGGTCGCACAGGTCGCACTGGTAGAGGTCAGTCGGCGAGTAGATGCTGATCAGGCACTGCACCGCGTCCGACTGGTCGAGGTTGCCGTAGCGACGGCCCTGCAGCATCGGGCGGCCCGCCATCGCTGCCGTCATGCACGCAAGGTGCCCGCCGGCGGAATTGCCCATGATGGCGATCTTGTCGACCTTCAGGTTGTACTCGGCCGCATGCGCACGCAAGAAGCGGATCGCGGCACGGACGTCCTCGAACGGCTCCGGCCAACGCACGTCCGGCACGAGGCGATACTCGAGGCAGGCCAGCGCATAGCCCTGCGAGGGGAACTTGAACACGCCGGGCATGGTGTTCTCGCGCTTGTCGCCTGACACCCAGCCGCCGCCATGGATAAACACGATCAGCGGGAACGGGCCTTCGCCCTCATTGGGCAGATAGATATCGAGCATCTGGCGCGCGTCCTCATCGGCGTAAGGGACGTCGAGCCAGCAGGTGTTGAACTGCGATGGGTCGATGGGCTTGAACGGGTTTTCCATGGTGATCCCCTTTCGATTTTCATGAACACGTTCGGATCTCCTCAATACATCGTAAAGGCCAGGCCATACGAACGGAAATAACGAAAACCGATTCTCCTTCAGCAAATTCAATAACGATGCGACGCTCACCTGCCCGCTTCGCTATCCTAGAGAGGCGCCCTAGCCCTTTATGTGAAAGAGCCGGGCGCCCGCGCCGCGCGCGTTCGTGCCCTGCCCAGGATGCCTGATGCCTGGCAAATGAGGGCTCAAGCCGACAGGAGAGATTCCATGGAACTTCGCCAGCTCAACTACTTTCTCGCCATCACGGAGAGCGAGAACATGTCGGACGCGTCGCGCAAGCTGCACGTTTCGCAGCCGGCCATGAGCGCGGCGTTGAAGGATCTCGAGCATGAACTGGGGTTCTCTCTCTTCGATCGCGTGGGACGGCGCCTGGTCATCAACGAGAACGGGCGCTACTTCGCCGCTCGCGCGCGCAGCATCTTCGCGATCCTGAAAGACGCGCAGGAAACGGTTCAAAGCAGCATCGACCAGCGCAGCCGCACGGTGAACATCCGCGTCAACATGCCGCTCGGGCGGTTGGGGCGCGATTTGTTCGCCGACTTCACCAAAGAAAACCCCGACTTCGCCGTGCGCATCGGGTTTCCGACGTCGGAGCTGTTCGGCACCGACCTGGCGGCGATCGACCTCGAGATCGTGGGATCCTACCGTGAGCTGGAGCCCAGCTCGCGCGTGATCAAGATCCGCGAGGAAGACTTCGCCGTGGCGCTACCGCCGAGCCATCCCTTGGCAGACGCGCCCTCGGTGCGCCTGCGCGACCTGGCGAACGATCCGTTTGTGCTCGGAGAGCCGAGCGTGATGCGCGACATCGTGGACACGATGTTCGTGGAAGCGGGGTTCACGCCGCGTATCGTGGGCGAGTTGCAGCTGTTCAGCGACATCCTGGAAATGGTGCGCGCGGGCATGGGATGTGCCGTCGTCGCGTCCTACACCTGGGTGGGCGACCACGAGGAAGGCCTCGTCGTGAAGCCGCTCGAGGATGTGCAGCGCACCCGCTTCATCTACGCGCGCGTGCCTGCCGATCGCGAACCATCGGCTGCTACCTGGGAGTTCTTGAGCTACCTCAGGCACAACCCGATCGCCTGCGACTGCTAGAAGGGCGTCGGCGTTCGCGAGGGCGCCCGCTGCGCCGCCCTCGTCCTCATGAGGGGCACCGGTGCCTGACTCAGCACGGCCAGCAACCAACCCCCACATCGGTACGGCCAGCGATCCAGCCCCCGCATCGACACCGCCAGCAACCCGCCCCGCGCCAGCGATACCACCAGCAGTCCACCTGCGCCGTCGGCACGGCCCGCAATCCACCCGCGCCATCAGCACGGCCACGCCCGCAAGATGTTAAAAGTTGTTACCTCCCCCTCGCGTGGGCACATCGGGTTCCCTGGTTATTTAAGCTGCACAGTAGAGTGTCCGCATCCGATCCAAAAGAGGGCTTCGATGAAACAGTGGTATGAAAAAAGCGAGCTCTCCTTCGCCATTGCATGGATCGTGATCTACTGCATCGCTCAGTCCTTTGCCTATGCGCTCAATGATCTTGTCAGGGTAAGCTACGCGTTCAACGCCCTGTTCACCGTGCTGATCGCCCTCGTGCTGTTCGTGTTTCTGAGAGCCAATGGGCTCATGCAACGCTACGGCCTGTGCGCCACGCCCCTGCCGGCCCGCGCCTTTCTCTGGTACGTGCCGCTGGTGGCGCTCGCCAGTACCAACCTTTGGTGCGGCGTCGGGATCAGCCTTCCCCTTGCCGACAGCCTGTGCTTCATCTGTCTGATGTTTGGCGTCGGCTTTGTCGAGGAGCTGCTGTTCCGCGGCCTGCTGTTCCGCGCTCTGGCGAAAGACGGCCTTACCATGGCATCGCCATCTCAAGCGTCACCTTCGGGCTAGGTCACCTCATGAACCTGGGGAACGGGAGCGGCGCCGACATCGTGCAGACGCTCTGCCAAGTGGGAGGGGCCATCGCGATCGGCTTCTTGTTCGTCATCATCTTCTACCGCGGGCAAAGCCTCATCCCCTGCATCATCACGCATGCAGCCATCAACACGACAAGCCTCTTCGTGAATGAGGCCGCGCTCACCGATGAGGTGCAAATCGCAATCAGCCTGGTCATTGCCGTCATCGCCGTCGCCTACGCGCTGTTCCTCACGAAAACGCTGCCACCCGCTGAGCGCTAGCAGGCAGCGAGCGCTCCCCTGCCGCGCCAGCAAACCGTTGCCGATCGTGCTAATTCTGCAGAGAGTGGCCTTTTAGGCGCACTGAAGCGTGCGAGAACGACCCTCACTGCAGAAAATCAGGCCTCGAATGGCAGAAAAGTCCAGATATTTGGGGGTCAGTAGGCACCGGTCGGTAAGGACACCAGAAGTTACGCCACATATCACATCTAGATGTTGCGTAAATCGGACGAAGAAGGCAACGAATGTCTATTCACAGCAATGCGAGTCCCCAATATCTGGACTTTTATGCAAAAATAGCGTGCATTTTGCAGAATCAAGTCGATCCGCAACGATCGACCCGCGCCGCCGGCCCAATCGACCACGCCAGCCAGGCTTACAGCGCGCGAATCTGCTTCGCGAGCCACTCGGCCCAGGCATCGACGCCCTGCCCGCTCGTGGCTGCGATCGGGAAGATCGGGGCCGTCGGGTTCAAGTTCTTCACGTGCTCGCAGAACAGCTCCTGGTCAAACGTGAACACCGGCAGCGTGTCGATCTTGTTCAGCACGATCGCCTTAGATGCCTGGAACACGCC
>CAVCDZ010000044.1:0-4183 GCA_963601095.1 Oscillibacter sp. MSJ-31 | reverse complement strand
GCAACTACCTGGGCTCGCATCGCTTCACCGAGCGGGGCGCCGGCGTCGCAAAGCCGCTCATCATCTTCGTGATCGTGGTCTTCTTCGTCAAAGCCGTCTTCGACGTGGTGGCCTCCTAAGGGCTTGCGAGGCGGATACGCCCTGTCTCATCGATGGTATCTGGGCAGACCAAGACTCTTATCTGGAGAACGCATAAGCTTAGAAGCAGATTATCTGATATCTCACCTTGCGAATGTGAACATGTTCACCTACGCTGACATGGGGTTATGTCGACGCGATGTAGGTTATCGACATTTGAGATGTTCTGCTCCTGTCGCAGCGTGCATTCTGTCACCATGACTTGTTGGAGAGAGGAACCTGCCGGCATGGCAGATCAAATAGAAGGGGAGGGCGAGCGCCATGGCAAAGCTCACGTCCACCGAAACGCTGGGCACCTGCCCGCATTGCGGAGAGCTGGTATCGCTGACGGTCGAGCTGACGCCCGACTCAGTCAAGTATCACGGGGATTGTCCGACGCACGGTAATTTCGTGCGCACCGAAAAGCGCCTCGACATGGCCGACCTCGGCATCCCGGTCGATTCCATGGTCTCCTTCCGCGGCCAGGAGAAATCCGCTTAGCGCGCCGTTTTCATCGCATTGACGTCAGAGAGCCCCTTCCCGCGCGTGCGGGGAGAGGCTCCTTTGCTCTTGTGGGGGGCTTGCCAGGGGCGTTAGGCGATGGGGCTTCGTACGAGGCTGTCGCTGCCCAAAGGAGATTCGGTCGCGCACCGGTCGGCAGGTCGACAAGGAGGAAAGTCCCCTAACAACAAGAAACCCCGCCGTTGGGGAACGACGGGGTTTCTTCAGTGGGGGACGGAGAAACCGGCTTCCGCAAACCGGTGCTCGATCCCACCGATACGTGAGGTCGACTTAGAAGATGCCGATCATGCCGATGACAGCAAGCATTGCCACGAACAGAGCAGTCGTAAGTCGCATGTCGAAGGTCTTCATTTTTTCGATCCTTTCACTGAGGGAGTTTTATGTTCGGAAGCGTTTCTTTGAGGGGTTCTCGTTTCCGCATCTGTGATACTACGACCCTGTAACGTGTTCAGGAGGTTTAAGTGTTTGAACCCGATTGGCAAATTCGAATGAACTTGTTCGTGATATGTTCAAAATGTGTTCAAAACAGGTTCAATAACGGGTTCAAAAGCTAAACTCCTCGTCTGACCTGCGCAGACATAAGAAAAGGCCCACCTTTTGCAAGATGGGCCTTACTTTTTCGCACTATGTGAAGGAAATGTGAACCAGATGTGTACGCGGGCTACAGAGCTGCCTGAATGAGCTTGGGGCGGAAGCCCTCATCCTCGAGCGAATGCACGATGCGCTCCTAGTGCTCGGTGCCGAAGGCCTCGATCGTGACGCGCAGCTCAACAGCGGCGTTGCGGTTGGCCGTGACGAACTGGTTGTGGTCCAGGCGCACGACGTTGCCCTTGCACTCGGCGATGACCTGGGCCACATGCACGAGCTCGCCGGGGCGGTCGGGCAGGAGCACCGAGACGGTGAAGATGCGGTCGCGCTGGATCAGACCGTGTTGCACGACGCTCGACATCGTGATGACGTCCATGTTGCCGCCGGACAGGATCGAGACGACCTTCTTGCCCTTGCAGTCAAGGTGCTTCAAGGCGGCGACGGTGAGCAGGCCCGAGTTCTCGACGATCATCTTGTGGCTCTCGACCATGTCGAGGAAGGCGAGCGTGAGCTCGTCGTCTTCGACCGTGATGATGCGGTCGAGGTTCTTCTGGATGTACGGGAAGATCTTGTCGCCCGGCTCCTCGACCGCGGTGCCGTCGGCGATGGTGTTGACCTCGGGCAGCTTCACGACGTGGCCCGCCTCAAGCGACGCCTTCATGCAGGCAGCGCCAGCCGGCTCGACGCCGATGACCTCGATGCGCGGGTTGAGCATCTTGGCGAGCGTAGACACGCCCGTGGCAAGTCCACCGCCTCCGATCGGAACCAGGATGATGTCGACGAGTGGCAGCTCCTGGACGATCTCCATGGCGATGGATCCCTGGCCGGCAGCGACGATGGGATCGTTGAAGGGGTGGATGAAGGTCAGCCCCTCCTCATCGGCGATCGTGAGCGCACGCTCGGCGCATTCGTCGAAGACGTTGCCTGCGAGCACGACGCGCGCGCCGAGCTCCTTGGTGCGCTCGACCTTGATCAGCGGCGTTGTGGTCGGCATGACGATGGTCGCCGGAACGCCGTACTTGCGGGCGGCGTACGCGACGCCCTGGGCATGGTTGCCTGCCGAAGCGGTGATGAGACCGCGCTTGCGCTCCTCGTCCGAAAGGGTGCTGATCTTGTAATACGCACCGCGCACCTTATAGGCGCCCGTGCGCTGCATGTTCTCCGGCTTGAGGTAAACCTCGTTGCCGCACTCTTTGCTGAAGTGACTGCTGTAGACGAGCTTCGTCTCCTGGGTCACTTCCTTGACCTTTTTCGCCGCTTCCTCAAAGGTGTTGAGCGTTAACGTGGATGTCATCAGTTCTTTCCTCTTTTCGCTGCCTGTGCAAAGCCGCCGACCATACGGAGGGGTACTATATGTCCGTACATTATGCGGCATTACGGCATGAGGAGGAAACCATGCATTCCATCAGCACTGAAAAAGCACCCGCAGCCATCGGACCTTATTCTCAGGGCGTCGTCGTCGGCGGCCTTCTGTTCGCGTCGGGCCAGATCGCGCTCGACCCCGCGTCCGGCGAACTCGTCGGCACCACGATCCAAGAGCAGGCTGCTCAGGTCATGAAGAACGTCGCGGGGCTGCTCGAGGCCGCCGGCACCGACTTCGACCATGTGGTGAAGACCACCTGCTTCCTCGACGACATCAACGACTTCGGCGCCTTCAACGAGGTCTATGCCCAGTCCTTCGGCGAGAAGCTGCCGGCTCGCTCTGCCGTCGGCGTCGCAGCGCTGCCCAAGGGCGCGCTGATCGAGGTCGAGGTCGTCGCGGCCGTTTCCGAGTAGCGCACCCCACGCCAAGGAACCTCCATGGCCCCCGCATCCGGCAAACTGATCATCTGCCCCACGCCGCTTGGCAACCTCGGTGATGTGACGCGGCGCACCGTCGAGGCGTTCTCGTCGTGCGACGTCGTGTGCTGCGAAGACACGCGCGTCACGGGCAAGCTCCTGTTCGCGCTCGGCATTGAAAAGCGGCTCGAGCGCTTGGACGAGGCGACGATCTCGCACGTGGCCGACCGCATCGCATCTCGCGTGGTGGCGGGCGAGGTCATCGGCTACGCATCGGATGCCGGCATGCCGGGGGTCTCAGATCCCGGCCAGCGTCTGGTCGACGCCGTGCGCGCTGCGGGCGGCGCCGTCGAGGTGCTGCCCGGGCCCACGGCGGTGGCCACGGCCTACGTGGCAAGCGGCTTTCCGTCCCAGACGTTTTACTTCGGTGCGTTTTTCCCGCGCAAAGACGGGGAGCGCCGGGTCGTGTTGGATTCCTTGCGCGCGCTCGATGCGGTGCTCGTGTTCTATGAGAGTCCACGTCGCATTGCGTCGGCCCTTGCGGTCGTCGCCGACGTGTTCCCGCTGCGTCGCGTAGCGGTGTGCCGTGAGCTCACCAAGGTGCACGAAGAGGTCGTGCGCGACCTAGCGCCTGCGGTGCGCGACGAGTTCGCGCGGCGCGAGGAAGCCGGCGGCGTGAAGGGTGAGATCGTGCTCGTCATCGACGCTCCCACCGCCGCCGAAGAGCAGGCGAACCATGAGCAACAGCGCTCGTCTGCCGAGGAGCGAGCGCGCGAGCTCGCGGCGGAAGGCAACCTGACCTCAAAGGACATCATGCGCGCCTTGCGCGAGGAATTCGGTCTCTCGCGCAACGAGGCGTATGCGCTCGTCCACGGCACGGGCGGTGAGCGATGAGCGCGGATGCTTCCGAGGAGCAGCCCTCGTTGCTGTCTGCGTACGTCGAGCAGCAGATCGACGAGGCGACGCCCGCCGACGTCTCCACGCTCACGGGGAGCATCCGCAACGCCCAAGCGTGCGTGAGCCTCATCAAGGTGTTGCAGGAGGAGGGCGAGGAGCGCTCGCTGCTCTGGCTCATCGAGCATGTGCCGGGCGTGACGTCGGCGCGCCAGCTGCTCTTCAACGTCGGCAGCCTGGCGCTTTCGCGCGATCTGGTCGAAAAGCGCGTCGACGATGAGGG
>CAVCDZ010000043.1:6542-25784 GCA_963601095.1 Oscillibacter sp. MSJ-31 | reverse complement strand
GACCGGTGGCGGCTCAACCGGCGGCGGTGGCACCGGCGGCGGCACGGGCGGTGGCGAAACCGGCGGCGGCACCGGAGGCGGTACCACGACTGGCTGATGACCGTCCGGCAACGGTTTAGCTGCATATTTTGTCGCATTTCATCTTTGCGGCTTGCCTGTGGGTAGTATGGGACGCAAAGCATGCGAGCCGCAGGTCGGCTCGATGATCGGAAGGATCACATGAAAGCAAAAGCACGGTTTACCACCACACGCCTTTTCGTGGCGCTCGCGGCTTGCGTGGCCTGTCTTGCCCTGCTTGCCGGCTGCTCGTCGGCTGCCGACGCGCAGGCTGATGCCCAGACCCAGAACCGTCAGTACATGTCGTCGGTCAACACCATCATGGACACGCTGAACAAGAACATGACGGACTTCTCCGCCGCGGTGAAGGACGGGGAGGTCGTGTCGCTGTCGTCTCAGCTCTCGTCGGTGGACACCTGCGTGTCTGACCTCGAGGCGCTCCAGGTGCCCGACGCGATGAAGGACATCCACAATTCTTACCTCAATGGCGCCAAGGAGCTGCAGACGGCTCTGTCTGACTATGTGCAGCTCTACCAGGACATCAAGGCGCCTGAGTCCGGCAGCTTCGATTACAGCACCTACGATTCTCGTCTTGGCGAGATCCAACAGCACTACGATGCTGGCATCAAGGCGCTGCAGGACGCCGACACCAAGGCGCAGTCTGCCTAACCGACCGTGCTTCAAGCCCGATAGCACTTGCATTCAAAGCGGCCATCATCGTGGGTGATGGCCGCTTTCGCGTCCCGATGAAGAGCAAAGGATGACTATGACAAGCGAAGAAATGAGCGAGGTGCTCCGCGCTGATGAGGACGGCGTGCCCGTCGCCTCCTCTCAAGGGGAGCACGCCGCGGACGGTGCGCCTGCAGCGCGAGCTGCGGTGGACGATGCGTCTGCTGAGGAACCCTCTGCGCCCGAGGCGCCGTATGCCGTTGAGCTTCTGGCGCCTGCCGGCAACATGGCGTGCCTGCACGCGGCCGTGCGCGCTGGCGCCGACGCGGTGTATCTGGGTGCCGGCGCCTTCAACGCACGGCGCGGGGCGGACAACTTCGGCCCTGAGGATCTGGCTGCGGCCTGCGACTATGCGCATCTGCGCGGTGTGAAGATCTATCTGACGCTCAACACGATCGTCCTTCCTTCCGAGGTTCCCGACGCGCTCGAAACGGCACGCCAGGCGTACCGTGCTGGCGTCGACGCCTTCATCGTGCAGGATCCCGGCATCGCCGTCGAGCTCAAGCGCACGATTCCGGGCGTCGAAGTGCATGCCTCCACTCAGATGGACACCCATGATGCCGACGGCATCCAGGCGGCAGTTGCCCTCGGGTGCGAGCGCGTGACGCTGGCGCGTGAGCTTTCGCTTGAAGAAGTGGGCCATCTTGCTTCGGTCGCCCGCGCCCTCGATGCCGAGGTCGAGGTGTTCGCCCATGGGGCGCTCTGCGTCTGCTATTCGGGCCAGTGCTTCATGTCATCGCTCGTGGGCGGGCGCTCCGCCAACCGCGGACGCTGCGCGCAGGCCTGCCGTCTGCCGTACGAGCTGCACAATCGCGCGCTGCGCAAGGGGCTCGACGCGCCCGGCGAGCACCTGCTTTCCCCGAAGGATCTCTGCACGATCGATCTGATTCCCGAGCTCATCAGCGCCGGCGTCGCGTCCCTCAAGATCGAAGGCCGCATGAAGTCGCCCGAGTACGTGCAGGCCGTCACGGGCATCTACCGTGCCGTGATCGATCGCGCTCTTGCATGGCTCGAAGAGCAGCGCAAGGCACGCAACGAGGAGACGTTCGAAGAGGGGATGCCGGCTGCCGAACGCGAGCTGGTCGAGGAGATCTCTGCTGACGAGACTGCCTCTACCATCAACCCCCGCGCTACCGACGAGGAGCGTCAGGTGCTGTCCGAGGCGTTCTCGCGCGGATTCACGACGGCGTATCTGACGGGGGACCGCGGCAACGAGATCATGAGCTACGGGCGCCCCAACAACCGCGGCGTGTTCGTCGGGCGCGTGTCGCGCGCCAAGGACGGGCTGGTCACGATCGATTCCGAGACCGAGCTGCATGTGGGCGATGCCATCGAGTTTTGGACGAACCGCGGCCATTTCGTTCACACGGTCACCGACCTTGATGAGCGTCCGGATGGGCGCGTCTCGCTGTCCGTTGACTGCGCGGTGGGCAAGGGCGACCGCGTGTTCCGCGTGCGCAACGCCGAAGCGGCCTTCGTCGACGACGATCGCCTGCCTGCCGTGCCGATCGCAGGTCGCATCGAGCTTGCGATCGGCGAGCAGGCGCGCCTCGACTTCGTGACGGTGAGCGGGTCGCATCAGGTCAGCGTCGAGGGGCCTGTCGTTGAGGCCGCGCGTACCAAGGCGATCACGGCAAGCGAGGTGCGCGAGCATGTAGATCGCATGGGATCGACGCCGTTTACGCTTGATGACCTGGTCATCGAGCTGGATGAGAACGTCGGCATGGGCTTTTCCGTGCTGCACAAGCTGCGTGCCCGCGCCGCTCGCGCTCTCGAAGACGAGATGCTGGCTGCGTACCATGACCGTACCCTGGAGCGCGTGCCGGACCGCGCGTTCTCGCCGCGTGTGCGCAAGGGCTCGTGCAAGGTAGGCGTCATCGCCACGAATCCGGCGTGCGCCCGTGCGGCGAAGAAGGCCGGCGCCGATTTCATCTACGTTCCCGCGACGAATTACCGTCGCGGCGAAGCCGTGATCGCCGGCCAGCTGTCGGGGGCGGCCGAGCAGGCCGGCTATCCCAAGCAGTGCATCCCGGTGTTGCCCACCGTGTCGCGTGCCGACGATGAGCAGCGTCGCGGCGGCTACGACATCTGGCGCCGCGTGCGCGAGGGGCAGCCCGTCATGGTGGAGAACCTCGGCGAGCTGCTCCATGCGACCGAGCTGGGCGCCGTGCCTGAGGTCGGACCGCATATCCCGGTGACCAACCGCTTAGACTTGCAGGTCATGGCCGATCTGGGGGCTGAGCGCATCTGGCTGTCGCCCGAGCTTTCCTTGGTGCAGATCGAGGAGCTGGGCGAGGTTTCGCCGGTGCCGCTGGGGCTGACCATCATGGGGCAGACCGAGCTGATGGTGACCGAGCATTGCCTGCTCATGAGCCAAGGGCCGTGCAACCAGGACTGCCCGAAGTGCGTGCGTCGCAAGAGCCCGCATTACCTGAAGGATCGCAAGGGCTACGAGATGCCGGTGATCACCGATTCGGTCGGGCGCAGCCATCTGTACAATGCGGTGCCGCTCGACATCGCCCATCTGGCGCCGGATCTGATCGCGGTGGGTGTGTCTGCCTTCCTCGTCGACACGACGATGATGAACGTGGCGGAGGTCTCGAAGAAGGTTGCCCGCGCGGTGCGGGCGCGCGACATCGCGCTCAAGGGCGGCAACGCGGTTTCTAAGGCCGAGGGTGCCACGTCGGGTCACCTGTTCCGCGGGGTGTTGTAGCAGGCGGGAGCAGGCGTGTTCGCGTGCAGGGTGCGGTTGCGTGTGCCCTGGCGTGGAACGGCGGTGCGCGCTGAGCGTGTCGGCGTGCCTGACGCATGCGATCGCGCTTGCCGCGAACTTGTCGCGCGCTTGGCGAGAGCGGCACGGGCCGTGTGCTAGAATTCCCTGCATAAATACGAAAGAGGAACCATGATTTTGCCTGAAGAACAGTTTCATATCATCCAGTCCGGTGCCGCTCAGATCGTGCCAGAGGCGGCTCTGCTTGAAAAGCTCAAGCGCGGCAAGCCGCTGAACATCAAGCTCGGCGTCGATCCTACCGCTCCCGACATTCACCTTGGCCACGCGGTGCCGCTGCGCAAGCTGCGTGCTTTCCAGGATCTGGGGCATCAGGTGACGTTGATCATCGGCGACGGCACGGCGCTGATCGGCGACCCGTCGGGTCGCAACACCACGCGCCCCCAGCTCACGAGCGAGCAGATCAAGGAGAACGCCCAGACTTACGTCGACCAGGCGTTCAAGATCCTCGATCCCGAGAAGACGACGCTGCGCTACAACTCCGAGTGGATCTTGTCGCTTGGCATGGAGGGTCTGCTCCAGCTTGCGTCCAACTTCACGGTGGCGCGCATCCTCGAGCGCGACGACTTCCATAACCGTTATTCCAACAACCAGCCGATCAGCCTGCACGAGTTCCTCTATCCCGTGATGCAGGCATACGACTCGGTGGTCATCAAGGCCGACGTCGAGCTCGGCGGCACTGACCAGCTGTTCAACCTGTTGGCAGGCCGTGAGCTGATGGAGAAGATGGACATGGAGCCGCAGGTGTGCCTGACCCTGCCTCTGCTCGAGGGCACCGACGGCGTGAGGAAGATGTCGAAGAGCTACGGTAACTACATCGGCCTCACCGACACGCCGGCAGACATGTTCGGCAAGGTCATGTCGATTCCCGACGAGCTGATGGTCAAGTACTATCGCCTGGCTTCGACGCTGCCGGTGTCCGAGATCGACGACATCGAAGAGGGCTTGGCGGCCGACAAGCTGCATCCCAACCTCGTGAAGCGCGACCTGGCGAAGAACATCGTTGCCGCCTACTACGACGAAGCGGCTGCGCTTGAGGCTGA
Source organism: Oscillibacter sp. MSJ-31 (assembly GCA_963601095.1). Lineage (GTDB taxonomy): Bacteria > Actinomycetota > Coriobacteriia > Coriobacteriales > Eggerthellaceae > Anaerotardibacter. The sequence goes on along the minus strand of CAVCDZ010000043.1, from coordinate 21,167 downwards.
AGAGGCGTTCGATCGCCTGTTCAAGCAGCACGATGTGCCGGAGGACGTGCCGGAGTTCGCTGCTGACCTGACGCCGAACGACGAGGGCAAAGTCTACATCGCGAAGCTGATTCACGACGCTGGGCTGACGAATTCCGTCGGCGATGCGCGTCGTATGATCGACCAGGGCGGTGTCAAGGTGAACGGCGAGGCGCTCGAGCCCAAGGCGTACAACGTCGGTCCCGCGCTGCTTTCCGGCGCGGTGATCCAGGTGGGCAAGCGCAAGTTCGTGCGCTTGGTCTAGCCCTCTTCTGGTGCTGTTACGGCGGCCCGTCTTCGTCCGTGCGACGAGGGCGGGTCGCTTTGTTTTGCGAGTTCTTTCGGTAGCTCTCGCGGCTGTGGCCTCCGAGCCCGAGCCCGAGCCCCATCGACCCGGTCCCCAGCTCCTGTCCGATCCCGAGCCCCAGCGGCCCGGTCTACTCAATCACCCGTGCATCAATCCCAGGCCCCCAGGCCCCCATAAACACCTCCAGAGAAAAAATTTCGGCTGATTTTGGCAACCGCATGCGGATGTACGCAGCTTGTTTCCGGCGCGGGCGCCCTGGGGCTGCGCACCGGCGCGAAAACGCGCCAGCAGCGCCGCGTTTCGACGGGCGTACGCGCTCTCGGGCGCCATGAGGGCGACGGCGCACGGGCTCGCCTGCGTACCTCCGCGCGCAGTTGCCAAAAACGGGGGATTTCTTTTCTCTGGGGGTGGCCGACCGTGTTGAGGAGATCGAACGCGGCACGGGTCAGGAGGGGGTGGAGCGAGGCACGAGCCTGAGGGTGGCCGACCGCGTTGGGGGAGGTCAAGCGCGGCACAGGACGGGGACTTACCACCTGAAAGTGAGCCTTGGGTTACGCGTGACGATTCGGTGTCAGGGTGTCCTGGGGCTGTTGCGCTTTTCAATCGAGCGGCTATATTAGAAATATTCTAATTCCAAAAAATTAGAAGCAGTAAACATTGGACAGAGCAGGATGCGTGCCCGTCAGCCTCGAAAAAGAGGTTCGACAAAGCCAGCGGGGCGGCGGGCAGGCGTCGACGAAGCAGGGCCTGATCACACACCACGTCCCGAAGCGCGGCAGATCGGGCGGCGGCTGGGCATCGCGTCCCGAAGCGCGGTGTCCAGCACACGCCGGCTTGGTGAATCGGCTGTGTGCCTCTCTTTGCGCGTGGCACTGGCATCAGCCGCCACGCACCGCGTCGCGGCCAGCTGGCCTCGCGCACAGCTGCGGTGGCCGCACGCCGGCCGACGCCCCGAGCGCCCGCGCGCACGTCGGCACATCCTGCATCGGCACGGGAGGAGGGTGCACATGAATAAGAACGCCGAACTCATCTTGAGCCTGGTCAACGAGTCACATGACCACCTCACGGCCGAGCAGATCTATCTGCAGACGAAGGAGCGCGGCGCGAAGATGTCGCTCTCCACGGTGTACAACAACCTCGCCTCCCTCTACAAGCAGGGGCTGATCCACAAGGTCGTGATGGAGGGCTGCCCCGATCGCTACGATCGCGCGGTTCGCCATGACCACCTCGTCTGCAAGCGCTGCGGCAAGCTGTCCGATGTCACCCTCGAAGACCTCACCGCGCGCATCGAACGGGAGGTCGGCATGCCGATCCTGTCGTACGACCTGCGCATCAACTACCTGTGCGACGAATGCCGCCAGGCCGAAGAGGCGCAGGCCGCCGCGCGGCAGGAGAAAGAGACCCAAAACGACGAGCGTCGCCAGGCAGAAGAGGCCCGCGACGACGCGAACCGTCCGGCGGAGAAAGACGGGCACATCCCGCCTTCCGATCCCGCCATCCCCCCCAACGTAGAAGCTCGCGGCCGGTGAGCCCCGACCGCCCTTCATAGACAAAGCAGTGGCAACATCCCATGAAAGGAGCCCAATCATGAGCAAGTATGCAGGGACCCAGACCGAGAAGAACCTCGAGGCGGCGTTTGCCGGCGAATCCCAGGCGCGCAACAAGTACACCTTCTTCGCTTCGGTTGCCAAGAAGGAAGGCCTCGAGCAGATCGCCGCGCTCTTCCTGAAGACCGCGGACAACGAGAAGGCTCACGCCAAGATGTGGTTCAAGGAGCTCGACGGCATCGGCGATACCGCTCAGAACCTCGCCGACGCAGCCGCGGGCGAGAACTACGAGTGGACCGATATGTACGAGGGCTTCGCGAAGACCGCTGAGGAAGAGGGCTTCAAGGCTCTGGCCGCCAAGTTCCGCGCGGTTGCCGAGATCGAGAAGCACCACGAGGAGCGCTATCGTGCTCTCCTGAAGAACGTCGAGACGGCTCAGGTGTTTGAGAAGTCCGAGGTCAAGGTTTGGGAGTGCCGTAACTGCGGTCACATCTGCGTCGGCACCAAGGCTCCCGAGGTCTGCCCGGTGTGCATGCATCCCAAGAGCTTCTTCGAGGTTCACGCCGAGAACTACTAAGCCGTTTCAGCGCAAACGCTCAGACAAGGGGCGATCAGGCGGGTGCCTGGTCGCCCTTTTTGCGTGTTGGGGCAGGCGCGGGTCCTATGCCCGCTCGAGCCGGCAGATGCACTCGGTATGCGTGGTGTGCGGGAACATGTCGACCGGCTGGACCTCGCGCAGGCGATAGCCGTGATCCGCAAGCGCGCGCACGTCGCGTGCCTGCGTCGTGGGGTTGCACGATATGTAGACGATGCGTGCCGGCGCAAGCGTGGCGGTAGCCTCGATGAACGACGCGCTGGCGCCCGCGCGCGGCGGATCCATGAGGAGCACGTCGAGCGACTCGCCGGCGCGTGCCTGCTCGACCATGAACGCGCCGGCATCGACGGCATGGAACGTGGCGTTGGCGATGCCGTTGTGCTCGGCGTTGGCGCGCGCATCCTTGATTGCGGCTTCGACGTTGTCGACGCCGATCACCTGCGCGGCGTGCTGCTCAGGCGCATCGGGCAGGCCGCGGGCTGCTACGAGCCCGATCGTCCCGGTGCCGCAGTAGGCGTCGAAGGCGGTCTCGGAGCCGGTAAGCTGCGCCATCTCGATCGCGCGTCGGTAGAGCACTTCGGTTTGCGTGGAGTTGACCTGGTAAAACGAATGCGACGAGATGCGAAAGCTCAAGCCGCACAGCGTATCGAGGATGAAGCCGGGCCCGTAGAGGGTCTTCTCCTCGGTGCCGAGGATCACGTTGGTCTGCCGCGTGTTCACGTTCTGCACGACGGTCGTGATGGCAGGCACGCGGCGGGTGAGCTCGCGGCAGAAATTGCGCGACCCGGGAAACGCCGCCCCGTTCGTGACGAGCGTGACGAGCACCTCGCCCGAGGAATGGCCCACGCGCACGACGGCATGGCGCATGAAACCGCTTCCCGTGTCCTCGTTGTACGGCTCGACGCCGTAGCGCTGCATGAGCGAGCGGACGGCGAGGATGGCCTTTTTCGCCGTCGGGTTCTCGATCAGGCACTCATCGGTGGGGATGACGCGATGCGTTCCCGCTGCGTACATCCCGCAGAGGATCTCGCGCGCGGCCGGCGGGCGCTTGCCGGCTCGTTTGGTTGCGCCCTTCCTTTTCCCCGCGGGAGCACCGAGCTTGCGCCCGGGCACATAGGGGGAGGTCACCTTGTTGCGGTAATAACGGGGGTCGTCCATACCGGCGATGTCCCGGAACGTCGTCGCGCTGTTCGAGAGCGGGCCGAAGAGACGCTGCATGTTCTTTTGCTTGCGCGCGAGCTGCTCGGCGTACGGCACGTCGAGCCATTGGCAGGCGCCGCAGCGGGTGCGGACGGGGCAAAAGAAGGTGCCGTCGGGCATGAAAGGCTCCTTGGTGGTGAACGATGGGCCGCGCAGCGCGGCAGGACTCTCTCGAAGGATACCACGCGCACGGCCGGTGCGCGGGCGGTGCGGGGCGGCGCAGGCGACCTGGAGGAGCGGCGGCGTGGCACAGACGGCCTGGCGGCGTGGTGCCGGGGCGGTCTGCCGGAGCGGCTGCAGTGTGCGGCGCGAGCGCCCCGGCAACCGGGCGCGTCAGCGCTGGGCGTCCGAGAGGGGGAAGCGCATGATCAGGCGGAAGCCTTCGCCTTCGCTCGTTTGGATGATGAAGGTGCCGCCGTGGACGATGACGATGCGGGCGATCAGGGTGAGTCCCAGGCCATGCTGATCGATCGTCCCCGAACGACGCGGCGGGGTGGCGGACTGGGACGGGGCTGCTGAGTCGACCGGAGTCGCGGGCTGGGTCGGTGCTGCCGAGTCGTTCGAGGTCTCGGACTGATCCGGGGCGGTGACAGGCTGATCCACCGCCTCAGGACCAGCTGGGGCAGTGGGCTCGGTCGGGAGAGTCTCCGGCATCGCCGCCACATCCACGTTCGTCGGCTCTGCCGCAGCCGCCTCAGCAGCCGTGCTTGTCGCCTTGGCCGGAGCTGCCGCCTCACCAGCCACGCCCGTCACCGCACCGCCACGCTTCGCTGCACCTTCGGCCGCCAAAATGCCGCCCCCAGTGCCCGCTGCCCGCACGTACCCTTGCGGCGGCTGCGGCATACGCGCGCCGCGGATCGCCGGCGGCGCCGATCGATAGGGGTCGCCCTGCGAGGAGATCAGGGGCGCCTGGTAACCCTGCGGGTAGGCGGCATCGTCTGCGCCAGCCGCTGGCGGCGTCGGCCCGCCTGAGGTCGGGGCATCATCGGCAAGCGAGGGCAGCGCGCTGTCAGCCGACAGCGCCGCTTCGCCCGGCGTGCGCGAGACGACCGATCCCGCGCCCAGATAATCGCGCGACGAGGTGTCGACCAGCTTGTCGAGCTGCCCCGGCGCCATCCCGCGTCCGTTGTCGGCAACCGCCAGGTCGAAGGTGCGCTCAGCGCGCGTGAGCGACACGACGATCGTGCAGTCATGGGCGTTGTGCTTGAGCGCGTTGCCGATCGCGTTGCGCAGCGCGCGCACGAGCAGGCGCGCATCGCCCTGCAGCGTGATCTGCTCGGCATCCGGCTCGATATCCAGCTCAAGCTCGGCGCCGCGGTCGAGCCCCTGGTTCAGGTAGTCGGCCACCACCTCGCGCAAGAGGCGCGCCATCGTCACGGTTTCCTGTCGCACGGGCTGCATGTCGTATTCCAGTTGCGTCGCGATGTTGAGGTCCTCGACCAAATCGCGGATGCGCTCGCCTTGGGACACGATCAGCTGAGCCGAGTCGCGCGTCGCCTGCGGCAGCGTTGCGTCGGCGGCGATGCGCTCGGCATGCCCCATGCTGACCGCCAGCGGGGTGCGCACGTCATGCGACACGCCGGCGACCCAGTTCTTGCGCGCCGTGTCCTTGCGCAGCAGGGTGTCGGACACGCGATTGATGCGCTCGCCGACCGTGCGCAGCACGCCGGAGAAGCGCACGCTCACGGCTCGTCCCTGCGCCAGGCTGTCGAGCGCATCGAGGGTCGGCCCGATGCTCTTGACGATGGAGCGCTGCGACAGGGCGTAGAGCGAGAAGATGATCGCGAGGTCGATCAAGAAGACGATGAAGATATAGAACGGGACGCGCTCGAACGAGTCCTGCGAGGCTACCATGCTCCAGGAAATGTACTGACCGTACGGATAGCCCAGTATCACCAGATCGTCGTTTTTGGTCCAGATGAACAGCGTCGATCCGCCCCAGGAGCGATCGTGGGCGAGCACGGCGATGTCGTTGCGCGTGAAGGTGGTGGGGAAGTCTCCGGGCAGGGCGTAGCCCCACTCAACCGCGCCGTCAGCCGAGACGAGCGCTGCCCAGCATTGCTGCTGCGCCAGCAGGTCCTCGGTGCTCGCGTCGATCGTCCAGGCCCCGGTTGCGTCCTGCGTGAGGCTGTCGGCGACGCGCGCCACCGACACGCTGCCCGATTCGGTCGAGGCTTTCTCCGAAGAGGACTCGACGAGCGCGATGCTCAAGAACGCGACGAGGTCGATCATGATGATGGCGCAGGCCATCGCCACGAAGATCAGGCTTTGCTTCACGCCGAAGAAGCGGCCGCGCGAAACGACGTTGCGCGACGTCGGCGCGCCGTTCGCATCGGCGCCGGCCGCGCTGGCAGAGGAGTCGGGCGGGAACACCGGTCCTGCGCCTGCGGCCCCTTCGGGGGCAGGCGGCGGCGTGCCCGGGCGCTGCGGACGCGGGGATGCCATGTCAGCCCTTTTCGACCAGCAGCTTGTATCCCAGGCCCTTCATCGTGACCAGGGACTGGGGATGGGAAGGATCGAGCTCGATCTTCTCGCGGATGCGCCGCACGTGGGTCATGAGCGACTGCTCGTAGCCGAAGGTCGACCCCCAGCACGCCTCGCACAGCCGATCGGTCGTGACGATGCGGTTGGCGTTTGCCGCCAGCACGCGCACGAGCTCGCTCTCCTTCGCCGTGAGGTAGGCGACGTCTGCGCCCTCGCGGCGCACCTCGACGTTGTCGAGGTCGATGGTGCAATGGGCCAGGCGCAGCACCGGCGTGTCGTCGGGATAGCAGCGGCGCAGCACGGCATAGATGCGCAGCACCAGCTCCTGAGGAGAAAACGGCTTGGTCAGATAGTCGTCGGCGCCGGCGCGCAGCCCGGTCAGGCGGTCTGACGTCTCGTCTTTCGCGGTGAGGAAGATGACGGGCAGCGGGCGCGCCTTCGACAGGGTGCGCAGATAGGCGCAGAGCGTGAAGCCGTCGCCATCGGGCAGCGCCACATCGAGTACGGCCAGATCGGGCGTTTCCTTCTCGTAGGCGGAAAGCGCGCTCGCCACGTCGTGAGCCGTGACGAGGTTGGTGAACCCGTCGGCGGACAGCACGGTGACCAGAAGGCGCAGCAGCTCGGGCTCGTCGTCGACGAGCAGGATCTTCTTGGTATGCAGCGAGTCGGTTGCCATACCTGCATTGTAGGCGCGGGCGCGAGGCCGTCAAAGGCGGGGCCGCGCAAAAGTCAGGAAAACGTCAGGTACACGCAAAATGCGCTCAAACTGGCGCTTCTAAGCTGGATAGAGGGCCACGCGATGCGAAAGATGCCGCGTTGCGAGATGCCCGCTGTCTACGTATGAAAGGATCTGCGCTATGGCGGAAAAGATCTTGGAGGTTCGCGACGTGTCGAAGTGCTACGGGGGCTCCCGCAAGGGGCGCCGTGGGCACGAGGAGAACGTGACGCGCGCCCTGAATCATGTGAACTTCTTCGTTGAGAAAGGGGAGTTCGTTGCCATCATGGGTCCGTCGGGCTCGGGCAAGTCGACGCTGCTCAATTGCCTGGCGACGATCGATGCGCCCACGAGCGGCCAGATCGTCGTGGGCGGCAAGGACGTGGTGGGTCTGTCGGCCCGTCAGCTGGCGCGCTTTCGTCGCGAGCAGCTGGGCTTCGTCTTCCAGGATTCCAACCTGCTCGACACGCTGACCGTGCGCGAGAACATCGCGCTGGCGCTCACGCTGTGCCACGCGCCGGCACGCGAGGTCACCGAGCGCGTCGGTGCCTTGGCTGAGCGCCTCGGCATCGCCGAAGTGCTCGATCGCTACCCGTACGAGGTGTCGGGCGGGCAGAAGCAGCGCGCCGCCGCGGCCCGCGCCGTCATCACCAAGCCCCAGATCGTGCTCGCCGACGAGCCGACCGGCGCGCTCGACTCGAAGTCGGCCCGCGACCTGTTGGACACGCTCGCCTTTCTGAACGGCATGGGGACCACGATCCTCATGGTCACGCACGACGCCGCGGCCGCGAGCCATTGCGGGCGCGTCGTGTTCATCCGCGATGGCAAGCTGTGGGGGCAGATGAGCTGCGGCGGGCAGGAGCGCTCCGCGTTCTTGGAGCGGATCGTCGCCGCCACGACCCAGCTTGAGGAGGGCGGTCCCCGTGATTTTTAAACTCGCCGTGGCCAATGTGCGCCGCTCCTACCGGGACTTCGCGATCTACTTCGTCACGCTGCTCACCGGCGTGGCCGTGTTCTACGCCTTCAACTCGATCGGCGCCCAGCAGGCGATGCTCAACCTCAACCAGGACCAGTCGACGATGTTGGGGATGCTGGGCATGCTCATCGGCCTCGTGTCGGCGCTGATCGTCGCCATCCTCGCGTTTCTCGTGATCTACGCAAGCCGCTTCCTCATCCGGCGTCGCAACAAGGAATTCGGCCTCTACCTGCTGCTCGGCATGCCGCGCCATACCCTGCTTGCCCTTACGGCAGCCGAGACGCTGATCGTCGGCGTCGTGTCGCTCGCGGCGGGCCTCGTGCTGGGCATCCTGATCTCGCAGGGCCTTCTGTGGGCGACCTCGCTTCTGTTCGAGGCCGACATGTCTTCCAATTTCACGTTCCTGTTCGCGCCCGAGGTGGCCCTGAACACGGTGCTCGTGTTCTTGGCGATCTTCGCCGTGTCGCTCGTGGCCAACGTCGGCCATGTGGCGCGGGCGCGCCTGATCGACCTGATCAACGCCGATCGCAAGAATGAGGTGCTCACGCTGCGCAGCATCCCGCTGTCGATCTTCCTGTTCGTGGTGGCGTGCGCCTCTCTGGCCTGCGCGTATGAGCTGTTGTTGGAAAACGGGCTTCTGAGCATGAACTTCTGTTTCCTGCTGTCGACGGCGCTGATGGTCTTCGGCACGTTTCTGTTCTTCTACTCGCTGTCGGGATTTCTGCTGCGCGTGTTGCAGATCGCCCGTCCGGTGTACTATCGCGGGCTCAACATGTTCGTTGTGCGCCAGGTGGCCTCACGCATCAACGCGTCGTTCGCGTCGATGGGCGTGATCTGCATCACGTTGTTCTTCGCTTTGACGAGCGTGTGCGGCGGCATCGGCATCTGCGCGGCGGTGCAGTCGGGCTACGACGCGCAAACGCGCTACGATGCCACGGTGACGACCTACGCGCTTGAGCAGAGCGACGGAACCGCCGAGGGCGATCGCGTGGTCGCCGCGCTCGACCGCTACGGCACTGACATGGAGACGGGCCTTTCCGATTCCTTTGCGCGGACGGGGCAGTCGTGGGATGCGCTGGTGCGCGCGTCTGCCGAGATCGACTACCGCACGTCCGACGTGACCTACGGCGACCTCGACGCGCTGTCGGGTCACAAGCTGTCCGATTTCAACGGCTCGGTGGAAGGCTACGAGGACCAGCCCGTGTCGCTCGTCTCCGCCTCGCAGTACAACCACGCGCTCGAGTTGGCGGGCGCGCAGCCCCTCGACGTTCCTGCGGGCCAGGTCGTGCTTTCAACCGACATGGACGTGTCGCGCCCCTACCTCGAGGCTCTGGCTCAGGCGGGCGGCACGCTTGACGTGGGCGGCGTGCCGCTGTCCGTGGCCAACTGGGTGGCGACCGACTGCATCGAGACGACGACCACGGCCTCGCAGGCGGGTGCCTTGATCGTCAACGATGACGACTTGGCGAAGATGAGCGATCTGCCGATCTGGCGCATGGTGCTGGACGTCCAGCTGGTGAGCGAGTCGGCTGAAAGCGATTGGAACGAGGCGATCATTTCGGTCTCGGATTCCAAGGAGGCCGATCTGTGGCCGGTGGCGATGAGCCAGACGCGCCAGAGCGTCTACAGCCAAAACGTCGGCATCATGACGATCATCAGCTACCTCGCGATCTACATCGGCTTCGTGCTCGTGGTTGCCTGTGCGGCGATCCTGGCGATCCAGCAGCTGACGGGCGCGTCGGACAACCGCGGGCGCTATCGCCTGCTCGACAAGCTCGGTGCGACGCGGCGCATGATCGACGGGGCGCTGGCAAAGCAGATCGCCGTGGCGTTCGTGTTCCCGCTGCTGTTGGCGGTATGCCACTCGGTGTGCGCGCTGATCGTGGTCATGCAGGTGGTGGAGCTGTTCGGCCACGTGGACATCGCCGTGCCGGCCCTCGTGACGGCGGTCGGGTTCGTCGCGGTCTACGGCGCCTACTTCGCGCTGACGTACGTGCAGGCGCGCCGCGCCGCCCGCTAGCGGCAGCGCGCAACCGCTAAGAAAACGAGAGGCCCGTCGCATGGTGAGCGGCGGGCCTCTCTTGTGAGATGCGCTGTGATGTGCGCTGTGATGTGCGCTGTGCTTAGCGATCCTTCTTGGAGACGAGCAGCAGGATGCCGCCGATCAGGTTCACGAAGATGAGCGAGAGCACGCCGAAAGCGGTCGTGTTGGCGCGCGTGCCCTTGTAGATGCCCCATGACATGATCGTCATTGGGATGCACCAGGCCAGGGGGATGAAGCCGATGATGGGCAGGAACGAGAACCCGGAGATGAGCGCAGAGCCGCAGCTGATGCAGAACAGGATGAAGGCGATCAGGCGCAGCGTGCTGTCGCTCGAGCTTGCGTTATAGGGCTGAGCCGCTGCTGTTTGCTGGTAAGGCTGCTGGTAGCCGGCCTGCTGATAAGGTTGCTGATAGCCGGCGGCCTGGGTCGGCTGCGCGGCGGGCTGCTGAACCGGCTGAGCGGTCTGCTGGAACTGAGCGGGCTGGGCCGCCGGCTGCGCGGCGGGCTGAGGCTGAGCTGCCGGCTGCGCGGCGGGCTGAGGCTGCGTCACGGCGTTGGTGTAATTGTCGGTCCACTGGTTTCCGTCCCACCAACGAAGTTTCGTTGCATCCCCTGACGGATCGGGGTACCAGCCGGCGCTAGGATTTGCCATGGTGTGTTCTCCTGAGAGTGAATGGTTAGGTTGCCTAACCAGTATAGGCGAAAGTCCCCATATCGTTCGAATCAGTAGCGTTTCGTTTACAAGTGCTGCGATACGGGGCGCCGCCCGCGCCCCATCGTGCGCACGCTAGCGACGCGGGCGGATGGCGCCCTTGTCGCAGCGGTTGCCCCAGGAGTCGATCAGGTCGTCATCGCGGTAGACGCAGACGATCTCGCAGTGGTTGGCGCACTTGTGGCAGACGACCTCGCGGGTGATGAACTCGAAGTCGTCGATGTCGAAGCTGAAGGGCTTGCGCTTGGCCGCAGGCGCCCCCGCCGCCAGAAGCGCCGCGCCGAACGCGCCCATCAAATGGCCGTCCGGGTCGACGATGACCTCCTGGCCGAGCGCCTCCTCAAACGAGTGGACGACGCCGACGTTCTTCGACACGCCGCCCTGAAAGACGATCGGTGCCGTGATGCGCTTGCCCTTGCCGACGTTGTTCAGGTAGTTGGTCGCAACGGCCTTGCACAGCCCCGCGATCACGTCCTCACGCGCGTAGCCCACCTGGAGCTTGTGCACGAGGTCGCTCTCGGCGAACACGGTGCAGCGCGCCGCGATGTTCGCCGGCTTCTTCGAGGTCAGCGCGATCGACCCGAACTCCTCGACCTCGACGCCGAGGCGATGAGCCTGGCTCGACAGGAACGAGCCGGTGCCGGCGGCGCACAGCGTGTTCATGGCGTAGTCGGTGGCGATGCCGTTTTCCACGCAGATGATCTTGGAGTCCTGACCGCCGATCTCGAGGATGGTGTGCACGTCAGGATGGAGATGGGTGGTGCCCACGGCGTGGGCCGTGATCTCGTTTTTCACCACCGTGGCGTCGAGGATCGCCCCGACGAGGCGACGCGCGCTGCCGGTGGTGCCCACGGCCATGACCTGGACGTCGTCCTGGTCGATCTGGCTGGCGAGGTCGTCGACGACGCGGCGCGCGGCGTCGGCGGGGTTGCCCTCGGTCCAGAGGTAGGAGCGGGCGATGATGGTGCGGTCCGCGTCGATGATCACGCCTTTGGTGGAGATGGAACCGGTGTCGATGCCAAGGAATGCAGTGCTCATTTAGCGGGCCTCTCTCATTGCGATCATGTCGTAGAACGCCTCGAGACGGGTGTCGAGGCCGGTGTCGCTCGTTTGCGAGTCGTAGCTGAGGTAGAGGATGGGGATGTGGTAGTCATGGCTGATGCGCTGGAGCACCGGCATGCAGTCGATCTCCGGCGTGCAGCCCGACGACTTCAAATGGATGATGCCGTCGAACCCTTCCTGAGCGTAGCGCTGCGCCGCGTACGCGGTCATGGTCGAGGTGGGGCCCATGTCGTATTTCACGTAGTCGGTCACGCTGCGCCGCAGGTTCTCCTCGTTGTAGTGCAGGTTGCGGTTGGTCATGTTGAGGTAGCGCGCGAGCGAGACGCCCATCGCGATGAGCTTGTCCTCAAGCCCGAGGTTGGAGTCGGGGTCGACCGCGGTGAAGTACTCGCCCACGAGCCCGACGCGGATGGGGTCTGCCGGCTCTTCTTGCGGGATGTCCTCGAGCGTGCGCATGCCGTTCTTGAACGCCTCCCCGAGCTGCGAGAGGTTGGTCACGTTTTCCATGTCGGCGAAGAAATCGGCGCGGGCGCGCTTGAAGTCCTTGGGGTCGTCGGCGAACCCGGCGCGGGCGAGGTAGCGGTCGTTGTAGGCGTCGAGGTCCTCGATCATCTTCAGCAGGACGAGGAAGCTCTTCACGCCCTGGGGGATCGACAGGTCGGGGTTGACCTTGTCCTGGCAGATCTTGAGGTAGTTCTGCAGGGGCTTGCCGGTGACGGTGGCGAAGTTGAGCATCTCGAAGTCGTAGCCCATGTCGCGCAGGATCGATTCCTGCAGCTCGCCGTAGTAGCCCAGGCGGCAGGGGCCGGCGAACTGGACCAGCACGTCGGCGCCCATCTCAAGTGCCTCGATGTAGTCGCCGAGGATGTGCTTGAACGGCGCGCAGACGAAGTCGTTGCTGTTGAGGCTGCCCTGCTCGAGCGTTTGGCGCGTGGCGTCGGGCAGCTTGATGAAGTCGGCGTCGAGCACCTGCTCGACGAAGAACTTGAACGCGACGTCGTAGTAGGTGTAGCGCATGAACGCGACCTTGGTGCGGGCGTGTCGGTCCTTCTTGGCCTTCTTTTTCTTTTTGGCGGAGCGCAGCGCCTGCGGCGTGCCGGGGGCGAGCGTGACGCTCGAGGCGGCAACGTCGTCGGAGTAGCGGCGGCGCAGGGTGTCGGCGGCGCGCTGGACGGTTTGCGGGATCTTGGCCACGCCTGCAGCGGCGCGCTGGATGGGCTGGGGTGGGAAACCGCCGTCGTGGTCGCGCTGGTCGGTGGGATCAGTCATCGAGGTACCCTCCCTTTTGCTGGTAGCGCAGGATGTCGACGAAGCTTTCCAGACGCGTTTCGAGCCCGGCCGTGCCGCTTTGCGCGTCGACCGTGAGCGACAGGATCGGCTTGCCCTTGACGCAGCGGGTCAGGGCGTCGTTGGTCATGGAGTCGGGACCGCAGGGAAACGCGCTCACGAGCACGATGCCGTCGATCTCGTCGTAGAGCGACAGGATCGCGCCGATGGTCTCGCGGTTGACGATCCACGGGCAGGTGTCGGAGAACTCGAAGCTCTTCTCGAGGGCGGCTTCGCGGTCGAAGCGGTCGGCGAACAGCGTGCACACGTCGAGGGAGTCGAGCATGTCGGTGATGGGATCGCCGACGAACGGGTCGTGGATGACGTAGGGATGCGCGGCGACGAGGATGCGCAGTGGGCGTGTGTCGGCCGGCTGCGCGGTGATGCCCTTGAGCTGCTTGGCCTGCTCCTTGGCCTCGGCGCCGTCGTGCTTTTCCTGCGCGTGCACGGCCTCGGCATAGGCGCGCTTGCCCTCTTTTTTCGAGGCGCCGAAGCTCTGCGCGAGGGCGATGAACGCGTCGCGCTCGCTGACGTGCGAATCGGTCTTGTCGACCTCGCAGGACACGATGGTGGGGCACCGCGTGCCGAAGGTGTTCGCCACCAGGTCGGGCAGCGCCTGGAACTTGGTGCAGAACCCCTCATGGTGGCCCAGGTTGTCGATGCTGGGGATGAACAGGGCATCGCAGCGGCCGATCAGGTTGTCGACATGGCCCATGTAGAGCTTGGAGGCGAGGCAGCATTCGTCGATGGACAGGTGCGCGCCCACCTCAAGGATGCCGCGGTCGGACGGGTCGCTGTAGATCACGGTGCGGCCGAGCGATTCTAAAAAGGTCTGCCACATCACGTGGTAGCGGTAATACAGCAAGGCCCGTGGTATGCCGACGGTGTGCACGTCTGCGTACTCGGGCCGGGGGCGTAGATCCAGTGGGCTCATGGTTCTCCTCCGATGTCAATTCGACCATTGTCTGCCGCCGAGCCCGTTTGCACAAAGCGCGCAGAGGGATTCGACACTTAGAATCCATGGGAGGGGCGCATCGAGAGAAGCCTCTTTCGCGAGGGCCAAACTGCGGTGCGGAGTCGCCGTGCAGGTGCGACGGAGGGGATGATCTTGCGCTATGCTGGGGACATCGACCAGATTCCAGCAGACAGGAGGACCCATGGCACGCTATCGCGCCACCATCGTCTCGCCCAAGGGGGCGGCGCCCACGTCGAGCGTCATCGAGTTCGAGAGCGAGTTTCGTGCTGGGTCGAAGCGCAACATCCAAGATGCGCGCTACAAGATGTTGGAGATCCACGGCTCGGAGGCGGTGTCGTGGACGGTGCGGGACGTCGAGAAGGTGCCCGACGCCACCGATGCCCCGACCGAGCAGCTGATGCTCGACTTTCGCGAGCCGAAGCAGCCGAGCAAGCGCCGCCCGCGCGTGAAGCGCGGCTTCTAGCCTCTTCGCAGGTGTCATGAGAAGGCCCGCAGGATCGAGTCCCGCGGGCTTTTTGCTACCAGCCTTTCCTGACGGCGCGGCGCAGCTTCGCGCGGCGCAGCGTCTTGCGTCCCTGAGCGGCCGCTGCGCCGAGGGCGGCAAGCAGGGCGGCGAGCGCGGTCGCGGTGGGCGCCGCTGCCAGCACGTCTTCAGTCTTCGGC
>CAVCDZ010000043.1:0-6532 GCA_963601095.1 Oscillibacter sp. MSJ-31 | reverse complement strand
GCGGCGATGTCGGCGATCGTCTTTTCAGGCGAGGTCGCCTGCACGACCGCGTCGCGATCGTCGTCGTGCAGCTCAAGGTCGCGGTGGAGGTCGACGCTCGCGGTGTTCCACAGCTCGCTTCCCGCATCGGCCCGCGCCTCCTCGGTGACGTGGACGACGGCGATCGCGGGTGCGTAAGCGCACGTGGCGGCTACCGCAGCGGTGGGGCCGGCGGCATCTGCGGTGTCGAAGGTCGCCTCGTGGACGAAGGGCGCTTCGGTCATGTCGAGCGGCTCGTACCGGTCGCGCCGCTCCCAGGCGTCCGCATCCGGCGCGTTGGTGCCGAAGCCCGCCTCCACGCGGCCATGTTCGAAGGCGAAGGCGATCACGCGCTCGTCTTCTGCCAACCCGAGGTCGGCGACGGAAAGCGTCGTGGCCTCGAGGGTCGACACGTCGGTGGCCCAGATGCGCCATCCCGAGAAGTCGTGCACGCGCTCATTGGCGGGGTTCGCCTTGCTGAGCGGGTTGGTGGCACAGGCGTTGGGCGCCGTCTGCGTGATGTCGCCTTCGGCGCGCGGTGCGTTGTCGCTCTCAGTCGTCGCCGTGTCGCCGCTCGCCGCTTTCGTCCCGTTCGTTCCGTTGCCGGCGGCGCCCGCATCGTCGCGGTCGGTGCGGAACCAGACGTTCATCCGCCCGTCGTAATCCTCGAAGCACACCGGCGTGACGAGCTCGGTCAGGTATGCCTTGCCCTCGGCGGCGCAGTCGATCTCATCGACGAGGGTGAGCTCGTCGACCCAGGTGTCCGACGTGGAGCGATAGTCGATCGTGTAGGAGATCACGCCGTCGTCATCCATGAGAACTTGGCGCTTGTCCACCTCGCCGGATATGGTGCGGCTGAGGCGCTCGTCGTCGACGGTTCCCACGTCGAGCACCACCGCGTCGCGCTCGATCGTCACCGTGAACGAGACGAGGCGCAGCCCCTCGTTCGCAGCGCAGGGCATCTCTTCGACGGTGTAGGTGTCGTAAGGCAGCGCGCCGAGCGCATCGTCGACAGGCGCGGCCGTGCCCTCGGCGTCGATGCCGAACCAGATGCCGTCGTCTGTCGACGTGCCGGCGTTGGTGTTGCGCGAATGCGGCACCCAGCTAGCCGCGGTGTTGGCCATGCCGTTGGCGTCGGTGACGAGGGCATGCGTCTCGCCGGTGGTGTGGGACGTGAGAGCAAACGGGACGTTGGCCAGGCGCTCCATGCTCGTGCCAGCCACCTTGGTAAATGACAGGTCGCCGCGCTTTACCTGGTCGGGGAAGGCGCAGGATGCCCAGGCGCCCACGTGCTCGGTCGTGCCAGCGCCGGCGATCACGCGCACGGCGATCTCGGGGTTGGCAAGGTAGCCGAGAGGGGCTGCGACCTCTCTCACGGTCACGGTCCCCAGCGGCAGGGTGACCGCGCCCGCGGTGTCGCGGTAGAACTCGTCGCCGGAGACGAGGTGCGCCTCATCGAAGGAAAGCGAGCCGGCCTCATCGGTTGCGAAGACCCAGCTGCGAACCGGATCGCCCCAGCCTTCCTCCTCGGGGCTCCAGCTGGAAGTGAGAACGGGCTCGATTCCCGCCGCACCTGCGCCTCCGGGCGCCGCGTCCTTGCCCGCGCCGTCGCCCTGCTCGCCTGCGCCCAGCGCGCGGGAGGGGGTGCGATCGTAGTAGTCGACGCGGAACTGCGCCGCGGCGAGGCTGCCTGCGCCGAGCGGAAGCGGGCGAGCGGTCTCGCGGTCGACCTTCTGCAGCACGAGGTCGACGAGGCAGTTTTGCGGCGCGTCGACGAAGGTCGCCGTGCGCACCTGGCCTGCGACCACCGCGATCGCCTGATCGTCGCAGGTCGCAAAGCCTGCCGGCGCCGTCTCCTCCTTGATCGTGTAGGACCCTGCGGGAAGAAGCGGGCTTCTCGTGCTCGACCCGTCGGCGCGGGTCTCGAGGCGCGCTACGCAGGCGCCCTGCTGGTTGTATACGCCGAAGACGCCGCCGGCATACGAGTACTGGGCGTTGTCGTCGCTGAGGGAGGGGTTGGCCGAGGCCTTGCTCACTTCGACGTAGCCGCCGAAGTTCTTCGTGACCGTGGCTTGGATCGCGACGGTCTGGTAGCCGATGAGCCCGAGGCTGTTGCGCGGCCCGTCGGGCGAGGCGGCGCCGGGCGGCGTGATCTGCACGTCGTAGACCACTTTGCCCGCCTCGATATCGATATGCGAGAGCGTCGCTGTGTAGGTGACTGTCGTGTTGGAGGGGGCCGCTGCGCTCGGAAGCGAGCACCAGCCGGTGCCCGAGAACCCCTTCAGGCCGCCGGTGAATCCGCTGACGTTGAACTGGGCCGGATGCACGCTCCACGTGGCGCCGATATAGCAGGTGCCCGTGAGCGTTTGAGGTACGTCGGCGGTCGGGTCGGTGACGGCGACGAGGTCGGGCCTGGCGATGCGGTAGGTCGCGCGAACGGTGGTCGAAGCGCTCACCGGTGCATCGAAATCGAAGGCCTCGCCGTTGGCCGCGTTTTCCCATGCGACGAATCGGTGCCCTATCTTGTCGGGAATGGGCAGCAGCCCTCCGTGGGCTTGGTGAAACGATTGGCCCTGTTTGACGGCGACAATGAGGTCAGGGGTGTGGTCGTCGTCGAACGCGACGCGCACCTCGTAATCGGCCTCGACGAACGTGCCGGTGACGGTCATGCTGCCCGTCACCGGGGTGGCGAACCAATCGAAGGCGCCGCCGTTCTGGTCGTGCCACACGAGGGTACGGCCGGCGCGCTCCTGCTCTTCCACGAGCGCTGCTAAGGGATATCCACCCGCGGGATCGGTCAAAAAGAGGGGGTTAGCCTGTACCGGGGCGCCAAGGGCGAAATCGTCTCCCTCGACAAGGGCGGGCAAGGACGCCTCATAGCCGTCGACGCGGATCGTGATCGTGGCTCGTTCCCCTGCATCCTCCTGCGCGTGGGCGAGCGCCGCAGCGCCGGTCAGCGCGAGCGCGCAGAGGGCGCAGGCGAGCATTGCGCCAATGCTGCCGACAAGGTGCCAAGGAGGCCTTGTTGCTGCTTTCGCACAGCCGGGGCGGGGGTGGGGCGAGCGAATGAGAGGTCGGTGAGAGCGACGGGTGCGCGCGCGGCGCGCTGGACGTTTCGGTGACAGCATGGCTCCTCCTTCACGGGTGCGTCTGGCAAGCGCTGGGTACGGTCGCGCCCTAGCAAGCGCGCCGGAGCGCCGGTGCGCCGGCGCGCCCGAGAGCGCGTCGATGCCGAGGCGGCCGCCGGGTGCCCTTCCACGCGGCATCCGACGCAGGGCGCGCCGAGGGGCGGCCGCGTCGTTACCTCAATTGTGACGAGCCGTTCTTAAACGGATTGGAAGCAAAATGGAAATCGCGCGCATGCGAGCGCGCCTCACGCGTACTTTCTGGGGGTAAGGAAAATAATTCTTGACAAAGCCTAGTAGATTAGTAGGATTTACATCAAGAACAGGCCCCGACGCCCTGCGCAAGGGCAAAACAGGTAATCAGATGCCGCGTCAGAACCGTTCGGGCGGCAGAAAGAAGGTCATCATGACTGTGCACAAGAGCGTATCCGAGCTCATCGGCAACACCCCGTTGGTTGAGCTGACCAACTACGAGAAGAACCACGACCTCAAGGCCACCGTCATCGGCAAGGTCGAATCCTTCAACCCCG
Organism: Oscillibacter sp. MSJ-31; assembly: GCA_963601095.1. GTDB lineage: Bacteria > Actinomycetota > Coriobacteriia > Coriobacteriales > Eggerthellaceae > Anaerotardibacter. The sequence goes on along the minus strand of CAVCDZ010000043.1, from coordinate 2,859 downwards.
CCGGCTCCATCAAGGACCGTATTGCCAAGGCCATGATCGACCAGGCAGAGAAGGAGGGCAAGGTCAACGCCGACACGGTGCTCATCGAGCCCACCTCCGGCAACACCGGCATCGGCCTCGCCGCCATCGCGGCTGCCCGCGGCAACCGCATCATCATCACGATGCCCGAGACCATGAGCGTCGAGCGTCGCAACCTCATGAAGGCCTACGGCGCCGAGCTCGTCTTGACCGACGGCACCAAGGGCATGAAGGGCGCCATCGCCCGCGCCAACGAGCTGGCAGAAGAGATCCCGAACTCCTTCATCCCGAGCCAGTTCACCAACCCTGCCAACCCTGCCATCCACGAGGCCACGACCGGCCCTGAGATTTGGCGCGACACCGACGGCAAGGTCGACATCCTCGTCGCTGGCGTCGGCACCGGCGGAACGGTGTCCGGCACGGGCAAGTTCCTGAAGTCCCAGAACCCCGACATCAAGGTCGTCGCCGTCGAGCCTGCCGGCTCCCCGGTCCTTTCGGAAGGCCATCCGGGCGCTCACAAGATCCAGGGTATCGGCGCTGGCTTCGTTCCTGATACACTTGACACCACTATTTACGACGAGGTCATCACGATCGCTGACGAAGAGGCGTTCGAGACGGGTCGCGAGCTGGCTGCCAAGGACGGCCTGCTGGTGGGCATTTCCTCCGGCGCTGCCGTTGCGGCTGCCGCCAAGCTTGCCCAGCGTCCCGAGAACGCCGGCAAGACCATCGTGGCCATCCTCCCCGACACGGGCGAGCGCTACCTGTCCACGGCGATGTTCAACTTCTAAGGCGATCTGCACGGCCGCACTGCGCGGCACGGAAGACAACCTGCCGGTTTGTTCCGGCGCCGGAAAGATGAGGTGGGCATGTCCTACGAAGAAGCGAATCGTGCGGCTATCATCTCCTACTTCCAAGAGGGCGCGAAGGGATCCCATTCCCTTTGCGCCCTTGGCGTGGAAGTGGAGCATTTCGTCGTGCACGCAGAGGGTTTGAGAGCCGTCCCCTACGAGGGGTCGGGCGATGAGATCGGTGTGCATGACCTGCTGGAATACCTGGCGGCGTACTATCCCGAGCAGACCCGCGGCCTCGAGGGCGACCTGATCGGCCTCGCCTCCGACGAGGCGTCGATCTCGCTTGAGCCGGCGGCTCAGCTCGAGATCAGCATCGCGCCGTTCTGCTCGATCAAGCGGATCACCGAGGCCTACGAGCGCTTCCGCTCGTACGTCGACCCGTATCTGGAGCAGCACGGCTGCAGGCTGGTGACGCAGGGCTATCATCCGTCCGCGAAGGCGCATGACCTGCCGCTCATCCCCAAGCAGCGCTACCGCTACATGGACGCGTACTTCCGCGAGCTGGGTACCCATGGCGAGCGCATGATGCGCGCCTCGGCGTCCACCCAGGTTTCGATCGACTACGCCGACGAGGCCGACGCCATCCGCAAGATGCGCGTCGCCCAGGCGCTTGCCGTGGTGCTTTCGTCGTTCGTGGACAACACGGAGCGCTTCGAGGGCGAGCTGGTCACCAAGCCGCTGACGCGCATCCTGATCTGGCGCGACGTCGACAACGCGCGCTGTGGATCGGTGCCGGGGCTCTTCGATGAGGACTTCGGGTTCGCCGCGTACGCGGATTGGGTGCTGCGCACCTGCCCGATCTTCGTCACGCGCCCGGCTGCCGACGACCCGAACGGCCCTGACCTGCGCAGCGTTGTGGGTCAGACGGCGGCGCAGGCCTATGCCGATGCGCCGATGTCCACGGCCGACATCGAGCATCTGCTGTCGATGTTCTGGCCCGACGTGCGTCTGAAGCGCTTCGTCGAGATCCGCCCGGCCGACTCGCTGCCCGAAGAGCTCATGGCGGCCTACGCCGCGCTGATCAGGGGCGTCTTCTACTCCGATGAGTCGATGGCGGCCATCGAGGAGGCGTTCGGCGTCAAGAATGGCGTGTGGCCCTTGGACGACCACAGCACCGATGAGGCGATTGCCGCGGTGCGCGAGCACGGCTTCGATGCGCGCATCTCGGGACGGACGCTCTCTGAATGGGAGCAGCTGGTGATCGGCACGGCGCGCGCGGCTCTTCCGCCGGACGACGCGCAGTATCTTTCTGCCTTGCAGCGCTTCCGTCCCTGGCTGTAGCCGAACCGCCGATCGGCAGCGCGCCGGCAGTGCGCTACCATAAGACCGGAAACCAACCGGTAGGTTTTGTTGAGGAAGGGGTCCTCCGTGATCCGTCTGTGTTGTCAGCCCCACGGGGCTTGCCGCCTGATCGTCGAAGGGGCGGTGGCATAAATGAAGATTTCTACCAAAGGCCTGTACGCCGTGCGCTTCATGGTGTTTCTGGCGGAGGGCAACGGCGTCGACCCGGTGCCTCTGAAGGACATCGCCGAGCCGACGGGCATCTCGCGCAAGTACCTCGAGCAGATCGCGTCGAGCCTGGCAGCGGCCCAGCTGGTGCGCTCCGTGCGCGGAGCCTCCGGCGGCTATCGCCTGGCGCGCAGCGCGTCGAGCATCTCGATCCTCGATGTGCTGAAGGTCACCGAGGGCTCGCTTGCCCCGGTGGATTACCTCGATGAACTCTCGGGCGAGACCTCGCCGGGCGAGTCTCCCTACGAGGTGTTCGTGTGGCGCGGGCTGCACGACCTGATCGTCGATTACCTGGGCGGCATCACGTTGCAAAACGTGGTGGATCGCTCGTCCCAGATCGCGATCGACAGCTATACGATTTAAGCGGGCCATACGGCGGGCGCAGGCCCGCTGAACACGGCTTCTGTGGAGAGGAGGGCATGAGATGACGAACGACGACACGCGCGATGCGCGCGGTGCTGACCGGCTGCCGGTCATCGGC
>CAVCDZ010000042.1:0-51426 GCA_963601095.1 Oscillibacter sp. MSJ-31 | reverse complement strand
TCGCCGGATCGCCGGATCGCCGGATCGCCGGATCGCCGGATCGCCGGATCGCCGGGAAGCGTCGCGGACGGGTTGCCTTTTCCCACTCCTTTTTAGTGATAATCCATAAGGATTTTCTCTTTGCACCATATAGAAACCAAGAAGAAATCGCCGAACGGTGACACCGGTTCCATACCATTTCCAAACAATGATCTGCCGGTTGTTAGACACACGCCGCGCGGGTATCTAGATTCCTGCGATCTGATTGCTTCCCCCCGGTTTTTCTGCGCGCAGACCCCGCGCACCCCGCACGCTACCCTATCGCCGCCACCGGCAGCGGCTCGATCTCCTCGAGCTCGCCGCGGTGCTCCTCAAGCGAATCCCAGATGTCCACGTTACGTTGGAGGTTCAGCCAATACTGGGGAGACGTGCCAAACAGCTTTCCCAGCCGCAGCGCCATATCGGGGCTCACCGCGCGGCGCTCGCGCACCAGCTCGTTGACGGATTGCCGCGAGACCGCCAGGCGCTTCGCCACCTGCGCAACCGTCAACCCATAATCCGGCATGAACTCCTCACGCAAGACCTCGACCGGATGGGTGGGCTTGCGCGAAACGACGATCATTGACTCTCTTCCGTTCATCAACCCTCCCCTCAGTGGCAATCGCACAGCTCGACGTCGTGCGCGTCTTCGCCTTGAAACCGAAAGCAGATCCGCCACTGGTCGTTGACCGAGATCGAATACTGACCAGCCCTATCCCCTTTCAAACGATGCAGGCGATTGCCTGGAGGGGACAGCAGATCCTCAATCCGGTAGGCAGCATCGATCATGTCGAGCTTGCGCACCGCGCGTTTGATCAAAGAGGCGGGCAGCTTCTTTGAGGTCCCTTCGCAGAAAAGACGTTCGGTTTCTTTGTCGGCAAACGATCTGATCATGAGATGATTGTACCTTGTCACGTTACACGTGACAATTGAAACGTGAGAACCAACATGGTGTCCTAAAGGCACAGCTCGCTCACCCGCGCTTCGAGCCCTGACGGGCGATGCCGCCCTTGTGGCCGCTCGCCCGGTTGGGGCCGAATCCCTTCGCGCCGCGCACGTCGGCAAACGGGCGTTTGCGCGGCTTGTCCACTGCTGGCCAGCTCTTCTTCTTTGCCATGCCGCTCTCCTTATAAAAACGGCGCCGCTGGTGCGACGCCGCCTCTTGCTTTTTCAGTCCGCGAGCCAACCCCGCATGTACTCTAGTAACGCGAGTCGAAGATGCGCTGCGTCTTCTTCTCGGAACGTGGCAGCTCGCCGATCGGCACCGCCTTCGCCTCAGGCGTGCAGCCGATCTTCGCCTTGAAGATGCCTTCGAGCTCCTGCTCGCAGCGCTCGCGGTCTTCGCCGGTCAGCGTCGTCTCGAACAGCACCGTCAAAACGTCGCGGCCCATGATGTGCTCAATCATGACCTGGTATTCCGAGCTCGTGCCCGACGTCGCGGCGATGACCTCCTCGACCTGCGCGGGGAACATGTTGACGCCCTTCACCTTGAACATGTCGTCCGTGCGGCCAACCAGCGTGTCAATGCGCGGATGAGGCAGGCCGCAGGCGCAGGCGCCCGGGATAATGCGCGTCAGGTCGTGGGTGCGGTAGCGGATGAGCGGCGCGCCCTCCTTTTGGAGCGTGGTGAGCACGAGCTCGCCCACCTCGCCGTCGGGGATCGGCTCGCCCGTCTTCGGATTGACGACCTCGGCGTAGACGTAGTCGTTCCACAGGTGCATGCCGGCATGCTCGTGGCACGAGATGCCGATGCCCGGGCCGTAGATCTCGGTCAGGCCGTAGATGTCGAAGATCTCAATGCCCAGCTCGGTCTCGATGCGGTGGCGCATCTTCTCGCCCCAACGCTCGGAGCCGATCACACCCTTGCGCAGCGCGAGCTTGTCGCGGATGCCGCGGCGCGCGATCTCCTCGGCGAGGAGCAGGGCATAGGAGCTGGTCGCGCACAGGACCGTGGACTGGAGGTCCTCCATCATGCGCAGCTGCTTTTCGGTGTTGCCGGGACCGAGCGGCACCGCCATGGCGCCGAGGCGCTCGCAGCCCAGCTGAAAGCCGATGCCGGCCGTCCACAGGCCATAACCTGGGGTGATCTGCACGCGGTCAGTGGTCGTGACGCCCGCGACCTCATAGCAACGCGCGAACTGGATGGCCCAGTCGGTGACGTCTTTTTGGGTATAAGGGATGACGACGGGCGTGCCCGTCGTGCCGGACGACGAGTGGATGCGCACGATCTTTTCTTCGGGCACCGCAGCAAGACCGAGCGGATAGACGTCGCGCAGGTCAGCCTTCTCGGAAAACGGCAGCTTGCGGAAATCGTCTTGGGTCTGCACGTCGGAAAGATCGATGCCGGCAAACTTCTTCGCATAGAACGGAGAGCGATCTTTCAGGGTTTTGAACTGCTCTTTGATCGCGTCAAACTGCTCATTCGTGAGGTCCATACGTCGCCTTGTCCTTTCGTGGTTAACAGCATGCGGTTCGGGTCGCGTACGGTGCTCACTTTAGCACAGCGGAGTTCCGCGGGCAGGGCCGCAGCGCGCGGTTGGGCCGTGCGCTACGAGGCGACGAGGTCGATTGCGCGCAGGTTCATCTCGACGAAGCGCGGCTTGACGCAGGCGGGAATCGCCGCGCGCATGTCGTCGAGGGTGATCTTGCCGCAGATCCCGCTTCCGCACGCCGGATCGTTCACCGCCGCCAAAGCGCTCGCCAGCATGATGATGTTGAGGGCCTTGCGCGATCCCAGCTCACGGCAGAGCGCCACGTCGTCGACGACGTGCACCTGCGCACCGGCGGCGCGCATCGCGTCGATCATCTGCGCCGGATCGTAGGGAGCCGTCTTGAAGCTGCTTGCCACCGGCGCCTGGCCGCTCGAGGCCGTCACCATCAGGCCGTCGGGCTTGAGCAAGGGCAGTTCGCGCACGCCCTCGCCCGGCTCGAGTGCGATCACGACGTCGTCGGAGGCGCGCGCCGGCAACGGCGAGAGCACGGCCTCGCCGGCATCGCCCATGCGCACGTGGCTCGTGACGTTGCCGCCGCGCTGGGCCATGCCGGTCGTCTCGGCCGTGCGCACCTGCCAGCCCTTCGAGCGAGCCGCCTCGGCAAGGATCTTCGCAGCCAAAACGCTGCCTTGCCCGCCGATGCCGGCGATGGATATGCTGATCATCGGGTGCCTCCCTTCGCCGACGAGCCATCTGCCACAGACGCGCCCGCGGTCTGCGGCGATGCCGCAGCCTTCGCGCGCGACGCGCACCACAGCGCGCCATCATCGCACAGGTCGACGCACAGGCCGCACCCGTTGCACAGCGAGTCGTCGACTATCGGATGGCGCTCCTTCGCATCCCACGACAGCGCCGGGCAGCCGATCTTGAGCACGCAACGCCCGCAGCTCGAGCAGTCGTCGAGGCTGAACACCACCGGGTCCGCCGGCTTGATCAGCTTGACGCAGGGCGACTCGTAGATGATGGCCGACGGGCCGTCGTAATCGATCGCCTCGCGCGCAGCCGCGACCGCGTCGTCGAGGCGCAGCGGATCGGCGCGCGTGATGACCTTCACGCCAAGCGCGCGCAGCACTGCCTCGATGGAGATCGGCTCGGTCTTGGGCCCCATCAGCGTCACGCCGGTGCCGGGATGGGGCTGCGAGCCCGTCATGGCCGTCGTCGCGTTGTCGAGTACCACGATCGTGATGTCGTGCTGGTTGTAGACCGCATTGGCCACGCCGGTCATGCCGCTGGCGAAAAACGTCGAGTCGCCCACGAACGCGAGCGCCTTCTTGCCCGGCTCCACCACGCTGAAGCCCTGCGCGACCGTGATGCCGGCGCCCATGCACAGGCAGGTGTCGACCGCGTCGAGGGGCTGGGCGTTGCCGAGGGTGTAGCAACCGATGTCGCCGCAGAACACCCCGTTGGTGCGCCGGCCGAGCGCCACTTTCACGGCGTAGAACGAGCCACGATGCGGGCAGCCTGGGCAGAGCAGCGGCGGTCGGGCAGGCGGCTCAATGGGGGCGATGAGCTGGGGCGCGGCGACGTCAGCGGCGACGTCAGCGCCACCACCAGCAGCGGCCAGGCGCACCCCGAAGAAGGAGCGCAGGGCACCAGCGATCGCGTCGATGCTGTTCTCACCGCGATCGAGCGTATCGCCCGTCGTCTTGCCGAGCACCTCGTAGGCGGCATGGGTGCGGCCCGCCAGGCGCAGCATCTCGTCTTCGAGCACATGGTCGAGCTCCTCGAAGACGATCACGCGCTCAAGCCCGTCCGCAAACGAGGCCGCGCGCTGTGCCGGGAACGGATACGGCGTGCCCACCTGCATGAGGCGATACGCCGGCAACGCGCGCACCGGTGCCGCATCAGCGCCCGCAGCGCTTGCAACCGGCAGCAGCGTGCCCGCCGCGGCCTCCGCCTCAAGCACCCGCAAGGCCTCGCACGTATACGCATACGACACGCCGCCAGCGACGATACCGAGCGCCGGCGCGGCGCAGGCAGCTCCGTCGGTTGCCGCCACGACCGCCGGCGCAACCTCGTCGATCGGGTTGAATCGCGCCAGCTCGCCTGTCGAGAATTCATCGGCGATCAGCGGCAGGCGCTCGTTGATCTCGCCATGCGCAGCATAGGCGCGCTTCGGGAAGATCACCCAGCGAGAATCGCGCTCGAACCCTTCCGGCTCGCGCGCCTGCGTCTCTTCCGCCACGTCGAAAAACGTGCTCGCATGGCAGATGCGCGTCGTCGGCCGCACGATGGCAGGCGTCTGGTACCGCTCCGACAAATCGAACGCCGCTTTCATCATGGCGCAGCCCTGCTCAGGCGTGGCCGGGTCGAAGACCGGCACCTTCGCGAACGCGGCGAAGCGGCGCGTGTCCTGCTCGGTTTGGGAGGAGATGGGGCCGGGGTCGTCGGCGACGTAGAGGACCGTGCCGCCCTTCACGCCGACGTAGTTGAGCGACATGAGCGCATCGCTCGCCACGTTGAGGCCCACCTGCTTGCAGGTGTAGAGCGTGCGCGCGCCCGCATAGGCGGCGCCGGCCAACAGCTCGAGCGCGGCCTTCTCGTTCGTGGACCACTCAACGTGCACGCCATGCGCGCGACCTGCCGCGTGCATCTTCGCCACCGTCTCGATGACCTCGGACGACGGCGTGCCGGGATAGCCGGCGCACACCCGCACGCCCGCCTCGAGAGCAGCATGGGCAAAGGCCTCGTTGCCCGTCAGGAATTCTTTTGCCATAGGGAGACCCGCTAGGCCTGGGCCATGTCAGCCTTGAGCTTCTCGATCTTGGCGCGCATGGCCTCATCGCCCGTGCCCAGCATCTGAACGGCGAGGATGGCCGCGTTCTTCGCGCCGTTGATCGCCACCGTCGCCACCGGGACGCCGGAGGGCATCTGGACCATGGAAAGCAGCGAGTCCAACCCGCCCAAATCGCTCGTCTTCATCGGGACGGCGATCACGGGCAGCGGGGTGTAGGCGGCCACGACGCCGCCGAGGTGCGCGGCCTTGCCCGCGGCGGCGACGATCACGCGGATGCCGCGCTCTGCTGCCGTGCCGGCCCACTCGTGGACGACGGCGGGCTTGCGGTGCGCGCTTGCGACCTTGACCTCATACGGAACGCCCAGCTCATCGAGCTGTTTCATGCATGCCTCCATGGTGGGCATGTCGGACTCGGAACCCATGATGATGCCGACCAGCGGCGTGGTGTTGGAAGAAGTGCTCATGTTCGTCCTTTGGATGCGGTTTATCAGATGCCCGCATTGTATCACTCGGGATATGCCAGATCCCTTCGAGGCGGAAGGCGAAAAGAGGGCGCTCCGCGGCGTGCGTGGGCAGGCGCCCGCGGCACCGCCCGCCGCCTCTGCGCGGCTCTGCAAGACGAGCGCTACGCCGAGTGAGCAGGCGTCACGGCAGCCAAGCGATCGAGGAACCCGAACAGCGCCTCGTTTGCCGGATAGTAGTCGTTGGAGAGGAGCTGCCACGCCGCCTGCACGTACGGGCGCGTGCCGAACCGGGCGAGCTCATCGGTCGACGCGGCGACGATGTCGCGAATCGAATCTTCGGTGAACTCCAGGTGGCACTGAAAGCCGTAAACGCGATCGGCGTAGCGGATGATCTGGCGCGGGCAGCCTTCGCTCGTCGCCAGGACCTGCGCCTGTGCCGTCACGCCGGGCATGTCGCCGTGCCAGTGCCCGACCCACAGCCCGTCGTCAAGGTCGGCAAGCAGCGGATCATCGTGGCCTGCCGGCGTGAGCTCGATCGGGAACAGGCCGATCTCACGCTCAGGGCTGCGCGTGCACGCCGCGCCATAGGCCTCGCCCAGCAGCTGCGCGCCGAGGCACACGCCCACGACCGACGCGCCGGCAGCCGCGCAGGCGCGCATCAGGCGCTCTTCGGCGGCGGCGTCGAAGTACGGGCATTCCTTTTGCGTAGTGGAAGGCGACTGCGGGCCGCCCATCACGATCAGCAGGTCGATGCCCTCGGGGCCCGCCGGCAGCGCATCGCCCGCGTACAGGCGCGTGTACGACACGGCGTACCCGTGCGCGTGCGCCCACTGCGCGTACGCGCCCGGCGCCTCGAACGGCTCATGGATGATGAAGCGCACCCGCAGATCGCGGCGCGGCTCAGCCTCTCCCGACGCGTCGCCTTCCGACTTGCCCGAGCATTCCGCCTTATCGTCAACCATCACGACGCCTCCATCCGTTTTCGGCCCCATGCTAGCCCTCGCGCCGCACTGCGGCAAGCCCATGCGCCACCCTCGCCGACGCACGGATGCACCGGGTGCGGGCCACGCGCTCCGCACCCGTAGCTGCGCCTTGCGCGCGCTCTTCGCTCCCTTTGCTCACGCCGCCTGCGGCTCTCCCCCGCGCGCACGTTCGCGCCACCCGCGAACCGCTCACCCTCGCTTAGACACCGCTCATCCGATCTGATTGACTTCTTTCCTCGTACTGGCAACCCTGATGCAAAAGATAACATTGTTATCAGGAGAGAACCCATCAGAAGGGAACCCATGCCTTCCTCCGCCGAACTCACCCGGGAGCGCATCCTCGCCTGCGCAGCGCGTGAATTCCTCGACAAGGGATTCACAAAGGCGAACCTGCGCGACATCGCTCGGAACACCGAGGTCACCACCGGTGCGATCTATCGGCATTTTCAGAGCAAGGAAGGGTTGTTCCAGCAGCTCATTCAACCCGCGTTCGACGTCATCGCGACGGCGCGCACCGTCGCCGCAGAGGCCGACGAGGCGTACCCGGCCACAGACATGTTGTCCGCGGCGGCCATCCAGCGATCCTTAGACGGCGTCATGCAGGTCCTCGGCGCGATGCACGAGCAAGCGGTGGCGTTCAAGCTCCTCCTCTGCTGCGCCGACGGCTCGCCCTACGAGGACACGATGGAACACATCGTCGACTCGTACACCGACTCGTACGAGGCCTACGCAGACCACCTCATCGAGCTCGGCATCGCCACCTATCGCCCCGGGCGGATGGAGCTTCACATGCTCGCCCGAGCCTTCATCGAGTCGATCTGCGAATGCGTGCGGCACGACATCGCACCCGACACGGCGCGCGCCTACCTGAGAAGCATCGTCATCTTCGAGCACCACGGTTGGTACGGGCTGCTCGGCATCGGAGGCTCCCCCGCGGTCAAATGAGGCAACGCGCCTCGTGGGAAAGGGAAACCGCGGCATTCAAGTAAGACAAAGCTAACTTTTGGGAATCAAGGAGGGGGTCATGACAGAGAAGGAAGCGCCGAGAGCATCCGCCAACGATACGAAGCCGATCTGCCGGCTGGCAGACGTGAGCTTTCGCTACGAAGGGCGCACCGCCACAAGCCTGCAGGAAGTGAGCTGCACCGTGCGCGCAGGCGAGTTCGTGGTGCTCACCGGCCCGAGCGGCTGCGGCAAGACGACGCTCATCCGGTGCTTGAACGGACTGATCCCCCGCTTCTTCCCCGGCGAGCTGACGGGCATCGACGAGCTGTTCGGCCACGATGCACGCAAGATGGCTCCCTGGGAGGTGGGCCAGCGGTGCGCCTCGATCTTCCAGGATCCCCGCAGCCAATTCTTCACCACCAACAGCTCATGCGAGGCGGCGTTTGCCTGCGAGAACTACGGGGTCCCGCACGACGAGATCGTCAGGCGGGTAGATGCCGCGTTTGCGGCGGGCGGGCTTGCGGGGCTTGAGAACCGCAGCGTTTTCGACCTCTCCAGCGGCGAGCGACAGAAGGTGGCCTTTGCCGGCGCGTGGACGATGCGGCCCGACCTGTACGTCCTGGACGAGCCGTCGGCCAACCTCGACCTGGCCTCCATCGACCGGATGCGCACGCTGCTCGCCCAGCTGAAGGAGGCGGGCAAAACCATCGTCGCGTCCGAGCACCGCCTCTCCTACCTCGCCGACCTGGCCGATCGCGTACTGTATATCCGAGACGGCCGCCTGGCCGAGGAGTTCTCTGCCACCGAACTGCGCCGCCTCTCGCCAGCTGAACTGCGACGGCGCGGGTTACGCGAGCTCGACCTGGGGCGAGTGCGCCTGGAAACGCACCGCGCCGCAGCTCAGGCGGGCGACGGCGGCGATGCCGCGGGCGACGGCGGCAGCGGCACGCGCGACGCAGCGCGCGCGACAGCGGACACCGCGGGCGACGCCACAACCCACAACGCCGCAACCGCCGCCGCACCCCTCTTCACGGCGGAACACGTGCGCTTCGCCCCTCCCCGCACGCAGCCGATCATCCGCGATCTCTCGCTCTCGCTGCGACGAGGCGAGGTGGTTGCGCTCGTGGGCAGAAACGGCTGCGGCAAGACGACGCTCGGCAAGATCATCGCCGGGCTCGTGCCTTGCCGTCAGGGGCGATTCGCCGTGGACGGACGCCGGGTGCGGCGACGCGGGCGCTCGGACGCCTCGTACTTCGTGATGCAAGAGGCCGACTACCAGCTCTACACGGACAGCGTGTGGGCCGAGTTGACGCTCGGGCACGAGGACGACCAGCAAAGCACCGCCCGTGCCGATGAGGCCATGGCGCTACTCGGACTCTCATCGCTCAGGGACCATCACCCGCAAGCGTTGTCCGGCGGACAGAAACAGCGCGTGACGATCGCCGCCGCGCTCGTCTCGGAAAAGCCCCTGGTGATCCTTGACGAGCCGACGAGCGGCTTGGACCGAGAGAGCATGGCGGCCTGCGCCCAAGCAGTCGACGTCATGAGAGATGAAGGCCGCTGCGTGCTCGCGATCACGCACGACATCGAGTTCATTGCGCTTGCGGCCGACCGGGTGCTGGTCATGGACGACGGCGCGATCGCACACGAGACGACGCTCGCATCCGACGCCGACGTGCACGAGGTGCGTGCGCGCATGGAGGGCATCGCACACGAGGAGGCGATCGCATGAACAGGGCTGCGACCACCGCGTGGGGGCTTGCCCTCGATCCGCGCGTCAAGCTGCTGAACGTCCTCGTGGTTTCCACGCTCGCCTTCGCGCTGCCAGGACAGCTCGCAAGCCTGTCTCTCCTGCTCGTGGGAATGCTCTTCGCCCTCGTGGTCGGCCGCCCGGACATCGCGCTCGCCTCAGCGGCAGCATGGGCTGCCCTCTTCGCACTCGCTCAGGTAGTTCCGCTCGTCTTCGCCTCGATCATCTACTTTCTCTTCATGCGCATCCTCGTCATCGTGCTCGCGGCTGCCACGATGTTCGCCACGACCGAGACGACCGCGCTCGTCACCGCCCTGCGCGCCATGCGGCTGCCCCAGGAGCTCGTGATTGCCATCGCCGTGATGCTGCGGTTCATCCCCTCGTTCCAACAGGATGTCCAATCTATCGCTCAGGGCATGCGAACGCGCGCCGTCGGCGTGACGCCGCTGCGCCTCGTCCGCCATCCCGCGCTCGTGTACGAGGGATTCGTCGTGCCGCTCATCATGCGCGCGCTCATGACGTCGACTGAGCTCGCCGCTTCGGCCGAGACGCGCGGCATCAACTGCCCCTGTCAGAAAACCAGCTACCTCGTCGTGAGGCTCACCGCCCGCGACCTCGTGGCGTGCCTCGTGCTCGTCGCGGCCTACGCAACCATAGTCGGACTGCTCGCGTCAGGGATGATGACGAGCTCATAACGAAGGGAGTTTCCCATGTCGAAAGACACCACCAAGCCGTTTCAAATGAAGGATCTGGCCACCACTGCGCTGATGGTGGTCTGCTCCTATGTGATCTACCTCATCTGCGCGCTCTTGTCCCTGACGCCGTACACGATGGTGCTCGTCTGCCCCCTGTGGGCAGTGCTGGCGGGCATCACCTTCTTTTTGGTGGGCGTCCGGACGCGCAGCCCGTGGATGCTCTTCATCTATCTGGAGGCCATGTCGCTGAACAGCCTGTACATCCCCAACATGATCTGCTGCCTCGTTGCCGCCATCGCGTGTCTGCTCATGACGAAAGCTTGGGGCGCCACGAACCTGAAGGTGCTCACCGCAAGCTGGACGATCAATGCGGTGGCGACGGCGTTCGGCGGTATGTACGTTCCGCTCCTGTTCTTCTCCCAGCAGACGATCACCAGCTACGGGAGCCTTTATGGCGATGCCTACCTCGCGACGCTCACCTCGATGTCGACGCCCTGGTTCGTCGCGCTCATGCTCTGCGTGACGGCCGTCTGCGCCCTCGTCGGGTCGCTGATCGCCCGGAAGCTGCTGAAGAAGCACTTCGAAAAGGCCGGCGTGGCGTAAAGCGCGCGCTGATCGCCGTATCGATTTCGGCCTGCGTCCCCCTCACCGGGGATGCAGGCCGAAACAGCGGGAACTGCAGCAAACCTACGTTTCAGATGGCCCATACGGCTTGATTTTCCCAAACGTATAGGCGCTGCTGAGCTTCATCCGACTCTCGAAGTCATCAAAGGAAGCAATCGGATCCTTAATGACCAGATGCTCAAAGCGCTCGCGCGGAAACTTCACTGAGTATATGCACTCATCGACGATATCGCCCTCTTTATTGCGGCGTTGCGTATACCCCGAAATCCATACCTCCGAGATGTTCACGTTGAGGTTGAGCAGGCTAGAAGCAATAAAGAACGCAAGCCCCGTGACGCACGTTGCATACTCCTCTTTCAGCTGCTTCTGAGACTTATTTACCACCTTCACCTGGCCCGACTTCAGTTGCTTCGTCGTAGTAGGCGGTAGATCCTCAATTTCAGGCAAGTCAAGGTCAAGGAAAAGAACTCCGCCCGAATAATCAATGCTGGCGCTTACCTCTGCAGGAATGGTCAAACCAGTAAGCCATTCCTCAACCAAGCCCACAACAACACCGTCATCATCCACGAGCCTCTGCTCTATGCTCTTTCTCTTACGCTCATAGTCTTCAGCAAACAAGGCATTTGCGTTGGCTTCGGCTTCATCCTCGCTTTTCTCGAAAGCAAGCCGCCTCGCGTCCCAGTTAGCCACGACAGCAGTCGAGTAGGAAGCGAAATTAGAGCTGACGAATTCGTCCATTTTCTTGCTTTTCCCGAACAGCCCTTTAACCACTTGCTCAGCCTGTGCATACAGCAGTCGGCGTACGTCTTCCCTTGTCGGTATTGGATCGGGAAACGGGCGTCGCACATATGTTTCCTGGCGAAGAGACGAAAGCGTGCCCATTAATGACTCAGCAGAAACAAGCTGAGGGGACAGCTTATAAATGTCGACGAATTCTCGACTTGCCTCGTCGGACTTTTCTTGAATTCCATGCCAGATGCTTCTCTGCGCCTTTTTGAGAGAGGCCATCTTCTCTTTGACATCGGAACGCCTCTTCAGAGCACGAATCGAATCTCCATCATCGATCACTACGCCTGTTTTCCCATCAACGAAAACGAACTCCCCCGCTTTCGATAGACGAACCCCCACAGGGCGATCATTGACTATCCGACCACCACCCGATGAAGAGGCGGAAGCCTTCTTCACCGGTACAGAATTGCTGCTTCGGCCGCTCGGCTTTCTCGGACGCCGTCCACTCGAACCTCCCACTTTGGTCCTCATGGAAACACCCGTGCCCGGAATTCCGAGATTGACGTACGTCCCCCGTTTTCCGACGCTGACGGAAGCGCCCCGCGGGCCAAGGCTCAAGCTCGGGCCGGACTTGCTAATGTTGACCCTCGCTCCCTTGCCAAGAGAAATGGTCTTTCTGAACCTTATCCCCATAGCCGATCATCCTCCCTGCAATCAGCCACATTGCTTATCAATTACGATTGCTGCTTGGCGCCTGCCGTCACCGGGCACGGGGCGTCGCGCTCGATCAGCCGTTGGCGGCCACGTCGCGGATCGCAGGCAAAAGCTCATCCATCGAGTCGATCAGGCGCTGCGGGCGCTCGGGCTCCAACACTGCGCGAGAGAAGAACTTGCCCCAGGTCACCCCGATACTCGGGATGCCCGCGGCGCGAGCCGCCTGCAGATCATAGGGGCTGTCGCCGATGTACAGGCACCGGTCGAGCGGCACCTCCAAATCCTGTGCGACCTGAATCAGAGGATCGGGATCGGGCTTGTGCCCTGCGCTGTCTTCCATGCCGTTGACGCAAGCAAGATAGTCGCGCAAACCAAAATGGATCAGGCTGCTCTCAGCCAACGCGTGGCGCTTTGACGTGACCACGCCCACCGTGAATCCCTCAGCGCGAAGCGCCGAGAAGACCTGCTCGATCCCAGGAAACGGCTCGATGTGCACGTTGAGGTCCTGCTCGTTGTTGGCGCGATACACCCGCAGCAGTTCCTCGGCAACCTCCGGATCGGGCGCGAACGTGCGCATCTGAGTCGCCAGGGGTTGGCCGACCTTGGCCACGAGCACCTCGTCCGGCAGCGGCGCGCCCAACACCACGCGCGTCGCATAGCGCAAGCTCTCCAAGATCGCGTCATGCGTGTCGAGCACCGTGCCGTCCAAGTCAAACAACACCACATCGCGTTGTGCGCACATACCAGTCCTTCCGCCTCGGCCACAAAGCCCGCTTCCTGCCATGGCACTGCAGAAAAATCGCGGGTCTGTGGCACATAATGCCAGATATTAGTGACTGAGCTTGCGCGAAACGCGAAATAGAGGCCGCACCCCGCATCCCAGGCTTCCGCCATCAGGCCTTTTGCAACC
Organism: Oscillibacter sp. MSJ-31; assembly: GCA_963601095.1. Lineage (GTDB taxonomy): Bacteria > Actinomycetota > Coriobacteriia > Coriobacteriales > Eggerthellaceae > Anaerotardibacter. The sequence continues at coordinate 38,365 of CAVCDZ010000042.1, read as the reverse complement.
ACGGGATGCCGTCGGAGCGAAGCCGATCCCCTACATCTGGTTTTTTCTGCCACCGAGGGCCTGAAAACCTGCAGTGAGCCACCCGCGCACGCCGTCGGCGCACAGCACCAAAGGCGCCGCGGTCATTCAGTGCGGCAAAAGTACGCTTGCGTGCAGAATCCGTTCGATCGGCAACGATGCGTGACGAATTATCTGCGGGGAAAAGCGCCAGGACCTTCCCCGGCACTGCCGAATGACCCGTTGCGGCAGCCTAACGACCTGATTTCTACCGCAGATCGTTGCCGATCGACCTAATTCTGCAAAACTAGGCCAAAACAGCGCACCGGATGATCATCCGACACCCATCACGCGGCAGCGCACCCGATAACTGCGAGCGCGACGACCCGCGAAAAACAAGATGGCCCGAAGGTTTACCTTCGGGCCATCTTTTTTCATTGATATGCGCAGCTTACAGGCCAAGCGCCTTTTTCAGAGAGGACACACGGCGCCTCGACACCGGGATCTTCTCGTCCACACCGTCGAGCGTGAGCAGGAGGGTGCCACCGGACTGGGGCTCGACCTCCTTGATCAGGGCCAGGTTCACCAAGTAGCCGCGGTGCACGCGAAAGAACCCATGGCCATCGAGAGTCTTCTCCAGCTGAGCCAAGCTCACCGTGGAGAAGAAGCGATCGACGCCCGTCTGCAGATACGCGTAATCGTCGCGCGCCATGATGAAGCGGATGTCGTCGATGTTGATCAGGATCTTCTTGCCGCCCTTTTCAACCGGTATGCGCTCGGCCTTCTGGGCCTTGGCATGCAGCATGACGTGCTCGCGCACGCGAGCCAGCGCATGGGCCAGGCGCTCGGTCTCGACCGGCTTGACCAGGTAGTCGATCGCATTCACCTTGAAGGCGTCGAGCGCGAACTCGCTGTACGCCGTCACGAAGACGACGGCGGGCGGATACTTCAGATGCTGCAGGGCGTCGGCAAGCTGGATGCCGGTGGCCTCAGGCATGTTGATATCGAGGAACACCACATCGCAGGGGTATTCCTTGAACTTCTCAATGGCCTCGCGAACGCTGGCAGCCTCGGCTACGACCTCGGTCTGATTCAACTCGCTCAGCAAAAAACGCAACTCAGAGCGTGCCGGTGCCTCATCGTCGACAATAATTGCCTTCAGCAACACGACCTCCTCTTTCAACAATTCCATAAGTATCAGTCATTATAAAGCACTTGGACGAAATGGGCTGATTCCGTCAGAAAACCTTGTCACAGCCCGTATCCCACTCACGATCAGGGCTTCCGTGCGCACGCCATGGGCGGGCGGAAAGCGAAGAGGAGGGGTGCCAAGGGCGGAGGGAAAGGTGGAAGAGGGAGAGCGGCGCGCACGTTATGGGCGGAGCGGGATGGGCGAGCAAAACGACAAGGCGCACCTGTCGAGGACGGGCGAAGGGGACGGGGAATGCGGCGACAAATGCTTAGCGTGACGAAAGCAGTGCGGGCACGCGGCGCGGCGCAGGGCGCGCGCATGTCGACAGCGGGAAAAGGCGGGATGGGATGGGCGAGCAAGGCGGCAGCGCGCCCTCGCCGACCGCCTACTCCTCGTGCCCGGAAGAGGCGGCGCCCGACAGCAGCAGCGTCACCTGAGTGCCTTCGCCCAGCTTGCTCTTCACGTCCATGCGCGCCTGCTCGCCGTAGTAGCCGCGCAGGCGGTCGTTGATGTTCTTCACCGCGATGCCCAGCCCGGTCTCGGAGCGCGGCGTCAGGATGTTGCGCAGCGCCTCGGGCTTCATGCCGATGCCGTCGTCGCACACGTGCAGCATCACGTCGTCACCGACCCGCTCGGCGCCGATCCCGATCGTCAGCTTGCCCTCGGCCGGCATAGCGTGCTTGACGGCGTTTTCGACCAGCGGCTGCACCATGAAGGCGGGAACGAGCAGCGGCATCAGGTCGTCGTCCACGTTCACTTCGACCGCCAGGCGATCTTCGCCGAACCGCGCCTGCTCAAGCGACAGGTAGCGCACCGTCTGCTCCACCTCGCGCGACAGCGGGATCAGATCGGAGCTGTTCTCGAGCGTCTGGCGATAGAACACCGCGAACTCGCGCAGCATGACGCGCGCCTTGTTGGGGTCGGTGCGCACGAGCGAGGCCATCGTGTTGATGATGTTGAACAGGAAATGGGGGTTGATCTGGCTTTGCAGCGCCTTGAGCTCCATGCTCGCCGCGAGTTTCTTCTGCTCTTCGAGCTCCATCGCGGCGATCTGCGTGGATAGCAGCTGGCCGAAGCCCTCGGCGATGGGCACCTGCGTCTCACTGATGCGGCGCGGCGACGAGTAGTAGAACTTGAGCGTGCCCTGGATCGTGCGCCCAACGCGCAGCGGCACGATGATGGCCGCGCAGATGTTGCGCACCGGCACCGGCAAGCCCACCTCGGCCTGCGTCTTGAGCACGCGCGTCTTGCCGTCGGCGATCACGCGCCGCGTGCCCGCGGTGTGGATCGGGCCGCCGGCCTCGCCGAGCTCCTCGTAGCCGGCGCCGTAGTACCCCAGCACCACCTCGCGGTCGGTGATGGCGACCGCCGACGCCGACAGCGACGGCAGCAAAACCTCGCACACATGCTGCGCGCTCTCCTTGTTGAAGCCGCCCTGCATCGCGGCCAGCGTGTCGGCCGCCAAATCGAGCACCGACATGGATTGGCTGGCGCGAATGCGGTCGGGGTCGAGGATCAGCGCGATCGTGATCAGCAAAAACAGCGTGAACAGCGCGCCGGATGCCACCAGCACGAAATAGTTGCCCGCAGGCCCGAACATCGCCCATCCCAGCACGCAGCCGCTCGCCAAGGCAAGGCACAAGCAGATGATCTCGAAAAACGTGGCGAGGTTATGGCGGTCGACGTTCATGGGCACCTATCGCGATGAGATTACATTCCAAGCAGCGGTGCCAACTCGTTGATCAGCAGGACGACCGCCGACACCAGCAGAAATCCGCCGAAGATGAAGCGCAGCTGACGCTCCGGAACGCGGCGGATCAGGTTGGCACCTAGGATAGCACCGGGGATGCTGCCGACCGCCATGGCGATGCCCGCCAAATAATCGATATTGCCGATAAATCCCTGCTCAACGACGCCCGGGATAGCTAGAATCGTCACGGCAACGAGCGACGTGCCGGACGCCTGGCGCATCACCACGCCGAGCAGCGACAGGAACAGCGGCACCATGATGAAGCCGCCTCCGACGCCGACGTAGCCCGACGCCAGCCCGGCGAGCAGGCCGATGCCGATCGCGATCAGCACGCGGCGGCGCGTGAACTCGAACGCCGGCAGGGCCTCTTGCTCAGCGGCAGCCGCCGCTTCGACGGCCGGCTCCAGATCCGTGCCCGCCACCGGCGGGGTCTTAGGCATGCGAGCGGCCTTCTTGAACATCGTGTACGACGAGTAGCCCACGATCAGCGACGCCGCCAACATCACGAGCCATGCCGGCGAGATGTTGGCCAAATACACGCCCACCGGACTCATGCACGCGCCGGCAAGACCGCAGATCAGCCCCAGCTTGGGAATGCAGGTCTTGTGCTTGATGTGGGTGACGAAGCCCACGAGCGAGGTCGGCACGATCGTGAAAAGCGAGGTCGCCGTCGCCGAAAACGCGCTCAGCCCGAAGCCCAAGCGAAAGATCGGCACCATCAGCGTGCCGCCGCCGATACCGAGGAGCCCCGAGAGAACCCCGACCACAACGCCGATCAGCGCAGCTGCGATGAAACTTTCCATTCAGCAGGCCTCGGCGCTATTCGTCGTCGGACAGGTTGAGGCGGATCTCGGCCGTCATGCCCGGGTCGACGTTCGCCCAGCGGTTCTCAAGCGCCTCCGGCGCAGCTTGGGTGTCGGCGGCAAACGTCGCCGCGTCCTCGACCACGACCGCCTCGCCCGCCTGGCGCGCAATGGCCGCCTGCACGAGCGCCTGGCGCAGACCGCCGTCGCTTTCCATGCGCGCCATGATGTCGCCCCAGGTGTACTGGAACTCGAAGTACTTCATGCAGTGCTCCTGCGCGTACTCGACCGCCTCGCCGGTCGCGACGCGCGCACCCTCGCGGTACTTGCGCTTGTCGGGACGGACGAGCGAACGCAGAAACGCCGTCTTCCTGATGCGCTTCTCGATGCCCGGCTCCAAGAACGGCCCCGGGTACGGCATCAGAGAGCTCGGCTTGATCTGCAACAGATCGATCTGCGCACGGCTGAACTCGATCTTGTGGTACTCGTAGACCCAGCGGAAGATGTCACGGTAGAAGCGATGACCCTCATGGCGGTCGCGCGGAGGTAGGTGGCTAAGGGACCACTGGTTGTCGAACCAGATGTCAGAGCCGTACATGCGCAGGTCAAGCAGGTAATCCATGTCCTCGCCGCGCATGATCCACGGGTCGAAGCTCAGACGGCGATACGTCTCGCGATGCAGCGCCAAGCAGCCGCCGCGCACGTGGTTCGAACGCGACAGGCGCGGGCCGGCCATCGCCTTGGTGATCCAGTTGTTGAACGCGCGACCCTGCTGCCACCAGTGGTTGTACCAGCGGTTTTGGCTCAGCGAGTAGTACGTGCCCTCGCTGTTGAAGTAGTAGCCGGACTTGGCAAGGATTGGGATGCCCTTCTTCGTGAGCTTGCCCAGGCCGTAGACCGCCTTCTCGAGGAAGGCCTCGTCCTCGACCACCTCATCGTCGTCGATGAACACGACCAAATCGAAGCCGAGTACCTCTGCCACCACCAGGCCGAGGTTGCGGATCGCCGAGTAGCCGGTCAGCCCGATGGCGTCTGCCTGGTCGCCGAAGCCCAACTGCTCGAGGCGACGCTGAACGATCGATGCCTCTTCCTGGGCGATGACGAGCGTATGCATCTGCGGGTAGCCGTTGACGATGTCTTGCACCTTGGCGGCAGCCTGCGCCTCAACGCCGCCCTCGGCGGCGACCAGGATGATGATCTGGCCCAAGCCGCGCACCTTTTGCAAGGAGTCCAAGCAACGCGACAGCTGGCCCTTCATGTTGAGGGGCGTGGGGTGATCGTAGAGACTCGACGCCTCAGCGCGACGGCGCGACGGCGGCGTGTGGAACGTAGGGATGATTAGGGCGGGATTCATAACGGTCCTCCACCAGAGCCCGCGTGCGCGAGCGTCTGCACGTAATGTATTCGACCAGTATTGTAACGCAGTTTGAGAGGGGCTCCCGAGCGGTCGCGCACGCCGCGCGATACCCCCACAGCGCGCGTGCCGCTAGCGCCGGCGGGCCCTCGGCAGAGCCAGCCGCGACGATGCACGCCTCGCCCGCAGCGCGCGTGCCGCTAGCGCCGGCGACGGGGATGGCCACGTCTCGTGCGGATGCGCTCGGCCTCCTCGCGGCGCGTCTTCACCTGCTCGCTCTCCTCGCGCAGGCGCACGTACGACTCCAGCCGCGACGCCGACAGCGCGCCGGCCTCGACCGCGGCGCGCACCGCGCAGCCCGGCTCGTTGACGTGGGTGCAGTCGCGAAAGCGGCACTCCTGCGCCAACTCCGCCACGTCGGGGAAAGCCGCACCGATGCCCTCGTCGGCATCCCACAGCCCCAGCCCGCGCACGCCCGGCATGTCGATGATCCGCCCGCCGGCCGGCAGCTCGATGATCTCGCGCGAGACGGTGGTGTGGCGCCCCTTGCCGTCCCCGCGCACCGGCGTCGTGGCCTGCAGGTCATGGCCGACCAGCATGTTCACCAGGCTCGATTTGCCCACGCCCGAGCGCCCGATGAGCACGGCGGTGCGATCCCCGTCTGCGATCAGGTGCGCCAGCCCGTCGACCGAGGAAGGATCCTTGTCCGACACGACGATCAGCGCGTCATCGCCGATGAACCCGTCGATCCGGCGGCGCACGACGTCCACCTCATCCGGCGACGCCATCAAATCGGCCTTCGTCAGCACGACCGCCACTTCGACGCCCGTCTCATGCGCCAGCACCAGCTCGCGCTCCAGGCGACGCACGTTGATCTCCTCGATGGGCTGCGCGACCAAGACCAGATCGAAGTTGGCGGCGAGCGTCTGCGCGAGCGCGCGCTCGGTGGGGTCCTTGCGCACGAACGTCGAGGTGCGCGGCAATGTCTGGTCGATGATGCCCTTGTCGTGCGACGGCGGCAGCACCACCACGACGCGATCGCCGACGACGGCGCGCGCGTCGCTGCCCTTCACCAGCGCCGTGGCGTGCTCGCAGCGCAGCTCCTCGCCGGTCCCGTCGATGCGCACGAGCGGAAACCCGCGATCCAATTTGACCACGATGCCGCGCACCCGCTCCTGATCAGACTGCGCCTCGCTCACAGCATCTTCTCCCGTCGATAGTGGTACACGCCGAACAGGATCAAGCCGACCGCGACCGACAGTACCCCGAAGCTCAGCAGGCGGGGATTGATCTCGTCGTCATCGGTCTGCCCCTGCGCGATCGCCGACACCTCCTCGGCATGGATGTCCGACATGCCCTGGTGGTCGTCGCATTCAAGGTGGAAGATGCCGCGCACCTGCATCGTGGTGCCGGTGCGGCCGTAGGCGCCGAACGTGTCGATCGATTTGGCCTGGTCCTTGGTCATGAGCACCGCCACCACGCTGCGGATCTCCTCTTTATCCTGCAGCGTGATCCAGCACAGGTTGGGATCGTTCTCGTCGTTGACCTGGTCTCCCACCACTTCGCCCTTGACCATCACGGTCTGGCCCTCGTAATAGGAGTCGGCCTCGGCAAGGTCGGCGATCGACGTCTCGTACAGAAACGAGCTGTCGACGAGCTGATTGACGTAGACCTGGTTGTGCGCCGTCGACTGGCCGTCGTCCGCATCGTCGTCGGCCCACGCGCGCGGCACCGCAACCGTGCACGCCAGCACCAGCGCCAGCGCGGTCGCGCACAGCGCCGCAAGCCCTCTTTTCCCCGCGATCAGCCTCATGCGCGCTCAGCCCCTCGCAGCCGAGGTTTGAGCGACACGAGGATCTTCATGATCAGCGCGATCAGCGTGACGAATTCCAGACGGCCGGCCCACATCTCGATGATGTAGGTGATCTCGAGGCCCACCGGCATGCCATGGCAGGTGATGCCGGAGCTCAGGCCGCCGTTCGACGCCATCGCCACCGACTCGAAGATCGCCGACAGCGCGTCGTAGCCATGCGCGATGCCGACCAGCGAACCCAGTAAATAGGTAATCACGTAGAGCGCCGAGACGGTCAGGGCGGCCTTGGCGGTCTCGGTGGTCAGCACCTGGCGCCCCAGGTGGTAATAGGTGACCGACACCCGCGCCGACTTCGGTGCAAGCGTCTCCTTGATGGTGGAGACGAACGACTTGGCGATCAGGCCCAGACGCGAGAGCTTCATGCCGCCGGCGGTGCTTCCCGACGAACCGCCGACTGCCATGATCATCGCGAGCACCAAAAACGCACCCGATGAGAACACGGTGGTCATCTGGTTGTTGGTCACGTTCTGGAAGCCGGTCGTGGTCGACGCCGACACCACCATGAACACGCCGCGGCGCAGCAGCGCCGGCAGATCGGCGAACCCGCCGGATGCGCTCAGGGAGAACATCATGATCGCCGTGGCGACGATCAGCCAGATGAAGCCGGTGCGGATCTCGAAGTCCTTGAAGAAGCTGTCGGTCTCGCCGCGGCTCGCCTTCACGAACAGGGCGAAGCTCACCGCACCGAGGAGCATGAGGACCATCGAGGCCAGCTCCATCGGATAGGAGTGGTAGTACATCAACGATTGGCTCGTCGGCACGAAGCCGCCGGTCATGAACGCCGAGATGCCCACCCACAGCGCATTGAAGAACGCGCGCAGGGGCTCCAAGCCCGACACGAGGCACATCAGGAACATGATGGCGACGGCGACGGCGACCATGATCATCGTGATGCCGCTGATCAAGCGCACGGTGTTGACGATGTTGGGCAGCACGTGCTCGCTTCGGCCCTCCGACGAGTACAGACCCGAGGTCGACTTGCCCAGCAGGCCGAGCGACAGCGCGATGACGATGAGCCCCAAACCGCCGAGCAGGTGCATCACGAAGCGCCACATCTGGTCGGCGTACGACATGTGCTCGATGTCGATCGCGATCGTGGCACCGGTGGTCGTCAGGCCCGAAGTCGCCTCGAACAGCGCGTCGAGGTACGAGCCGTAGTGGCCGCACAGGGCCAGCGGCAACGCCGCGATGAAGGCGAGGACGATCCACGACAGGCCGGTGACGGCGAGCGCCTGCTGATGGTTCAGACGACCCGGCTGGACGCGCAACAAGCGCAGCGCCGAGCCGATGATCAGCGTCACGCCCGCCGCGAGCAGATAGCGCGTCGCGGGCTCCCACTCGTGCATCAGCAGGGCGACGACCAGGGGCACGAGCATCGCGATGGCGAAGAAGGAGACGAGCACGCCTAAGTAGTGGGCGATCACGCGCACGTCGTACAGGGAAAACCGCTGCCACATCAGCGCATCGCCGTCCCCAGCGCCGCGCTCACAACGCGTCGGCGCAAGCGCCCGAGGCGCGCTGCGCGCTCACGTTCACGCGACGAGGAAAGCCCGCCGCGACGCATCGTTTCACTTGCGCACTCGACCATCGCTACCCCAACGCAAAGAGGATTCGGATGACGATCGTGATGAAATAAAGCAGGAAAACGAACGCCACGATGCTGACGAGCACCGCCGCGAAGCCCAGCAGGGGAACCCGCATGCGTTCTTTGGTCTCTTTATCCATGGGGGACATTCTAATACAACGATAAAAAGGCCGCGCCTTGCAAGAAGACGCGGCCTTCAAAGCCGAATTGAGCGCGGGAGCGCCGGCGTGGCGCGACGGGCTTGAGAGCGCCGCCGCACCCGTTCAGCGTGGCAGGTTCAGGCAACCTTGCGCGGGCAGATCACCCGCGCAGGGCGACCGGTGCGGGCACGATCACCCGCACGCAGCCCTTAGAGCTTCTTCCACTCGTCGTCGTCGAAGCCGTCGAGAATGTCCTGCGCCTGCTTGACGACGTCATCGCCGCCAGCAGCCTCGCCGGAGCCCAGCTGAGCCGGGGCGTCGCCGGCAAGTGCCCCTTGGTTTTCCACCGTGGCGGTGTAGTTGCCGTCGGCATCGAGGTCGACCGTGACCTTCGCACCGTCGCCGATGTGGCCCTCGATGATCTCGGTTGCCACGCGGTCGGTGACCTCACGCTGGATCAAGCGCTTCAGCGGACGCGCGCCGTACACCGGGTCGTAGCCGTCGATGGCCAGGCGCTCGGTAGCGGCCGGCGACACGACCAGCTCGATGCGGCGATCGGCCAGACGCTCGCGCACCGCCGCAAGCTGCAGGCCCACGATGGGCTCCATGGCCGCGATCGACAGCGGGTTGAACGTGATCACGTCGTCGATACGGTTCAGGAACTCAGGACGGAACGTCGTCGAGAGCGCCTCGTTGATGTGCTGCGACAGCTCGGCCATGCGCTTTGCCGCCGTCTTCACGTCGGAGCTCATCATGTCTTCCATGACCTTGCCCATCGACTCGCCGCGCGGCACGTCGTTGGCGATCTCGTTTTCCTCGCTGGCGTACTCGCGAATGGACTGGGAGCCCACGTTCGACGTCATGATGATGATCGCGTTCTTGAAACTGACCAGACGGCCTTGGCCATCGGTCAGGCGTCCGTCGTCAAGCACCTGCAGCAGGATGTTGAACACATCGGGGTGCGCCTTCTCGATCTCGTCGAGCAGGACCACGCTGTAGGGCTTGCGGCGCACGGCCTCGGTCAGCTGACCGCCCTCGTCGTAACCCACGTATCCCGGAGGGGCACCGACCAGACGCGCGACGGAGTATTTCTCCATGTACTCGGACATGTCGATGCGGACCATCGCACGCTCGCTGTCGAACAGGTACTCGGCCAGCGCCTTGGCGAGCTCGGTCTTGCCGACGCCCGTCGGGCCCAGGAACAGGAAGCTGCCGATCGGGCGATTCGGGTCGGACAGGCCCGCACGGTTGCGGCGGATCGCGCCGGCAACGGCAGCGACGGCCTGGTCCTGGCCAACGACGCGCTCATGCAGCTTGTCCTCCAGATCGACGAGCTTGGCCATCTCGCCCTGCATCATCTTGGTCACCGGGATGCCGGTCCAGGCGGACACGACCTCGGCGATCTCCTCGTCGGAGACCTCCTCCTTGAGGATGGCGCCGTCGCCGTCTTGCTGACGGCGCTCAAGCGCGTCCTCGGCGTCGGCCAGCTTCTGCTGCAAAGCCGGGATCGTGCCGTAGCGCAGCTCGGAGGCGCGGGTCAGGTCACCCTCGCGGGTGGCGCGCTCCTCGTCGAGCTGGGCAGCCTCGATGTCGCTCTTCAGCTGCTGGACGTTGACGATCGCGTCCTTCTCGTTCTTCCACAGGGCCTTCTGGGAATCGAGCGATTCCTTGGCAGAGGCGATCTCCTTGCGCAGCGCTTCGAGGCGCTCCTTGCTCGGGGCGTCGGTCTCCTTCATGAGCGCCTGCTCCTCGATCTGCATCTGGGTCAGCTTGCGCTCGGCGAGGTCCACCTCCTCGGGCATGCTGTCGATCTCGATGCGCAGGCGGCTGGCCGCCTCGTCCATCAGGTCGATGGCCTTGTCAGGCAAGAAGCGGTCGGAGATGTAGCGGTTCGACAGCTCGGCCGCCGCGACGAGCGCGGAGTCCGTGATGCGCACGCCGTGATGGATCTCGTACTTCTCCTTCAGGCCACGCAGAATCGCGATCGTGTCTTCGACCGAAGGCTCGGTCACGAGCACGGGCTGGAAACGACGCTCGAGCGCCGCGTCCTTCTCGATGTACTTGCGGTACTCGTCGAGCGTCGTGGCGCCGATCGCATGCAGCTCACCGCGCGCGAGCGCCGGCTTGAGCATGTTGCCCGCGTCCATCGAGCTGTCGCCGGTCGAGCCGGCGCCCACGATCGTGTGGAGCTCGTCGATGAACAGGATGATCTCGCCGTTCGATTCCTTGACCTCGCGCAGGACCGCCTTCAGGCGATCCTCGAACTCGCCGCGGTACTTGGCGCCAGCCAGCATCGACGGCAGGTCGAGCGCGATCAGCTCGCGGTCCTTCAGGCTCGAGGGCACGTCGCCGGCGACGATGCGCTGGGCCAAGCCCTCGACGATGGCCGTCTTGCCGGTGCCGGGCTCGCCGATCAGGACCGGGTTGTTCTTGGTGCGGCGGCTCAGCACCTGAATGGTGCGGCGGATCTCCTCGGAACGGCCGATCACCGGGTCGAGCTTGCCCTCGCGGGCCTGCTGGGTGAGGTTCTGGCCGTACTGCTCGAGCACCTCGAATTCGGTCTTGGTCTGAGCGTCGGTGACGCGCGTGTCGCCGCGCAGCTCGTTGTAGGCCTCTTCGATGTTCTTATGCGAGACGCCGGCGTCGTTCAAGATCTTGCCGGCGACGCCCTTGTCCTCGGACAGCGCGATGAGCATGTGCTCGCTCGTGGCGTACGAGTCGCCCAGGCCCTCGGCGATCTTGACCGACTGGTCGATCAGCGCGATGAACTGCTGGGACGGAGCGGTCATGCCAGTTCCCATGAACCCGGCGCCGCCCGACACCTTGGGCATGCGGGCCTCTTCCTCGGCCACGCGCGAGCGCAGGGCCGCCGGATCGGCGCCGATGCGCGTGATGATGGCGTTCATGTTGTTTTCGCCCGCCGACAGCAGGGCGTCGAGCAGATGGATCGGCTCGACCTGGCCCGCTTCCTTGTCGGCCGCGATGCTCATCGCGGACTGCAGGGCCTCCTGTGCGGTAAGCGCCAATTTATCAAGTCTCATATGCGTCCTCCTTCTCCCTCATGAAGACGTTGGTCGTCGCGGCCGGCCCATGCCAGCCGCGGGTGTATCGTGTGCGGCCGGATGGCTCAGGCCGCAGGTTTCCTTACTTTGGCAGCCGGATGGTTCCAGCCGCCTCTGCGATCGGGATGCCCCGATCAGCAGGTGCGCGCCGTCCCGGGCAACCCGGGCACTGCGCGCTACTTCAAGCGCCGAAGGACGATCGCGGTGTTGTCGCTCACGAGCGAGTTCACGCTTTCGCGCGTTTCCAGCTCGTGGACGCGATCAGCCAAGCGGCGCACCCGACGGTGCAGGGCGTCGAGCTCCTCGTCGCGGTCGTCCAGGCGTCCCTTCAGATCCAGGATGCGGATGACGCCGGCGAGGTTGATGCCCTCATCGGTCAAGTCGTTGATCAGCTGCAGGCGCTCGATATCTGCCTCGGAGTACATGCGCGTGTTGCCGCGCGTGCGCTGGGGCGACACCAGGCCCTTCTGCTCGTAGATGCGCAGGGTTTGAGGATGGACGCCCGCCAATTCCGCCGCCACGCTGATCATGTACAGCGGCCGATCCTTGTCGTCTACCATGTCCTCACCTCTTCGGTCGTAGCCTTCTGGAATGCTTCCAGCGCCGCCTTCTGCTCATCGTTGACCTCGCGGGGCACCGCCACGTTGACGGTGACGAGCAAGTCGCCGTTGCCGGTCGCACCGCGACCGAGCCTCGGCGCGCCCTTGCCGCGCATCGTCAGCACCGTGCCCTCCTGGCAGCCCGCCGGCACCTTGAGGCGCGCCTTCGTGCCATCGGGCAGCGGCACCACGACGCGGGTGCCGAGCACCGCCTCGGGGAAGGTGACGGGCAGGGTCATGAGCACGTCGGCCTTCTTGCGGGTGTACAGCGGATGGGGTGCGATGTGCACCTTCACCAGCAGATCGCCCGCCGGGCCGCCGTTCGCGCCCGGAGCGCCCTTGCCGTGCAGGCGGACGCGGCCGCCTTCCATCGCCCCTGCGGGGATCTCGATGGGCAGCGTCTCCTTCTCGGTCGAGCCGGCGCGTCCCACGCGGATGCGCTTCTCGCAGCCGCGGAACGCCTCGTCGAAGCTCACCGTCAAGGTGACCTCCTTGTCAGCACCCTTCTGGGGGCGCGGCTGCTGAGCCTGGCCGCCGAAGTCCCACTGGGTCCCGAAGGCGCCCTCGCCGTTGCGCAGGCTCTCCAGGATGTCAGCCCAGCTGCCGAAGCCCGAAGCCCCGCCAAAGCCCGACGCGCCGCCGAACGGGTTGCCGCCCGCGTAGCCAGCGCCTCCGCCAAAGGGGATCTGATTCTCGTTCGCGGTGCCGTACTGGTCGTAGAGCTTGCGCTTCTTGTCGTCCGAGAGCACCTCGTACGCTTCGTTGATCTCCTTGAACTTGGCTTCGTCGCCGCCGGCGTCAGGATGGTACTTGCGCGCCAGCCTGCGGAACGCCTTCTTGATCGTGGTGGCGTCCGCATCACGTGAGACGCCTAGCGTCTTGTAATAGTCTGGGGTTTGAGCCATTCGTCCCACCTCTCTTCTTGTCTATCTCTCGGCGCGGCCTGCGGCTGCGCCGTGTCGTGCGCTGCGATCCGCGGTGCACGGGATCGGTCGCGCGTTATATAAGGAGGGCGGATCAACGTCCGCCCTCACTCACGTTTATTTTTCCTCTGCGGACTCTTCGGCAGGTTCGCGCTTCGGGCCGCCAACCGTGACGGTGACCATCGCAGCGCGGATGACCTTGGTGCCCATGCGGTAACCCTTCTGGTACACCTCGGCGACCGTCTCGTCGGGGACCGACGCGTCCTCGACCGTGGCAACCGCCTGGGCCTCGAGCGCGTCGAACGCCTCGCCCTTCGGGTCGATCACCTCGACGCCTTCCTTCGTCAGCACCTCGGTGAGCTTGCGGTGGACGCCCTTGACGCCCCCGAGCAAGCCTTCCTCGCCGTTGTCTTCGGCGTACGCGATGCTGCGCTCGAAGTCATCCATGACCGGGATCAAGCCCTCGACCAGCTTCTCGGCAGCGCGGATCTTCTCTTCCTCGCGCTGCTCGTTCATGCGGCGACGGTACGTGTCCCACTCGGCGTGGAGGCGCAAGTACTTGTCCTTCCACGCGGCTGCCTCTTTCGCGGCGGCGTCGGCGTCGGCCTCGGCAGGGGCGTCCTCGGCGGTTTCCGCCTCGGGCGCTTCCTCGTCGATGACCTCGGCCTCTACCGCTTCGGCAGCCTCCGGAGCCGGCGTGTCCTCACGAACCTCGTCTGTCTCTGGCGCAGCCATGATTACTTGTCCTTCTTCTCGTCGTCATCGTCAACGACCTCGAAGTCGGCCTCGACGGTGCCGTCATCGGCAGGCTGCTGAGCGGCGCCTGCGCCGGCTGCCGCACCCGGCTGCTGAGCGCCCGCGGCGCCCTGCTGGCCGTACGCGACCTCGGCCATCTTGTAGCCCGCCTGCTGCAGCGCCTCGACCGCGGCCTTCACAGCCTCGATGTCGGAGCCCTCAAGGGCGGTCTTGGCCTGGGCGATCGCGGCTTCAGCCTGCTGCTTCACGTCAGCGGACACCTTGTCGCCGAGCTCGTCGAGCGTTGCCTGCGTGGCGTTGACCAGAGAATCGCAGTTGTTGCGGGTCTCGACCTCTTCCTTGCGGTGCTCGTCTTCCTCGGCGTGGGCCTCAGCGTCCTTGACCATGCGATCGACTTCGTCATCGGTCAGCGCGGTGGAGCCGGAAATCGTAATCTGCTGCTCCTTGCCGGTGCCCAGATCCTTAGCCGACACGTTCACGATGCCGTTGGCGTCGATGTCGAAGGTGACTTCGATTTGCGGAACGCCGCGGCGCGCTGCCGGAATGCCGGTGAGCTGGAACTTGCCGAGCGTCTTGTTGCCGGACGCCATCTTGCGCTCGCCCTGTAGGACGTGAATCTCAACGGAGGTCTGGTTGTCGGCCGCCGTGGAGTAGATCTCGCTCTTGCGGGTCGGGATCGTGGTGTTGCGATCGATCATCGGGGTCATCACGCCGCCCATGGTCTCAACGCCGAGCGTCAGCGGGGTAACGTCGAGAAGCAGGATGCCCTCAACGTCGCCGGCGAGCACGCCGCCTTGAACCGCAGCGCCCATAGCCACGACCTCGTCCGGGTTCACCGACATGTTGGGCTGCTTGCCGGTCATGTTCTTGACCAGCTCCTGAACAGCCGGCATACGGGTGGAACCGCCGACGAGGATGACCTCGTTGACGTCGCCGGTCTTGAGGTCGGCGTCGCGCAGCGCCTGCTCAACAGGAGCCTTGCAGCGGTCGAGCAGATCCTTGGTGATGCGCTCGAACTCAGCGCGGGTCAGCGTGTAGTCCAGGTGAAGCGGGCCAGCGGCGCCTGCCGAGATGAAGGGCAGGTTGATGTTGGTCTGCGTGGTGCTGGACAGCTCCATCTTCGCCTTCTCGGCAGCTTCCTTCAGACGCTGCAGAGCCATCTTGTCCTGGCGCAGGTCGATGCCGTTGTCAGCCTGGAACTTGTCGGCCAGCCAATCGATGACGCGGTGATCCCAGTCGTCGCCGCCCAGGTGGTTGTCGCCAGCGGTGGAGCAAACCTCGAACACGCCGTCGCCCAACTCGAGGACGGACACGTCAAA
Organism: Oscillibacter sp. MSJ-31; assembly: GCA_963601095.1. Classification (GTDB taxonomy): domain Bacteria; phylum Actinomycetota; class Coriobacteriia; order Coriobacteriales; family Eggerthellaceae; genus Anaerotardibacter. Next base: position 23,012 of record CAVCDZ010000042.1, on the reverse strand, counting down.
CGTGCCGCCGCCCAGGTCGAAGACGAGGACCTTCTCATCCTTGTTGGTCTTGTCGAGGCCGTAGGCAAGCGCTGCTGCCGTCGGCTCGTTGATGATGCGCAGAACCTCGAGGCCTGCGATCTTGCCGGCGTCCTTGGTGGCCTGACGCTGAGCGTCGTTGAAGTAGGCCGGGACGGTGATGACGGCCTGGGTGATCGGCTCGCCCACGCGCTTCTCGGCGTCAGCCTTGATCTTTTGCAGAACCATAGCCGAAATCTCTTCCGGCATGTAGTCCTTGCCGTCGATGTCGACGACGGCGCGACCGCCGTTGCCTTCCTTCACCTTGTAGGCGACGGTCTTCTGCTCGTCGACCGTCTCAGCGTAGGAGCGGCCGATGAAGCGCTTCACGGAAGCGATCGTGTTTTCCGGGTTGGTGACGGCCTTGTTCTTTGCCGCCTTGCCGACCGTGCGCTCGCCGTCCTTGCCGAAGCCGACGACCGAAGGCGTGGTGCGGTCGCCCTCAGCGTTGACGAGGATCTCAGGCTCGGAGCCCTCCATCACTGCCATTGCCGAATTGGTGGTACCCAAGTCGATGCCGATAATCTTGCCCATCTCGTTATGTCCTTTCAGTTTCGCCGCCCGGTGAGTTTGCGACCCCGGGCGAGCCCCTGTTCTTACCTTTGTTGTGCTGCCGTATACCTGACGCGATCGCCAACGCGCTTCGGTGCGCCGCCCGAACCTGCTTGGCTCGGGGCCGCGCCGCCGTGGCGGTGAGGCGATCGCTCTCGGGGAGCCCGCTTCCACGGACCCTTTCGACTGTTGCCATAGTAAAATCTAAGTGTCCTGTTGTCAAGTTTTGTAACCTTCATGTTGAAGATAATCTTAGGTTCTCTTATTTACGCAGGTCAGAAGCTTGCCTGAGCTGAGCGTCGGGCGTTGATTTCGCCCACAAGATCTCACAACGATCGACTGAGATCGTCCTCTTGGCTGTCGCAGCCACCGTTCCGCCCCGGCCGTCCCCCGCCCCCATCGCGGTTAGCTGCCGCGCCGCTTCCCAGCCGCCGCTCGCCTCCGGTCCGCCGCGCCGCTTCCCAGCCGCCGCCCCGTCATCTTTCCGCAATCCTCCCATGCCGTCCTCGGCAATCCGCCCACGCCGCAGCCACCCTCCCCTCCCCGTGCCGTCCTCGACAATCCACCCCCAGAGAAAAAAATCGGCGAGTTTTTGGCAACACCCGACGGAGGTACGCAGCGCGATGCCCCGACAAGAGCGATTACCGCGCTCAGAAGCGGAAAAGAGGCAGAGTTACGCAACAGTTCGTCTCTTACTGTTGCGTAACGTTCTTCCGGAGGAATCGTCGCCCCGCCGTGGCTGCGTACCTCCGTTCGTTGTTGCCAAAAAAGGCGAATTATTTTTCTCTGGATGGGTTCGGGAGGGGGCGGGAAGCCTTCCCGGGGCAGGTTCGGGGGGACGAGGCCTTTCCTCGGGTGGGTTCTGGGGGCGGGAGCCTCTTCCCGGGCAGGTTCTGGAGGTCGAGGGTTTTCCCGGCCGGGTCCGGGGGGGTCGAGGCGGATCCTATGGGGGGGTCGGAGCGGGTTTTAGGATGGGGCGGATTCCTGGGTCGAGACGGGTTTTAGGGCGGGGCGGATTCCTGGGGATCGGGGCGCCCCTCCCCGCACGGGCTCTGGGTCTCGGAGAGAGGGCGGGGATACCGAAGGCCGAGAGAAGCAAGGAAAAAGCAAGGCGTGGGCGCGGCGTTTTGGGGAGAAACTGTTCCTGTTGTCCACCAGCCCATCCCAGGAGTTGCCAACCGGCCCATGTCACGTCACGCGTCCCCTCACAGCCCCCACCGCCGCGCAGAGCTCGCTGCCTGCCAGGACGTGTGCGCCCTTTACCATGAGCTCAACACGTCCGATCGGGGGCTCGCCGACGACCAGGTCGTCCTCATGAGGCGCCAGCACGGCGTCAATCGCCTCGAGCGCGAGAGGGACACCCTGCCGCGCTGCCTGGCGCGGGCCTTCCTCAACCCGTTCAACCTGATTCTCATCGTCCTTGGCGTGATCTCGCTGGCAACCGACGCCGCGCTCTCCTCGAGCTACGCGCACCACGTCACGACGGCTGCAGTCATCTTCGTCATGGTCGCCGTGAGCGGGGCCGTCCGCCTCATCGAAGAGCTTCGGGCAAAAAAAGCCGCAGACCAGCTCGGGCGCCTGGTGCGCGAGAACGTCACCGTGCGCCGAGGCGGCACGCTCATCGAGATCCCCGCCGAGGAGCTCGTGGTGGGCGACCTCGTCACCCTGTCGGCAGGCGAGCGCGTCCCGGCCGATATGCGTCTCGTGCGCTCGAAGGACCTGTTCGTGTCCCAGGCGGCCATCACGGGCGAAAGCGCCGCCGCAGAAAAGCACGCCACGTCGTGCGCGGCGGGCAGCACGATGCCGCTGACGCACTGCGAGAACCTCGTCTTCATGGCCACGACCGTCGTCGGCGGCGATGCCGAGGGCATCGTCGTCGCAGTCGGCGCCGATACGCTCTACGGCGGCCTTGCCGGCGGCGACAGCGTGCGCGGCTCCTTCTTGGCAGGGACCGCCTCGATCGCCCGCGTCTTGGTGCGTTTCATGGTCGTGCTGGTGCCCCTCATCTTCGTGCTCATCGGCGTGACCGGGGGAAACTGGCTCGAGGCGTTCGTATTCGCCCTCGCCGTCGCGGTGGGGCTCGTGCCCGAGCTGCTGCCCATGGTGGTCACCGCCTGCCTCGCCAAAGGGAGCCTCGCCATGGGCCGGGCGCGCGTGATCGTCAAGAACATCGATGCGATGCAGGGCTTCGGCAGCATCGACGTGTTGTGCCTGGACAAGACCGGCACGCTCACGAACGAGAGTATCCTGCTCGAGTACTACCTTGACGTGCTGGGCAACGAGGATGCGCGGGTGCTCGACGCGGCGTTCCTGAACAGCAGCTATCACACCGGAGCTTGCAACCCGATCGACAACGCGATCCTCGCCTGCGAGACCATGCCCGGCCGCGGCACGCACTTCCAGGAGCTTCTTGCGGAGCACCCCAAGCTCGACGAGATCCCCTTCGATCACGAGCGCCGGCTCACGAGCGCGCTCGCAACGCGAGGAGACGCAACCGTCCTCATCGCGAAGGGGGACGTCGAGAGCGTCGTAAGCCGCTGCAGCCAGGTACGGCACAAGGACACCCTCATTCCCGTGAGCGCGGGATGGGAGGCGGACGTCTCCGCCGTCGTAGACGAGATGCGCGCCGACGGCATGAAGGTGATCGCGGTGGCCGAGCGCAACTTGGACGCCCGCACCACCATAACGCCTGACGACGAGCGCGATCTGACGCTCATCGGCTACCTCGCGTTCTTCGATGCACCGAAGCGCACCGCACGTGCCTCAGTGGAGGGCCTCGCGCGGCTCGAGGTGACCCCGAAGGTCCTCACGGGCGATCACGCCGACGTCGCGACATCGATCTGCCGCCGAGTGGGCATACCGACCGACGTCGTGGTGCGAGGCGCCGAGATCGACGCGATGGACGATGCCGCCCTCACCGCCGCCGTCGAGCGCGCACACGTGTTCGCCGAGCTCACGCCCGCGCACAAGGCGCGGATCGTGACGTCTCTGCGCGCATCGGGGCACATCGTGGGCTTTTTGGGCGACGGCCTCAACGACGTTCCCGTCCTCTTGGCAGCCGACGTGGGCATTTCCGTCGACACCGCCGTCGACGCGGCGAAGGATGCCGCCGACGTCGTGTTGCTCGAGAAGGACCTCGGCGTGCTCGAGCGCGGCATCCTTGAGGGGCGCAAGACCTTCGCCAACATCCTCAAGTACATCAAGATCACGGCGAGCTCCAACTTCGGCAACATCCTGTCGATCGTGTGCGCGGGCGCGTTTTTGCCGTTTTTGCCGATGGCGTCGGTGCAGATCCTGCTGCTCAACCTGCTCTACGACATCCTCTGCATCGTGCTGCCCTGGGACAACGTGGACGAAGACCAAACGAGCGCGCCCCGCGACTGGTCCGGAGCCACGCTCGGGCGCTTCATGCTCTCGTTCGGCCCCATCAGCTCGCTGTTCGACCTGGCAACGTTTTTGTTCCTCTACTTCGTCTTCTGCCCCGCCCTCTGCGGAGCCCCCTACCTCGAGCTTTCCGACGCCGCTTCGCAGGCGCACTTCGTCGCGCTGTTCCAAACGGGATGGTTCCTCGAGTCGATGTGGACGCAGGTGCTCATCCTGCACTTTTTGCGCACGAGCAAGCTCCCCTTCGTGCAGAGCAGGCCGTCTGCGCCCGTCGTGCTCATCACGGTGCTCGGCACCGCCGCCTTCACCGCCCTGACCTTCACGCCGGCAGCTGCGCTCGTAGGGCTCACCCAGCTGCCGATGGGGTACTTCGCGTTTTTGTTCGTGGTAATCGTGCTCTACATGGTGCTCACGACCGTCGCCAAGTATCGTTATCAGAACACGTACCATGAGCTCATCTAGGAAGGAGGGCGCCATGACCGCATCCGTTCGGCTCGTCGGCATGGATCCTGCCCTCGAGGCCTGGTTGCTCGAGAAGCTTCTGCGCGAGCCGCCCGAGAGCGCGCATGCAGAAGAGCTCCTCGACGGCGTGCGCGACCTGCTCTCCGGCGCGGCGACGTCGCTCGTGCTCGGCAACGCCGAGGCCGCCGCCGCAACGCTAGCGGCCGTGACCGACGAGCTTACCGCCGGCGAGCTCGTGATCCACCCCAAGAGCCGCAAGGTTCTCAGGGCAGGCGTCGAGGTGTCGCTCACGCCAAAGGAATTCGACATCCTGTACTTCCTCGCGCGCAACCGCGGCGAGGTGTTCACCAAGGAACAGATCTACCGCGCGGTCTGGGAGCGCGACTACCTCCTCGACGACAGCAACATCATGGCGTTCGTGCGCAAGCTCAGGAAGAAGATCGAGCCCGATCCCGACGCGCCACGCTACATCCTCACGATTTGGGGCATCGGCTACAAATTCAACGACGATCTCTGATGGCGGCCGCCCCATCGTGGCTGCCCTCGCCCGTGGGGCTCTGCAACCGCTCTATGCTTCCCGTATCCGCAAGCTTACGGCACTTGCCACGACGCACAAGGCCGCATCCAGTACCCATACCCCAACGTATCCGCCCGTCCATTGCAGCATGAGGCCGCCCAGTGCCGAGCTGGCAAAGGCACCGATCTGATGGAAAAGAAACAGCACGCCGGTGAGCGTTGCCGCCTCGGCCAGGGGGAAACAGCCGTTCACCAGGCCCGAAGTGGGTGATACCGTTGCGTCACCGGTCAAGCCGAGCCCCAGGCTGAACAGCACGACGAAGGGCAGGGTCTTCGGAAACAGAAAGAGGAACGCCAGCACCCAGAGTGCGCGAAAACCGTAGTAGAACCCCAGCAGCCGGTTCTTGCGGCACCACGACGAGAGCCAGCCGGACAGGAGCGCCCCGATGATGGTGGCGATACCGTAGAGTGAAAACGCCCATGAAGCCGCCTGTTCTGGAATGCCGTAGGACACATACTGCGAGAAAAGATGGGCCTCGATGAGCACCATGTGGAAACCGCACGTGGAAAAGCCCACGACGAGCAGCAAGAATGTGCGGTTGCGGAAGGCCCCGCGCAGTAAGGCGATGCCCGTGAGCCCCGAGGACGCATCCTCACGTGCGGGAGGCTTGTCAGCTGAGGTGACCGCCCGGGCCATGGGAACAAGCGCAAGGGCGACGACGGCAAGCAGTGCGCAGGCGAACGGCAGCCCTGCCTCGTCCAGCGTGCCCCGGATGGTTGGCGCGAGGACGAACGTACCTAACCCCGCGGAAGCGTTGAGCATGCCCGCGACGAGCATCGCTCGCGCCTTGCCCACCAGCCTCGTCGCCGAGGCGAGTATGAGACCGAAGGCGAGCGCCCCGGCGCCGCAGCCGAACAGGATTCCCAGAGAGAGGGTCAGCCCCCACGCCCCCAGAGGCAGTGGCATGAGCGCGCAGCTCGCGCAGACGAGCATCGCACCCATGACGAGCACGAAGCGGTTGCCACGCCTCTGGGCGAGCATGCCGAAGACCGGCTGCGACGCGCCGAAGACGATCTGCATCACGGCCACGGAAAGAGACGCATCGGCATAGGAAACGCCCGCGTTGGAGGCGAGGGGCGCGAGCAACACGCCGATGGTTCCCCGGATGCCGGCGGCGAACCCGTAGAGCACGCAGGCCAGAAGGCCCAGGCCGACGGCAGCCCGCAGAGAGCCCGCCGGGGCGTTCTCGCTACTCGGCCGCATCGGGCTCCACCGCGACGTCGGCCGTGCAGAACAGGGTCGCACTGCCGCCGAGCGTCACGCGGCCGTTGTGCACGGCGCCCGTAAGCGCCCCGCCGCGAGGGGAGGCTTGCCATCCGAGCAGCCGCTCCTTTCCCAGCCGGCCGCTCCAATAGGGGAAGATGTGGCAGTGGCCCGACCCGCACACGGGATCCTCGGCCACGCCCATCTTCGGTGCGAACGAGCGCGACACACAGTCGTAGACGCCGGAGCCCGCCGCCGTCACATGGCAGAGCAGGCCGTCCAGCTTGGCCACGCGCTCCACGTCGGGCGCCAGCGAGCGCACGGCGCTCTCGTCCTCCATCACGCACACGAGGTCTCGGCCCATCCACGCCTCGATGGGCGTCGCCCCGAGCGCCTCCGCCATAGCCGGGGTCACCGGCACCCTCTTCAGCGCGAAGGCGGGGAAGTCCATCTCGTACGCACTTCCTCGATGCGCGACGGTTAAAGGCCCGCTCGCGGTGTCGAAGGTGACGCCCTCGCGGCCCGGCTCGACGATCTCGCGCACGGTGAAGGCGGCGGCGAGCGTCGCGTGCCCGCAGAGGTCTATTTCGCCTTCCGGGGTGAACCAGCGCAAGCCGTAGCCGCTGCCCTTGGGCAGGAGGAAGGCAGTCTCGGAGAAGTTGTTCTCGAGGGCCATGGCCCGCATGAAGGCGTCGCGCGGCCATGCATCCACCACGCAGATGGCTGCCTGGTTTCCCGTGAATGGCTTGTCTGCGAATGCGTCTATGACGTACTGCTTCATGATGACTCCTTTTTTTGGTAACAGTCAGCATGTGATTATCTGAGCGGTCATAAGATAAGTAAAACAAATGTTTCTAATACTAGATTTAGAATCTCTAATGGTATCAGGAGGCATGAGCCCGACCGGCCGATGCGAGGAGAGACCATGAAACGCTATATCGCGCTGAAGAAGATCGTCGAGCTCGGCAGCTTCACGAAGGCATCGGAGGAATTGGGCTACACGCAGTCGGCCATAAGCCAGATGGTGGCATCGCTCGAGGATGAGCTTGGGATGGTCCTGCTTACACGTTCGCGCAACGGCGTGTCGCTCACGCCTGACGGCAGACGCATATACGGCGACGTCGAATCGTTCGTCAACGATTACCGGCGTGTGAAAGAGCGGGCGGCCGCCATCCGTGGGCTGAATGTGGGAACCGTTCGCATCGGTACCATCGCCAGCGTGTCGGCCCATTGGCTCCCGCGGTTGATGGCGGAGTTCAATGAGCTGCATCCGGGTGTCACGTTCACCATCCACCAGGGGGACTACGCCGTCATGAACCAGTGGCTTCATCAGGGAGAGGTAGACTTCTGCCTCATGAACCCATCGGCCGTGACGAACCCTTCTTTCACGTGCGAGCCGGTGAAAGACGGCGCGATGCTTGCCATAGTGCCCGAGGGCCATCCATACGCGGGGCTGGATGCGATTCCTCTGGAGGCCCTCTGCGAGGAGCCTTTCATCCTGCTCGAGGAGGGCGGGTACTACGAGCCTCTGGAAGTATTTCGTTCGTGCGGCCTCAAGCCCGACGTGCGCTACACCATCCACGATGACTACGCCATCATGACCATGGTGGAAGCGGGGCTGGGCGTGAGCATCCTTGCCTAGTTGGTGTTGGGGCGCACGAGCTATCGCATATGCCGACGTCGCACCGAGCCGCCGGTCACACGCTCCCTGGCCGTCGTCTACCGTAAGAGCACTCCGCTGCCGGAAGCCGCCAAGCGCTTCATCGCGTTGCTGCATGAGCACGAGCAAGATCTGCCGTAAAATCGCAGGTGACAACTCTGACAATCCGACCCGACCGGTTTGGTATCCCATGGTGACAAATCGGTCGGGTCGTTTTGTCACCATGGCGCTACGGCAGCCGCCCCTCCGTCTCGTCCAGCCAGTCGCGCACGGCGCCGAGGGCCGGGGCATGCGAATCTCCCGTGCGTCGAACATTCGGTAGAACACGTCCATCGCCACGGCGCGCGTGATGCGCGGCTCGAACGCCGCCGCACGCATCACGAGCAGCCAGTCTCCCTCGATATGCAGCTCGCGAAACCCTTCCCATTCACCTTTCAGCGCATGATCGCGGTAACGGTGAACAAGCTGGTCGCTCTCCTCCGCCATCAGCAACGTAAGAACTTTGACGAATTTAGACTCGTCGTAATGCTTACGCATGAGCGCTTTGTAATCCCGCTTGAAGCGGGGAGCGCGAAGGATCGATTTAAGCAGGGAGATCCGTCATCAGCTCATCGATGGACCCGAATCTCTCTCCCTCCCCAGAGAGGTCTTGTTCGCGCGCCTCGATGCTTGCAAGCTTCTCCTGGCTTTCCCTCATCTCGCGATAATCGTGGGCGTTCACGATGAAGTAGGCGGGCTCACTGTTGACGACCGCTCTCAGGCAAGCGAACCGCCCGCGGATCGTCGGCGCATAAAGTGCGTCCTCCTTCGGGATGGTGAACCGACCCGACCGGCTCAGCGACCACGCCCTTCTGGTGCTGCGGGTACGCTATCGCGACCCCCCTGAGCACCGTGGGGTGTCCAGGCTCTGTCCGCAGTCCTCCAATGATCCCGTTTGACCCTGCTTCCAACGGAATCACGCCGGGATCGAAAGCTTGCTAAATCGCAAGGGAATCCCATGGATGCATCCATGGGACGCTGCGCCTTAGCCCCGTAAGCTGCTCTGACGAGAGAGGGATTCCTCCCCGCTATCCCCCGTCAGAGGAAGAGGTGTTGCCATGAACAAGCGCGAACGACAGCTCGTCGCTTCCGAGGCCCACGAGAAAGACCCGATCCGCGAGCAGAGCGACCGTCGCCTCACGCTCGCCGCCACGACCCCTGAAGCGGGCGTCTTAAAACAGCTCCACACCGCGCTTGGCGGCCTCGGCGACGAGGCGGTGCTGATCAGCCGCGAGAGGCACGGCTCGAACGAGGTGACGCACGAGCGGCAAAAGCCCCTGCCCGAGCGCCTGGCCGAAGCCTTCGTCAACCCCTTCACGGCCATCCTGTTCTTCTTGGCGCTCGTGTCCACCGCGACCGACATGATCTTTCCCCTCCTCTCGCTGTTCGGCAGCACGCCCGAAGACTTCAGCGCGCTCACGGTCGTCATCATCCTGACGATGGTCGCCATCTCAGGCGTGCTGCGCTTCGTCCAGGAATCGCGCAGCGGCGAGGCGGCCGGCAAGCTGCTCGCGATGATCACGACCACCTGCACCGTCACGCGCCAGGGACAGCCTCGCAGCGAGATCCCCATGGACGACGTGGTGGCAGGCGACATCGTCCATCTCTCCGCCGGCGACATGATCCCCGCCGACGTGCGCATCCTCGCCGCCAAGGACCTGTTCGTGAACCAGGCGAGCCTCACCGGCGAGTCCGAGCCGATCGAGAAGACCTCCGCCCCCTGCTCGCCCACCGACAGCGTGACCGACTACCCCAACATCGCGTTCATGGGTAGCAGCGTCATCTCGGGAACCGCGACCGCCGTTGCCGTTCGCGTGGGCGACCACACGCTGTTCGGCTCGATGGTATCGTCCGTCGCGGGCAACGCGGTGGAGACGAACTTCGCCAAGGGCGTCAACTCCGTCTCCTGGGTGCTCATCCGCTTCATGTGCGTGATGGTGCCCCTCGTGTTCCTCATCAACGGCGTCACCAAGGGCGACTGGCTCGCCGCGCTCCTGTTCGGCATCTCGGTCGCCGTCGGCCTCACGCCTGAGATGCTGCCGATGATCGTCACGACCTGTCTTGCCAAGGGCGCCGTGTCGATGAGCAAGAAGAAGACCATCGTCAAAAACCTCAACTCCATCCAGAACTTCGGGGCGATCGACATCCTGTGCACCGACAAGACCGGCACGCTCACCCAGGACAAGGTGGTGCTCGAGTACCACCTCAACGTGAACGGCGAGGACGACGCGCGCGTGCTGCGCCACGCCTACCTCAACAGCTACTTCCAGACCGGCTACAAAAACCTCATGGACCTCGCGATCATCCGCAAGACCGAGGAGGAAGAGGCGCTCGACCCGAGCCTCGTCGACCTGTCCGAGCACTACGTGAAGATCGACGAGATCCCGTTCGACTTCGCGCGCCGCCGCCTTACCACGGTCGTCCGCGACCAGACGGGCAAGACGCAGATGGTCACGAAGGGAGCCGTCGAGGAGATGCTGTCGATCTGTGCCTTCGTCGACGTCGCCGGTGCCGTGCAGCCCCTCACCGATGCCCTGCGCGCCCGCATCCTCGCAACGGTCGACGGACTCAACGACAAGGGCTTTCGCGTCCTCGCGCTCGCCCAGAAGAGCAACCCCGCGCCCGCGGGCGCCTTCGGCGCCGCCGACGAATGCGACATGGTGCTCCTCGGCTACCTCGCCTTCCTCGACCCGCCCAAGGAATCCACCGCCGACGCCATCCGCGCGCTGGCCAAGCACGGCGTGCGCACCAAGATCCTCACCGGCGACAACGACAAGGTGACGCGCACGATCTGCGCGCAGGTGGGGCTCGAGGTGAAAGCGATGCTGCTCGGCTCCGACGTCGCGGCGATGAGCGACGAGGAGCTGCAGGTCGCCGCCGAGACCACCGACGTGTTCGCCAAGCTCACGCCCGACCAAAAGGCGCGCGTGGTCACCGCCCTGCGCGCCGGCGGCCACACCGTGGGCTTCATGGGCGACGGCATCAACGACGCGGCGGCGATGAAGTCCGCCGATATCGGCATCTCGGTGGACACCGCCGTCGACGTGGCCAAGGAATCGGCCGACATCGTCCTGCTCGAAAAGGACCTCATGGTGCTCGAGCAGGGCATCATCGAGGGCCGCAAGACCTACGCCAACATGATCAAGTACATCAAGATGACCGCAAGCTCCAACTTCGGCAACATGTTCTCGGTGCTGGCGGCCTCGGCGCTTCTGCCGTTCCTGCCGATGATGAGCGTGCACCTCATCATCCTGAACCTCATCTACGACCTCTCCTGCACGGCGATTCCCTGGGACAACGTCGACGAGGAGTTCATCGAGCGCCCCCGCACCTGGGACGCGTCGAGCGTCGGCAGCTTCATGATCTGGCTCGGGCCCACGAGCTCCATCTTCGACTTCACGACCTACCTCATCATGTACTTCGTCTTTTGCCCGATGGTCGTCTCCGGCGGCGTGCTGTTCAACGATTTGCCCACCTACTTTTCCGGCATGCAGCTCGAGCAGATGCAAGCCGCCTACATCGGCCTGTTCCAGGCCGGCTGGTTCGTCGAATCCATGTGGAGCCAGACGCTCGTGATCCACATGATCCGCACGCCCAAGCTGCCGTTCATCCAAAGCCACGCCTCGGCGCCGCTGACCCTGCTCACGATGACCGGCATCGTGGTGCTGACGCTGATCCCCTTCACGCCGTTTGGCGCGATGCTGGGCTTCGTGGCGCTGCCGGCAAGCTACTTCGCCTACCTGATCCCCTGCATCCTGCTCTACATGGTGCTCGCCACGAGTTTGAAGAAAACCTACGTGCGCCACTTCGGCGAACTGCTCTAAGGAGGTATGACGATGGACTGGAAAGATCTGTGGATCGCGCTGTTCGGCACGACCGACTGGCTCGGCCTCGACATCGGGTTTTGGATGGGGATGGCGACCGTCGTGCTCGTCGTCGTCGCGATGAACGTCGTGTTCTGGTCGCTGCCGCCGAAGCGCTAGGCGCGCGACCGGCGGGTCCCGTAGCGGGCAGATCTCGCCGGCCAACCCACCCCACACGAAAAGGGCCGCCTGCGCCAGTGCGCGGGCGGCCCTTGCCTTCATCTGTAGCAGAGGCTAGATAAACGGAATGTAGCGGGTGGCGTGCATGAGCCACAGCACGAGAAGGAACAGCGCGACCTTCCACAACACCGACACAGGACGCGACAGCAAGAGCTCGTGCACCCGGCGCAGGCGCTCGTGCTCCTGCTCCACGGGGATGTGACCCTCTTCGTCGGTCGTCCCGTCGAACTTCTTGTCGGCGCCGGCGCGGCGCGCCAGCTCGTCGGCGCGCACCTCAAGGCCACAGGTCACGTTATGAGCCGGGCACACCTCGGCGCAGCGGCCGCACATGATGCACTCGCCCGCCAGCACGCGGCCGGTCGGCTCGATCGACACCGGGCAGTTGTCGCGGCAGCGCGCGCAGCCCTTGATGCACTTGGGGCGCTCGCGGCGCATGCGGCCGGTCGGCAGCGTGGGCATCAGCGAGAACACCGCGCCGAGCGGGCACAGGTACTCGCAGAAGAACCGTTCTTTCCACAGCATGCCCACCACGATCAGCGCGAGCAGGATGCCACCGACGATCGTGATGCGGCTGAACATGAGCCCGGTCACGCTCGAGTAGGCCGTCCACGGGCTGTTGGCGTTGATCGCCATCGTGAAGCCCGCCAAGATCAGCGCGCACTCCACCACCAGCACGACGTATTTGCCGAACGAGAGGATGCGCTCGACCTTCAGAGGCACAGCCGGCAGCGAGACGCCGAGCTTCTTCTGCACCGCCGAGGACAGCTTGTACAACACGTCGCCGACGAACCCGAAGGCGCACACGTAGCCGCAGAAGAAGCGGCCGAGCAGCACGGTGAGCACGAGCAGCACGGCGAGCAGGATCGTGAACGACATGACCTCAAACTGGTAACCACGTTGCGTGTTCATGACCTGGATCTGCATGAACAGCGATTTGAGCCCCATGTAGCCCGACGCGAACGACGACGGTGCCAGTATGAAGAACATCAGCTGGATCAGCACGCGCTGGATGCGGGCGTCGCGACGGCGGTCCGCCTGGCGCTTGGCCTGCAGCCAACGGCGCGCGAAGACGGCCGCGGCGGCAAACAGCAGCACCGCAATCACGATCATCGCGACGCTGAACCACACCGTGTTCGTCGCGGCCGACGCCCCATCGCCCGACAGCGCGTCTTTGACCGCCTCGCGGATGCCGGTGGACGAGAACGTCACACCCGACACGGTGTCGACGTCGGTCGACTGCGCGTTGATGATGATCTGCGTCTCCTTCATCGCGCGATCGACGTAGGTCTGGTCGTCGGCGTGGGACACGATCTTGATGTCAGTGATGCGGCCGTCGGCAACCGTGACCGCGACCGTGATGATGCTTTGGTAGCCCTCGGCGCTGCCGTAGTACACGCCATCGGGTTTGTTGGCGGCGGCGCCGTCGACGTCAGCCTGGGCAGACTGATCCTGCTGGGCCTGCTTGGCTTGCTCCTGCGCCTGCTCATCGGCGTTCGCGCGGTCGCGGTACGCGTCGCTCGACGTCGTCGACTGGTCCGCCCAGGCGTACGTGGGCTCAACCACGAAGGCCTGCAGACACACCACGGCTGCCAGGGCAGCGCAGAACAGGGCGACCAGCCAGGCCACCCGTCGGTTATGCTTGATCATGACACTACACCTCGATCAACCGTGAGCCTCACGTCGGCAATGGCCGAAGCGGTGGGCCGGTGGCTCACGATCAATATCGTCTTTCCTGCTCTGTTGTCCGAAAGAGCCTGGAGCACGGCCGCCTCAGCGAGGCAGTCGAGATTGCTGGTCGGCTCATCGAGCACCATAAACGGGGCTTCCGACAAGAACGCACGCGCCAGGCCAACGCGCTGGCGCTCGCCCGAAGAAAGCCCCTCTCCCCCTTCGCCGAGGCGCGTATCCAACCCGTGGGGGAGACGCGCAACAACGTCGAGAAGATCGGCTTTTTCCACGGCAGCCATAAGTTGGTCGTCGGTAACATTCTCGTTTGCAAGGCGCAGATTATCGCGCAGCGACAAGGAAAACAAGTACGTATCCTGAGTCATGAAACTTTCACACAAACGCATCGAACTCGTCTCGATCTCGCGCGCATCGACGCCCGAGAGCCGCACGGCTCCCTCATCGGGATCCCAGAAGCGCATGAACAGCCGACACAGCGTCGACTTGCCCGCGCCGCTCGGCCCCGCAAGGTGCACGACGGACCCCTCCTCGATCGCGAGGTCCACCCCGCAAAGCACCGGTTCGTCCCCATAGGCAAACGACACGTCGTCGGCCACTGCGCCGGTGAACTCGTCGAGGCGCGCTCCCTGCACGACGTCGGGCGTGACGGGCTCCTCGTCGAGCAGGTCGAGCACGCGCGCGCCGGCCGCCGCCGTCTGATGCAGGGACGTGCCCACCTGAGCAAGGGCGGTAACCGGCTCGAACGACGACAGGACGATCACCGCGCACGCCACGGCGATGCCCGGTGACACGCCTCCCGCCTGCACGCCGAAGGCCGCGCAGGCCACAGCCGCCACGCCGCACAGGCGCGCGAGCGCGAGTGGCGCCGCACCCAAAAGAGACGAGCGCTGCGCGACCGAGCGCTCGTTGGCGGCAAGCGCTCCCATGCGACCGCCGAGCTCGTCGGCACGGATCTCAGCGCAGCCGAAGCCGATGAGGTCGGGCAGTCCCTGGAGGCTCTCCAGCAAAAACGACGACAACGCCACGGCGCGCCGGCGCAGGCTCCGCCCCGGCTTGTCCATGACGCGGGCGGCGACCCACGGGAACACGAGGCCCGCCACGATGAAGCCCGCCGCGCACACCGCGGCGATCGGGCCGTTGAGGCATGCGAGCACGGCGACCACGGCGATCGACGTGATCAGGGCGACGAGCGCCGGCGACAGGACGTGCGCATAGAACACCTCGAGCAGATCGATGTCGGAGGTGAGCAGCGCGACCGTATCGGCGCTGTCGCGGCGCTCCATACGCGCCGGGGCGAGCGTGCGCAGGTGCGCGAACGCGCGGGCACGCAGCAGCGCCAAGGTGCGAAACGTGCCATCGTGGCTCACCAGACGCTCAGCGTAGCGGGCAGGGCCGCGCACGACGCCGCAGGCAACCAGCCCGGCCACCGCAGCACCCAGCGCGATGCCGCCCGCCTGCCCGAGCGCCCCTTCGATGCCTGCCGTCGCCACGACGGGCAAAACGATGGCAACGACCGCCGCAAGGATGCCCCAGAGCGTCGTTGCCGCGATCGTCGGCGCAAGCGCGCCGCCGAGCCCAAGCAAGCCGACAAGCGTCGCTGCGAGCGAGAGGGTTGGCGCATCGGATGCGGCTGCCTCTTGTGCAGTCTCGGCGTTCGTGGTGTCGTCCGCAGCCGTAGCGGTCACGTCTGCGCCCTCGGTCGCCACGCTCTCATCGCCGTCCGCAGCCGCGCCGTCGACCTCCTTGACGCCCACGCCGATCGGGATGTCGGCAGGATGGCCCGCCGGAAGCGAGCCGCCCGCCTCCGTCAGCCGGCGGATGCGCTCGCCCTTCATCGTTTGCAGGGCCGCCGTCGCCACCGAAGGCGGCATCGCCTCCATCGCTTCTGCCATCGCCGCCGGCACGTCGATGCCCACCTCGCCTTGGGTCTTGGAAAGGGCAAGCGTCGCGTGCGCCGCCTCGCGGGCGAACTGCTCTAAGCGCTCCTGCTGAGCCAGCAGCTGCGCGTAGCGCCCACCCGCCGCCGCGAGCACGCCGTGCGAGCCCGCCTCGACGATGCGGCCGCCGTCCATGACGTAGATGCAGTCGGCCCACTGGATCGCGCCCAAGCGATGGGACACCACGATCACGGTCTTGAAGAACGCGAGTTCATGGATGAAGGTGAGGATGTCGTATTCGGAATCGGCGTCGACGGCCGACGTCACCTCATCGAAGAGGTAGACCGGCGTGTCGCGCAGAAGGGCGCGCGCCGCAGCTAGGCGCTGCCGCTGTCCGCCGGACAGGTTAGCACCGCCCTCGGCAACCGCAGCATCGAGCCCTCCCTGGTTCAAGACGAAATCGTCCAGGTGGCATTTGCTGAGCGC
The DNA here is from genome assembly GCA_963601095.1 of Oscillibacter sp. MSJ-31. Classification (GTDB taxonomy): domain Bacteria; phylum Actinomycetota; class Coriobacteriia; order Coriobacteriales; family Eggerthellaceae; genus Anaerotardibacter. The sequence goes on along the minus strand of CAVCDZ010000042.1, from coordinate 6,986 downwards.
ATTCCACATATCGTAGTCGCCCGCCTCGGCATCCCCCATCAATAAATTGGTGCGGAACGTGCCCTTGAACACATGGGAAGCCGACGAGACGTAGGTCACCGTCTCGGCAAGTGAGACCGGGTCCGCCTCAGAGGCCTCCACCCCGCCGATCTTCACGCTTCCCGTGTAACTGCGGCAGGTGCCGGCAAGGATGCCCATCAGCGTCGACTTGCCGCTGCCCGACGCGCCGGTGATGCCGATGAACGACCCGGGCTCGATCTCAAGCGAGATCCCGGAAAGCGCTGCGGCGTCCTGCGATGCGCCAGTCGTTCCCGCATCGGCGGCCACGTCCTTCGCTGTGGCCGCTGCCGTGCCGGACGCGGTATGCTGCGACGCATCGCCGGCCGCAGCATCCTCCTCACGCACGTCGACCGCCGCATCGCCCTCGCCCGCGCCGGCGCTCGCCGGGTAGACGTAGCCGACGTCTGTCAGGACTATCTCGGGATCGCCCGCCTCGATCCGCACGCCTTCGCGCGGCGGCTCAGGCGCATCCAGGAGCGAGAAGATCTGATCGATGACGGGCGCTGCGCCCATCGCCGTGTGGAAGAAGCTTCCCAGCGTGCGCATCGGCATGAAGAACTCGAGCGCGACGAGCACGATGAAGAGCGCGGACGCCGCATCGAGCGCGCCTTGGGCGAACTGGACGAGCGCGGCGATCGAGCCTGCCGCCGCCCCACCGAAGGTGAAGAAGTCCATGATCGTAACGGAGTTGAGCTGGACGCGCAGCAGCCGCATCGTCGCCTGGCGAAAGCCCTCGGCCTCGTCTTCCAGCTCGCGCTGACGGCGCGCGTCGGCGCGGAAGAGCTTGAGCGTCGTCAGGCCCTGCACCGCTTCGAGAAACGAGCCGCCCAGATCGACGTAAGAATCCCAGTAGGCGCCCATGGCCTTTTTGGCGATGCGCATCACCGCCATGATCGCGCCGGGGATCAGCGGTACGCAGAGGAAGAGCACGAGCGCCGCGATCGGCGAGAGGGGCGCCACGAAGAAGAGCAGCGTGATCGGCGCGAGCACCGCGAAGAAGATCTGGGGCACATAGGAGCCTAAGTAGGTCTCGAGCTGTTGGGTTCCCTCCCCGCAGATCTGCACGGCCTGCAGGGTGCCCACGCGCTCGCGAAACGACGGCCCCATGCGCACGAGCTTGTCGTAGACTTCGGAGCGCACGCGCGCCTTGCCCTCGGCCGCCGCCTTGGCGCCGGCATAGCGCGCTGCCGCGTCGAACAGGTAGCCGAGCACCGCGCACGCTGCCGCCCCGACAAGATCGCCCGGCGCCGTCGTAAGGCCCGCGCCCGTCAACACGCCGGCGAGCACGCGCGCCACGATAAACAGAAACGCTGCCCCCACCACGAGCGAGGCCCACTTCATCGCCACGCAGACCGCGATGAAGAAGCGCGCCTTGGGCACCAGGGCAAGCAGCCGTCTACTGAACACCGATACACTCCTCTCACGCAGGGAGACAAAAGCAGCGAAGGCCACCAGAGCTCTCTGGCGGCCTTCGCTCAGGGTTTTGGCGTTACCGCGCTTCGCTTACTCGAAGAACTCCTGGCCGATGTAGTGGCCGGTAGCCGGCGACTGCGGCACGGCGTAGAGGCCGCTGCGGTCGTCGTAGTAGTACTCGTTCAGGATGTCGTACTTGCCCATGTCGTCGCGCAGCTTCCAGTAGTTGTACGGGTCGTTCACGAACGACATGTTCAAGAAGCCGCAGTTCTGGTCGCCATGGTCGGTCAAGCCCTCCCAGTAGTTGAACGCGCGGCGCAGGATCTTGAAGCCATGGCGCTGGTCGCTCGTGACCGCGACGTGGCTGTTCGGATCGATCAGGTAGTTGCCGTTGTCGTCCTTGGCCGTGAGGTCAGGCAGCGTGAACTCGTCGCCGTCGGGGTTCGACAGCGGCGCGCCGGTGTCCTTGCGACGACCGATCAGGCGCTCCTGCTCGGAAATGCGCATGTTCTCCCACGGGGCCATGATGATCGCCGAGCGGCGGTACACCATGTAGGAGCCGCCCTCGAGCCACTCCTGGTCCCCACCGGAGACCCAGATGAAGCTGTCGAACTCCTTGTCCTCCACCGGGTTGGTGGAGCCGTCGCGGAAGCCGAAGAGGTCGCGCGGCGTGGTCTGCTGAGTGGACTGGCGCGTCGGCTGGAAGCCGTTTTCCATGAACGAGATGGTCGCCTTGTTGCGGCCGATCTTGGCGAGCGTGCGCAGCGCATGGAAGATGACCTGGCTGTCGTCAGCGCAGATCTGGACACCCAGGTCGCTGCCCTGCTGCGCAGGGTCGAGGCGCTCGTTGGTAATGCGCGGGAACTCGACGAGCTTCTCGGGCTTGAACGACGAAATGCCGAAGCGGTCGTCGAACAGCTTCTCGCCGAAGCCGACGGTCACCGTCAGCGACGACGGCGGGATCTCGAAGCACTCGCCGACGTCCTTCGGCACCGACGATCCGGAGAACGACGGACGGATGTCGCCGAGCGGCTTGCCCTCCTGCATGATGCTGATGGCCGCCGTCCAGCGGGCCAGCAGAAGCTGCAGGTCCTGGCGCGTGGTGCCGGCGTTCATGTTGAACATCGCGAACGTGCAATAGCGCTGCTGCATCGTCGCGATGCCGCAGGGATGGTCCTGGTCGTAGTACGGGACCGAGCGCGTCAGGTCGACGCGGTCGTACGCGCGCCCCGACGGGGACGAGTCGTACTCGCCGGCGTTCTGGATGCCGAACGTGATGCCGGAACCCGCGATCGCGCCGCCTACGACGCCTGCCGCGATGCCCGTGACCAAGTTGCGGCGCGTGAACGTGCGCGACTCCTTGGCGGCCTTCGATTCCTTGGCAGCTTTCTCCTCGCTGTCGCCGACCAGGTTGCCCTCGTCGGCCTGAGCCTTCTCTTCGCTGTCCCCAACGAGCTTGGTTTCAGCGTCGCCGGCAGCGGACTTTTCGGCCTTCGGCTCTTCGGACGCTGCCTCTTCCTTCTTATCTTCGCCCATCGATACCTCACTTCCACGCCGCAGAAAACGTACTCTGGCGGCGACGTTCGAAACGTGCAGAAAATGGGAGGGGAGCACCCCGCAATGCGGGGCACTCCTCTCGCCTGGAGGAACGGACCGGTGCTAGCTCACCGGCCGTCCCCTCAGGTCGACCCGGATGCCGGGTCTTCTATCCCAGAGCAGCCTTAGTCGGTTGCCGTGGCGACCTTCTCGGCCAGGGAGGCCAGGTCGTCATGGAGCTCAAGGATGCTGTCGGAAAGCTTCTGAGAGTCGCTTGCCTTCAGCTCGTCGGTGTACGGCACATAACCGCCGATCTGGCTGTCATCGCGGTACGTATCGAGCATGTCGGACACGGACTGGAACTCACCGTCGATCTTGTTGACCAGGTCGGGATCGATCTTGTTCAGGCCGTCGCGCAGGCAAGCGTAAGCCTGCTGAGCGCCCTCGACGTTGGAGCGGAAGTCGGACAGGTCAAGCTTGCTGTACTTGTCCTCTTCGCCGGTGATCTTGGTCGTGGAGACTTCCTCGAGCAGGTCAGCGGCGCCATTAGCGAGGTCCTCAGGCTGCAGGTCGTCAGCGAAGCTGGGGAGAACCTGCTCGTTCAGGATCTTGCAGTTGTCGGCGAGCTCCTTAGCCATGGCCTTGGTCTCGTCAGTGATCTGGCCGTTCTGCCAGAGGTCACGCTCGATAGCGTGGAAGCCGTGCCAACCGACCTTCTCGTCGAGGTTGGACTCACGCATGTCGATCAGGTAGTCGAGGAACTGGGAGTTGTCGGCTTCCTCACCCTCGGGGATGGCGTAGCCAGGCATCAGGAAGTTGTCGACAGCGGACTCAGCGCGCTCGTAGAACGGACGTGCCGCAGCCCAAGCCTTCTTGGAGGCCTCGACGTCGCCGGAATCAACAGCCTGCTGGAGGGCAGCGGTGCCGTCCTCGAGGTACTGGCCCTGCTGCTTGATGTAGTCAGCGTACTGGGAGACGCCGTCCTTCATGATGTCCTGAGCAGAACCGGCCGGAGCAGCAGCAGCCTCGCCCGTGACCTTGAAGTCCTGGTACGGGGTGTCAGCGCCCGGAGCGTAGATCTTGTAGTCGCCGCCATCAAGGGTGACGGTGAAGCTCACCGTATCGAGACCAGGAGCAAGGTTCTCCTTCTCACCGACGATCTTCTGGTTGTACAGAAGCTCGACCTCGGTGATGCCAGGGGCGCTCTCGTTGGTCACGTTGAAGGTGACCGGGCCAGCCTCGACCTCGGTGGTGTCGAGCTCGGCAGAGTTGTCCTTGAGCGTGACGTTCACCTGAGTGACGCCGTTGTCGCTCTTGCCGGAGTCAGACGACCCCGAATCATCGCTGCCCGAGCAGCCAGCCAGACCCACGCCCACAGCGAGCGCGACCACGGCGGCGAAAGCTGCCAGAAGCAGCTTTCTGGCATGTGCCGTAATTTCCATGTTTCCTCCATTCTGGCGGATGTCCGCCTCTTCACTTGATGGCCTGGGCCATCGCATCTTCTGGATTCCGAAGAACCCAGCGTTTGCCAAAAGGTATATGGTCACGGCGCCGCGATGAGCGCGGGCGCCGACGAACCCTTAGTGCGCTTCTGCCGGCGTTGCAGGTGCCTCGGCGGCTTCCTGCTCTTCCTTCTTGCGCTTGTGATCCGCGTACAGGCTCGAAGCACCCAGCCCGATGGCGACGCCGACGAGGGCGATCGGCCACCACAGCCAGTAGAGCTGCGACTCTTCAGCCGCGAGCTGCGCCTGGTTGAGCGTGTCCTCGGCTGCCGACGACTCGTCATCGGACACGGCCCAACTGGTGTCGACCGCGTTGGAGACGCTGACCGTCTTCTGGCCGTCGATGCCGCCGCCGGACAAGGTGGCGAGCAGTTTGCCGTCACACGAAGCGCGCAGAAGCGAGGTTTCGCTCGTACGGGCGCTGTAGGTCAAGGATTCGGACCAGGACACGGTGAACGGTCCAGGCGTGCGTTCGACATTGAGGCCGCTCGGCACGCGGCCGCCGTTCATGTCGCGCAGCTGCGCGAGCGTGGCCGTCGTGGGCAGGCCGGCGTCAGGCGTCACCTGCTGGCTGGCTTGCCACTGCGCGAGCGGCAGGCCGTTCAAGGAGCCGTCGGACACCTTGGAAAGGTCGATCTGCTGGGTGCCGCCCGGTCCATCGACCGACAGCGTGGCCGAGTCGTCGGTGGTCGATACCAGCGCTACCTGGCTCACCCGATCGGAGTTGGCCACCGGGCGCGTGCTGCCCGCGACGTCGGTGGCAGGACGCGGTACAAAGACGGCCATACCGAGGGCGACCACCACGCAGATGACGGCAGCACCGCGCTTGACGAGCTGGCGACGCTCGAACGAGAAGGCATGCTTCTGCGGCCACAGGTAGATGACCATGACCGGGATGAGGTAGGCGATCCACGCCATGACCTCGATCAAGCGCGGGTCGGCCTGGATGCTGAACATGCCCGTGAGCAGCGCGCCCACGACCGAGTCATTGGAGATGAGCCACGACAGGTCAAGCACCTGCAGCTGGCCGATGTTCACCCAGCCGGCCTCATGACCGGTGCGGAACACGTTGGCGACGAAGCCCGCTGCCACCAGAATCAGGAACGGGCCGGTCACCTTGAAGAAGGTGCCCAGGTTGAAGCGAGCGCCTCCGTAGTAGATCAGCCAACCGATGGCGATGGCGATCGCAACGCCGATGGCCGCGCCGATGATGCCCGGCGCGTCGCTGCCCGAAGAGGCCTGGAAGACGGCAAGCAGGAAGACCGCCGTCTCGAAGCCCTCCTTGATGATGGCGAGGAAGGCCATGATCGCCATGGCGCGCTCGCCGCCGGTGGAAAGCGAGCGGCTCGCTTCGCCTTCGAGCGATGATTTCATCGAGCGCGCGTTGGAGTTCATCCAGAGGATCATCGTCGTGACGAAGGCGACGGCGATGACACCGATGATCGTCTCAAGCGCTTCTTGCTGTGCCTGGGGAAGCGCGGCAGAGAAGACGTTCAGACCGACGGCGACGCCGATCGAAAGCACGATTGCCGCGATGGTTGCGATGATGAGGGGTCGGAGGGACGAGCCGTTCCTTTTGAGGAAGGCTGCAAGGATGCCGACGATGAGAGAAGCCTCAAGGCCCTCGCGAAGGCCGATGAGGAATGCTGCGAATAACACGCCTACTCCTTACTGGACGCAGACCGAAGGGAGGGGAGTTCCGGTTTGTACGCGTCCCTTTCTGGGCGCAAAAGAGCACAAGTTTCTAAAGGTGGTGCTCGACCGCCTTTTTTGAAATGTGTGCTCTTTGTGCTCAGAAAATTAACTGTGCATTACTTTCTGGGATAAAGTATTCCTTGGTTAACTGTTCGTCAACAAGAAATTGCGAGTTTCACAGAAACATTTTTTGAAGCACGACATATAAAGGAGTTTTGTTGGGCGGCCGCACGGCGGCTTAGATGTTGTTGTGCGACGACGCAGCCTGCGCCTTACGTGCCCTGCGCCTAGCGTCGCCGCTGCCCGACGAACGAGTGGCGCACAGGGACGCGGCGGTTTTCCGGCAACACGATGTTCAGCCGATGCGGTGCGCTGAAAACGCGCTCTTTTGCAGAATCCGGTCGATCGGCAACGATTGCTATGGATCTCGACGCTCTCCCAGGTTGCCGTTGCTGGGCAAACAGGTACCTGGAGCCGTCCAGGCGCCTGTTTACGCCTCGCTTTCGAGAGATAATCGTTGCGGATCGACTCAATTCTGCAGCGCGGCGTGAAAATGCCGCACTGACGACGCGGCAAGGCTCCAGGCACGTTCGCGGGCAGCCGTGTCGGCAGCCGGGCAAGCCTGCAGGCAGCGCGCCCAGCACCAGATGAGTCGCCGAAAAAAAACAAAAGCCCCTACCTGTAGGGGCAGGGGCTCTCAATCAGCTTATTCGCGAGGAATATGCGGCTTATAGGACAAAAAGTGTGTCTCGATAGAACACATGTTCCCCTCACGCTAAT
>CAVCDZ010000041.1:0-2882 GCA_963601095.1 Oscillibacter sp. MSJ-31 | reverse complement strand
CATCGATGGAGGTCTCGATACCATGGCGCACGCCGGTGATCGACGCGGCGCGGACGCTTCTGCCCATGCGTATCTCTTCTCGGAATCTCTCGAGAACGAGAATCGACGAATCGGCCGCCATGCCGATCGTGAGCACGATGCCCGCGATGCCGGCGAGCGACAGCGAGAACAGGCCGAAGGCAGACAGCGTCGCCAACAAGCCGAGATAGAGCACCGCGAACACGCCCATGGCCGCTGCCGTGAGCAGGCCGAGGCCGTGGTAGAAGACGAGCAGGTAGATCATGATGAGCGCCAAGCCCAGAATGGCCACCATAAGGCCGCTGGTCAGGGCGTCCTGGCCAAGCGTCGGGCCGACGACCTGGCTCTGCTCGTACTGGAAGCTCACCGGCAGCGAGCCGCTCTCGAGCACCGTCTGCAGCGCCTGCGCCTCTTCGAGCGTGTAATTGCCCGTGATCGACACGTTGCCGCCCGTGATCTCGGACTGCACGGCCGGTGCCGACTGGATCTCGCCGTCGAGGATGATGACGATCTTGCCGTTGGTCGGCGCCAGATCCTTCGTGGCGGCGGCGAACGCCTGGGTGCCGGCGGAGTCGAGCGTGACGTCGACCGAGTAGTACTGGTTCGTCTCGCTCGCCTTGCTGATGCTGACCTTGGTGATGTTCGAGCCGGTGATGAGCGGCGTGTACGTGCCCTCGGTGACCTTGCGATGCGTGGTCTGGCCGGTCTGGAACGAGTTGCCGAAGTCGTCGGTCACCGTCTTCTGGGAAGCGTAGGAGCCGTTTTCGATGGCCTGCTGGTCATCGGCGTTGGTGAAGGAGTCGGCGCGGGCGAACTCGAGCTTGCCCGTCTTGCCGATCGTGCTGAGCGCGGTCTGCGTGTCCGACAGGCCCGGGATCTGGACCAGGATCTGGTTGTTGCCCTGCGTCTGGACCGTGGCCTCCGATGCGCCGAGCGCGTTGACGCGCGACTCGATGATGGCGCGCGACTTCTCCATGTCTTCGGTGGTGACGTCGCTGCCATCGGTCGTCTGAGCCGACAGCACGACCGACAGGCCGCCCTGGATGTCGAGGCCCTGGTTGATCTTTTGATCGGGAGGCGTGAACATGACGACCGAGGCGATCACGATGATCGTGGTGATCACGAGCAGCCAGATGTTGCGGCGATCCTTGTTGCCGCCGGTGCGCTTGGCGCGGCGCTCTCGCTCGCGACGGCGCTTGGCCGCCGCCGACTTGCTGGCCTTGGCACCGCGGGCGCGCTCACGACGGCGGCGCGCTGCATCAGCGGCCTTCTTCTTGTCGTCCTTGCGCGCGGCGGAGTCCTTCTTGTCTTCGGAGTCCTTTTCCGAAGCCGAAGCGGAGCCCTCGCCCTTCGCGTCGGCGTCGTCGGGCAAGTCCGCGTCGTCAGCTACGTCGTCTGACGCGTCGCCGGCATCGTCCGCCGCGCCCTTCGCGTCCTGAGCGGCGGCGTCGCCTTCAGCGGGTGTTGCGTCCTGCTCAGAGCCCTTCGTACCTGCCGCATCCGTGCGCGCGTCATCAGCCGACGGAGAAGCAGACGTGTCGTCCTCGTTCTCTTCGCCGGTTTCCTTTGGTTGTTCAGCCATATCGATCCTTCTGGGTTTCATAACGGCAGCGGGGCCCGCGTGCGGACACCCGCGCATACAGCATGAAATGATAGCGTTTCAGGCCGCGTGCGAATGTAACTTCTTTCAAGCCGATCAGATTACCGTATGATGCGTGCTTTTAACATGCCTTGGCGAAAAAGAACATGGGGCGGGTCGAAGATGGCGCACCAAAGGCAGCGCTCGCGCCTCGAAGAACGCACGGGCCCAAGGGCAGCGCGGCCCCCGCACGGGGTGGCCGCACGACACCCCGTGCGGGGCGGCCGCACGACACCCCCGCACGGGGCGGCCGCACGACACCAGGCGCGCCGCCTCAGCGCCTGCACCTCATCAGTAGTCGCGGGCGGCGGGCGACGCCATCCATTCCTGGTAGAACTCCTCGTACGCGTCGGCGAGGATCGCCGCACGGGCGCGCTCCATCAGATGGATCAGGTAGTGCAGGTTGTGGATCGACAGCAAAACCGCGCCGAGCATCTCGTTTTGCTTCACCAGATGGCGCAGGTAGGCGCGGGAATGCGTGGTGCACGTCGGGCAGTCGCAGGTCGCGTCGAGCGGGCCGAAGTCGCGTGCGAACTTGGCGTTGCGCATGTTCATGCGCCCCGTCGACGAGAATGCCGTCCCCATGCGCGCCGTGCGCGTGGGCAGCACGCAATCGAACATGTCGACGCCTTCGTGCACCGCGCGCACGAGCGTGGTCGGGTTGCCCACGCCCATCAGGTAGCGAGGCTTGTGCGCCGGCAAGGCTTGCGCCACCTGACCGAGCGTCTCGAACATGAGCTCGTGGTCCTCGCCCACCGAATAGCCGCCGATGCCGAAGCCCTTGAAGTCCTTATGGCCTGCCGCGCAGGATTCGTCGCTGATCTCGATGAGGCGGCGCACGGACTCAAGGCGCAGGTCAAGATGCATACCGCCTTGGCAGATGCCGAACAGGGCCTGGTCTTCGCGCGTATGCGCGGCCAGGCAGCGGCGCGCCCACATGGCCGACAGGTCCACCGCGCGCTGTACGAACTCGCGTGTGGCGGGATACGGCGGGCACTGATCGAGCTGCATGACGATGTCGGCGCCGAGCTTTTGCTGAATCTCCATGTTCGTCTCGGGCGTCCAACGGATCTTGTCGCCGTCGTAGATCGACGAGAACGTCACCCCGTCGTCGTCGAGCTTGCGGGTGTCGGCCAGCGAGAAGATCTGGAACCCGCCCGAATCGGTCAGGATCGGGCCGTCGTAGGCCATGAACGCGTGCAGGCCGCCGGCCTCGGCCACCACG
>CAVCDZ010000040.1:0-4549 GCA_963601095.1 Oscillibacter sp. MSJ-31 | reverse complement strand
GCGTACCTGAAGGCGCACTATCCCAACGACTTCATGGCCGCCGTCCTGTCGTCCTACATGGGCAACAGCGACCGTTTGATCAAATACATCGCCAGCTGCAACCACTCCGGCATCCCGGTGCTGTCGCCCGACGTCAACTCCTCCAATCTGGAGTTCACGCCGCTTGACGAGGGCATCCGCTTCGGTCTGGCCGGCGTGCGCGGCGTGGGCGAGAAGGTGGCGCAGGCCATCATCGACGAGCGCGAGGCCAACGGCACGTTCTCGTCGCTGCACGATTTCGTGAACCGCGTCGATTCGACCGCCTACAACCGCAAAACGCTCGAAGCGCTGATCAAGTCCGGTGGCTTCGACTCCACCGGCTACACGCGCAAGCAGCTGATGTTCTTCTTGGAGGAGACGCCGCTGCTCGAGTCGGCGGCGCGCCGCCAGAAGGACCGCGACGCAGGCCAGATCGACATGTTCAGCATGTTCGCCGACGTGGACGACTCCTTTAAGGAGGAGATACCCGCGCCCGACGGCATCGAGTGGGACAAGCGCACGCTGCTCGCGTTTGAGAAGGACATCTTGAAGATGTACGTCTCGGACCATCCGCTGCGCCCCTACGAGAACTACCTGCAGCGCACGATGAAGTACTCGCTCGGCGATTTGCAGGAGCGCGAAGAGGGCATCAAGTCGGCGACGTTCGCGGGCATGGTGTCCGAGACGAACATCCGCCGCACCAAGCGCGGCACGCTGATGGCCAACTTCTCGCTCGAGGACACGACGGGCCATGTGGAGTGCGTCTGCTTCGACTACGAGAAGAACCAGGCGGCCATCCAGGAAGACGCGATCATCACCTGCAAGGGCAAGTTCGAGGTCACCGACCGCGGCAGCCAACTGGTGGTGTACGAGGCGAAGGTCCTGGAGCTGTCTGAGGATCAGATGAACGTCGAGCCGGTGCACATGGAGCTCACGATCGCCACGCGCGAGTTGAACGCGCTGACGAGCGACAAGCTGATGCGCATCTTGAAGAGGCATCCGGGCAAGGACCCGGTGATCCTCTACGTGCGTCAGGCTGACGGGCGTCGCATGCGCGCTGAGCTGCCGGTGATGATCGACGCGCGCAACACGCATCTGAAGGCTCATCTCTTTGATTTGTTCGGTCGACCGATCTGGAAGGCGTCGTAGACGTGAAGAAGAAGCGGGAGGCCTGCGCAAAGCAGGCGGCAGACGAGGCCGGCGTGCAGGTTGCGACCGGTAGCGAGGACGTTGATGCGGAAGCTGAGGCCGGCGGTGCTGGTGCGGCAGGCGAGGCTGACGGCAGCGCGGGCGGGCGCGTGACGCTCGCTTTGCGCGTGGCGTACAACGGTGCGCCGTTTTCGGGCTTTGCGCGGCAGCCGGGCCAGCTCACGGTTCAGGGCAGCCTCGAGGAGGCGCTCTCGCTCGTGTTCCGCCGCGAGGTCGACACCGTGTGCGCGGGGCGCACCGACTCGGGCGTGCATGCGCGCGGCCAGGTGGTCAGCTTCTCGATCGCGGCGGACGAATGGCGCGGGCGCAGCGCCGACAAGCTGCTGCGGTCGTTGAACGCGCTGACGCACGAGGATATCTCGGTCCTGTCCCTCGAAAAATGCGCGCCCGACTTCTCGGCGCGCTTCAACGCGACGCTGCGTGAGTACCGCTATTTCATCTCGATCGATCGGGCGACGCCGCTTTTGATGAAGGACTTCTCGTGGCATGTGGGACGCCCGCTCAACGTCAAGGCCATGCGCAAGGCGGCGGCTCACCTTGTCGGTGAGCACGACTTCAAGAGCTTTTGCGCGGCGGCGTCGGCCGAGGGCGCCTCGACGACGCGCACCGTGTTCTCGATCGAGGTCGACCACGACCGCATCTGGGGCGAGAACCTGATCGTGATCACCGTCGAGGGCAACGCGTTCCTTCACTCGATGGTGCGCACGCTCGTCGGCACGCTCGTCGCCGTGGGCCTCGGCCGGCGTAAGCCCAAGTGGGTGCGCTTGGTGCTCGAGGCGCGCCAGCGTTCTGCAGCAGGGGAGAACGCCCCGGCAAAGGGCCTGGTCTTCTGGCGCGTGAGCTATAAGGGCAAGCGCGTTCACGACCCGCGCGCCAAAGGTGTGGAGGCGCGAGAAGAGGACGCGGCGCTCGGGCGCTTCATCCGCGGTGATGCGGCGAGCGAGGCGGCACGCGGCGAGGACGCGCCCGACAAGGCTCGCACGAGCGGCGCTCCTCGCAAGGCGCATGCCCACCGGCTTCGCGCGCATCGCGACGATCGTCGTCTCCCGCCGCGCGATCCCGAGCGGCGCCATCCCGAGGTCGCGGTGCCGCGCGGCGACGGGGCGTACGTGATGAGCGGTTCTCCCTATTCCGACGTTTTCGGGAGCGCCGCTTCGGGGGCGGCTCAGCGGTTCGACCGTGTGGGCACGGCGCCGGGGCAGGTGCGCGTGATCGCCGAAGGCGGTCATTTCGGCGACGTGGCGTGGGATGACCCGATGGCGAGCGGTCTCGATGAGCCTGCCATCGGCACGGCGCACACGGCGGATTTGGCGGATCGCTCCTCCTCGGAAGAGGCTGCTGACGCGACCGGTAGCGCTGAGCTCGCGGCCGATCGCGCCCCGGAGAGCGCTGCTCGTGAGCCGCGCCCTGTCGAGCCATCCGCTCTGTCGGCGCAGGATCTCCCAGCTCACAGGCCTGAATCCGCGCAACCCGCGGTCCGCGACGCTTCCGAGCGTTTCATCAGGTGCGGGGACTATCCGTTTCGCGCGAAGGGCTGAGAGCGCGCCTCTACGACGCGGTGCGTCGGCGCCTGCGCCCGCGTGCGCTCGGACACGGGTAAGGTATTCGTCTGACGGGGGCGGATAGCATGGTAGAGTTGTCGTTACGATTGTGTTAACCGAAAGGATATTTCGTGGCGACTTCAACTGAATCCGCCCAACTTGCCGGCCGCGCCTCGTGGTCAGGCAAGCTGGCATTCGTGCTGGCGGCGGCCGCATCGGCGGTCGGCCTCGGCAGCATGTGGCGCTTCCCGTACCTGGCAGCCAAGTACGGTGGCGGCACCTTCCTCCTTACCTACCTGGTTTTCGTCTTCACCATCGGCATCTCGCTGTTGCTGCTCGAGACGGCGCTCGGCCGCAAGACCGGCCAAAGCTCCATCGGCGCGTTCAAGGCCTTCGGCAAGAAGTACGCCTTCATCGGCATCTTCATGTCGGCCGTTCCGTTCATCATCGTGCCGTACTACTGCGTCATCGGCGGCTGGGTCACGCGTTACCTGGCCGGCTACGCCACGGGCGAGGCGGCGTTGGGCGATGGTGGTTCGTTCTTCACGGCGTTCATCTCGAATGGGCCCGAGAGCATCATCTTCATGCTGATCTTCATGGCGCTGACGTACTTCGTCGTCGGACGCGGCGTGAACAAGGGCATTGAGAAGGCGAACCTGGTCATGATGCCGGCGCTCATCATCATGGCGGCGGTGCTCGCGGTGTATGCGCTGACGCTGCCCGGAGCGATCGACGGCTTGGCCTATTACCTGGTTCCCGACGTGTCCAAGTTCTCGCCTGAGCTCGTCATCGCGGCGCTCGGTCAGACCTTCTTCACCCTGTCGCTTGCCATGGGCATCATGGTCACGTACGGCTCGTATCTGGACAAGTCGGCCAAGCTCACCTCGAGCGTCGGCCAGATCGCGGGCATGACCTTCGGCGTCTCTCTGCTGGCGGGCTTCATGATCGTCCCGGCGACGTTCGCGGCCATGGGCTCGGGCGACGCCGTTGCCCAGAACTCGGGTCCGTCGCTCATGTTCATCGTGCTGCCGCAGGTGTTCGAGGGCTTGGGCTTTTTGGCGCCGGTCGTGGGCGTGGTCTTCTTCATCCTGGTGCTGTTCGCGGCGCTGACCAGCTCCATCTCGCTGGTTGAGACCTGCACGTCCATCGTGCAGGACGGCACGCACTGCTCGCGCAAGAAGGCGTTCATCACCGTGATCGTGTGGACCACGTTGATGGGCGTGCTGGTCAACTTGGGCTATAGCTCGCTGTCGTTCGTGCAGCCGATGGGCGAGGGCACGTCGATCCTCGACTTCTTGGACTTCATCTCCAACTCGGTGATGATGCCGATCGCTGCGATTTTGACCTGCATCTTCGTCGGCTGGATCATCGGCCCGAAGGAGATCGCGCAGGAAGTGAAGCTCTCGGCGCCGTTCAAGGCCGAGCGCGTGTGGGCGTTCATGATCAAGTACATCGCGCCGATCCTGGTCGTGGTGATTTTGATCGCCTACGTTGCCGCGTCGCTGGGCATGTTCAAGATGTAGAGGGTGCGGTTCGCGCGGCTTTGCGGGGACGCGCGTTTTGGGGCGCGTTGCCGCGAGCGCGGCGGGCTGCCGATAACCGAATCCGTGCGAGAGGCTGGGGTGCGCACCCCAGCCTCTTTTTCGTTGGGTAGCTTAGCTCGGAGGCACAGCCAGCCCCTGGTGCGCTTGCCTCTCCCAACCCGTCCAGCCCCGACCCCCATCTCTCTCGGTCCTTATCTTCAGCCCCCAGTTCCAGCCCGCTCCGCCTCAGCCCCCCTC
>CAVCDZ010000039.1:0-7683 GCA_963601095.1 Oscillibacter sp. MSJ-31 | reverse complement strand
CCTCGCAGCCGTTCTTCACCGCCGCCTTCACGACCGCCTTCATCGGCGATCCGAAGCCCACGACCAGAACCGGGCCGGTGACCGACTCGGCCAGCGACTCCAGCTGGTAGACGACCGCAGGACCGTCCTGCCCCTCCTCGTGCGCAGGGGCGGCCAGTGCCGCCTCCGTCTGCTCGCTCATCGCGAACCTCCCTCTTCGACGCCCTTCGGCGCCATGACGTACTTCTGCGTCGCGCTCGCGCAGACCACATCGCCGCGCGAGGCGACGACGTCGGCCACGCACATGCGCGACGTGTTCTTCGTGATCGTGGCCGCAAGCGTCAGCGTGTCGCCCGGAGCCACCGTGTTGCGGAACTTCGCCTTGTCGATGCCCGCCAGATACCCGATGCGGCCGGCCTGGCCGTTGTCGGCCAGAAGGCAGCAGCACGATGCCTGGGCGAGCGCCTCCATGATGATGACGCCCGGCAGCACCGGATGCCCCGGGAAGTGGCCGGCGAACAGCGGCAGGTCGGGATCGACGTCGAGCTCGGCGACGATCTCGACGCCCGGCTCGCACGACACGATGCGGCTCACCCACACGAACGGGTCGCGGTGCGGCAGCAGCGCGAGGACGCCGTCGCGCTCGCAAGGAAACGTCGGCGTCTCAGCAGCGGCGCTCATGCGCGCACCTCCTCGAACGGAGACAGCGCGAGAGAGGCGTTGTGGCCGCCGAAGCCGAGCGAGTTGGACAGCACGACCTTCTGCGGACGGTTGACGAGGGCGGCGGTGGGCACGTAGACCGCGCACTCGGGATCGGGCTCGGCGTAGCCGGCGGTCGGCGGGACGATGCCGCGCGCAGCGGACAGCGACGCGACGATCGCCTCGAGCGCGCCGGCAGCGCCGAGCGTGTGGCCGATGCAGCCCTTCACCGACGTCACAGGGACTTCGCTTGCGGCATCGCCCAGAAGCGCATGCCAGGCGGTGGCCTCGGTCTTGTCGTTCATCTTCGTCGACGTGCCATGGGCGTTCAGATGGCCCACGTCCTCAGGAGCGAAACTGCCCTCGGCGAGCGCCTGGCGCATCGCGCGCACCGCGCCGTCGCCGGTCGGGTCGGGGGCCGTGATGTGGTAGGCGTCGCCGGTCGAGCCGAAGCCCGTCACCTCGGCGAGGATCTGCGCGCCGCGCGCCTGGGCATGCTCGAGCGACTCGAGCACGAGCGCGCCTGCGCCCTCGCCGGCGACGAAGCCGGAGCGGCGGACGTCGAACGGCATCGCGGCATGGTCGGGGTCGTCGGAGTGCGTGATGGCGCCCAGGTTGGCGAAGCCCGCGAGCGACATCGCGCAGGTGCCCTCCTCGGTGCCGCCGGCAAGCGCAGCGTCGGCCAGGCCGAAGCGAATCAGGCGATACGCCTCGCCCACGCAGTGGCTGCCCGTCGCGCACGCGGTGGTGATGTCCATGCAGTCGCCCTTGAGGCCGTAGCGGATGGACAGGTCGCCGGCTGCCATGTTGGCGATCATCGTCGGGATGAACAGCGGGCTCACGCGCTTGGCGCCGCGCTCGTGGAGCACCACCGACTCGTGCTCGAAGATCTCCATGCCGCCGATGCCGGTGCCGAAGATGCAGGCGAAGCGCGTGGCGTCTTCCTTGTCCATGTCGATGCCGGCCTGGGCCATCGCCTCATCGGAGGCGATCATCGCGTACTGGACGAAGGGAGCGAAGCGGCGCGACTCCTTCTTGGTGAAGCCGGCCTCGAGCGGGTCGTAGTCGGGAATGCGCCCGGCGACGTTGACGCCCAAGCGCTCGCGCTCTTCCTCGGGGAGCAGGCGCAGGCAGATCTCGCCGCTCGTCACCTTGCTCCACAGCGCCTCGACGCCATAGCCCGCAGGCGACACCGCGCCCATACCCGTTATGACCACACGGTGAAAGCCCGTGGGTTGATTGTTCGTGGTTTCGCTCATAGCGACATCCCTCCGTCGATTGCAAGTACTTGTCCCGTGATGTAGCGCGCCTCGTCGCTGGCCAAGAAGCGCACGGCTGCCGCGACGTCTTCCGGCTCTCCGAGCGTCTTCAAGGCGATGCGGGACAGCACCGCCTCACGGGCGCGCTCGGGCATGGCATCGGTCATGTCCGTTTCGATGAAGCCCGGGGCCACGGCGTTCACCGTGATCCCGCGGCCGGCAAGCTCCTTGGCAGCACTCTTCGTCATGCCGATGATGCCCGCCTTCGACGCGGCGTAGTTCACCTGGCCGGCGTTGCCGTAGAGGCCCACGACGCTCGACACGTTGACGATGCGCCCTGAGCGCTGCTTCATCATCACCGGCGCCACCTGGCGCAGGCAGTTGAAGGCGCCCTTGAGATTCACTTCGATGACCTGATCAAACGCCTCTTCGGTCATGCGGGCAAGCAGCCCATCGCGCGTGATGCCGGCGTTGTTGACCAAGACGTCGATACGGCCCCACTGCGCGCGGATCTCCTCGACCATCTCCTTGACGGCCTCGAAATCGGCCACGTCGGCGCCGATCGCCGCCGCATCGACGCCGAACTCAGCGGCGATCTCGCGGGCCAGCTCCTCGGCACGCTCGGCGCTGCGGACGCCCGAATGGTTGATCGCCACCGCATACCCCTGCTGCGCGAAGGCGCGGACGATCGCCTCTCCGATGCCGCGAGAGCCGCCCGTCACCAGGGCGACGGGCGCGCCTGCCGGCGCTTGCTTTTCAGCCATGCTGAATCTCCTTCTTCTCCCCTCGCCTGCCTGCAAAAAGCGTAGGCAGGCGAGGAAACGATGCTTGTGATGGACGCGAAGGGGCACGGCGGCCCGATGCCGCCTTGCGCCAGAGTGCACGGCCCCGGCGCGTCCCGCGTTCGCGTTACTAGCCCAGCTCCGCGACGTAGGCCTGGAACTGCTCGAGCGTGCCGACGCGCTGGCGGTCTGCTCCCTTGTCGATGCGGCGCATGAGCCCGTAGAGCACGCCGCCGAACCCGACCTCGACGAACGTGGTCTGGCCCTCCGCGATCAGCCGCGTGATGCTCTGCTCGAACTTGACCGGGCTCTCCACCTGACGCGCCAGGCGATCGGCAGCCTCGGCGGCGACGAACGGGGCGGCGTCGGTGTTGCAGATCACCGGGATGCGAGGCTCGGCGAAGTGCAGCGTCTGGCAGAAGGCGCGCACCTCGTCGGCGGCGTCGGCCATCAGCGGCGAGTGGAAGGCGCCGGCCGTGCGCAGGCGCTTTCCGCGCTTGCCGCGGGCGCTCCACGCCGCTTCAGCGCGCTCGATCGCCGCCACCTCGCCGGACACGACGACCTGGCCCGGCGCGTTGTAGTTCGCGCAGACGAGCACGGCGCCGTCGGCGCACTCGTCGCAAACCTCTTGGGCGTCGTCGTGCGAGGCGCCGAGGAGCGCGAGCATGGCACCCTCGTGCGCGGCAGCCGCGGCGGCCAGGGCACGCGAGCGGGCGTTTAGGAAGGCGAAGCCCTCCTCGTCGGAAAGCGCGCCCGAGACGATGAGCGCGCCGACCTCGCCCAGCGAAAAGCCCACGCACGCCTCAGGGTCGGCGCCGGCGGCCATGAGCGCGCGGGCGACGCCGACGGACAGCGCGCTGGTCAGGACCTGAGCCGCCATCGCGTCGTTGATCTCGGCCTCGGTTCCCTCGACGGCCAGGCGAGCGCCGTCGACGCCCGTGGCCTGACGAGCCGCCTCGAAGCTTGCGGCCACTTCGGGAAGGGACAGGAGATCGGCGCCCATGCCGACCTTCTGCGCTCCCTGCCCGGGAAAGAGAAAGACGCTCATCGCTCGATGCCCGCCTTCCACGCGCGGCGCGCATTGGCGTCGGCCATCTGCTGCAGCGACGCGCCGCCCCAGCGCTCAGCCTGCGCCACGAGATCGGCCACGATCTCGGCAGCCGGGCGCTCGTCATACACAAGGCACGCCACCTGGCCGGCCATCAGTGCGCCGTTGTCCACGTCGCCGGTGACGGCGCGGTGCAGCGAGCCTGCCAGCTGCGCTTCCATCTCGTCGGCGCGCTCAGTGCCGGCCGCCTCCATCTTGCGCACCTCGCGCGCGAAGCGGTTCTTGATGCCACGCACCGGGTGACCGCCGGCGCGACCCGTCACGATCGTGTCGGAGTCCTTGGCGGAGAGCACCTTCTGCTTGTACGCCGGGTCGACGCCGCACTCGGTCGCCGTCAAGAAGCGCGTGCCCACCTGAACGCCCTCGGCGCCCAGGGCGAACGCGGCCGCCATGCCGCGCCCGTCGGCGATGCCGCCCGCGGAGATGACCGGGATGCTCACCGCGTCGCACACGGCAGGCGTGAGCGCCATCGTGGTCAGCTCGCCGATATGGCCGCCGGCCTCGCAGCCCTCCGCGATGATCGCATCGGCACCGCAGCGCTCCATGCGACGAGCCAGGGCGGCGGACGCGACGACCGGGATCACCGTGCAGCCGGCTTCCTTCCAAGCATCGACGTAGGTGCCGGGATTGCCGGCGCCCGTCGTCACGACGTCGACGTGCAGATCGCAGGCAAGCTGAGCCAGCTCGGGCGCCTCAGGGTTCATGAGCATGATGTTCAGGCCGAACGGCTTGTCGGTCAGCGTGCGCGCCAGCTCGATCTGCTCGCGCACCCAGGAGACCGGCGCCGAACCGCAGGCGATGATGCCCAGTCCGCCGCCTTCGCTCACCGCCGCCGCCAACTTAGCGTCGGCGATCCATGCCATACCGCCCTGGATCAGGGGGTATTCGACACCCAAAAGCTCGGTTACCCGCGTCTTCATAAAGGATTCCTTCCCCTGCCGCGCCTGCTGCGGCGCAGCCTCGATTGCAGCCTACAGAGAGTCGATGTACTCCACCAGCTCGCCGACGGTCTCGATGCCCTCGGGCTCGCCGAAGTCGATGTCGAGCTTGTCCTCGATGTCGCTAATCAGCTCAGCCATGTCGAGGGAGTCGACGCCCAGCTCCTCAAACGTCGCCTCGGGCGTGACGTCGGCCTCGTCGACGTCGAGGTTTTCTACGAGGATCTCTTTGATCGAATCGATGGTTGCCATGATGTGTCCTTTCGTTTCTTTGCTATATCAGGTGCGCGATGGGCCCTTCCCACCGCGCCGCCTTGCCTGAAAAGGGCGCCGCTGCGCCCGCGCGCCTCACCTGCCGGCGAGCCGCGCCTCGTCGTTCTCTTGGTCGAAAAACGCCTTGACCTTCCCCACCGCGCGAACGAACACCTGCTCCTCTTCGGGAGTCAGGCACCCGAGCGCGCGATCGACCATCTTGCGGTGGAAGGCCTCATGGGTGCGAAACGCCTTGCGCCCCTTCGACGTCAGGCGCACCAGGACCTGCCGGCGATCGGACTCGCCGCGCGTGCGCTCGACGTAGCCCTTTCGCTCCAGCTTGGTCATGGACGCCGTCATCGTAGCGAGCGTCACGCCGAGGCGCTGCGCCACCACCGTCATCGGGTTGGCCTCGTAGAGACCCACCGCGGCGATGGCGTGCACCTCAGCGATCGTGAGGCCCTCGGTCAGGCGGTTGTTCATCGAGCGTTCCTCGATGCGAAGGATGGAGTTGAACGTGTCGGTCAGCAGGGTGTCGACCACTTTCTTGGTGCCGCGCTCGTCGTCGGCCCACACGTGCTGCTCTTCTTCGGTCATCCGTCAGTCCCTAGACGCGCGGCGGCGTTAGGCCACCGTCGCAGGCTCGCAGCCCATGGAGATGGAGCCGGAGCCGAAGTGAGCGGCGACGGTCGCGCCGCACGGAGCGGTGCCGGCGTCGAGGTAGGAGACGCCGGACTCGTCGAGCGCGCGCTTGAGATCGTCGATGAGCTCGGCGTTCTCGACGTGGCCGAAGCGGACGCGCTGCGTACCGTACTCGTCGGCCAGGCGCTTGACCTCCTCGACGTAGGCCTTGACCACGCCGTGCATGCCCTTGGCCTTGCCGAAGGCGGCGATCGAGCCGGTCTCGGTGAACATGAAGATGGGCTTCACGTTGAGCATGCTGGCAGTCTTCACCTGGTCAGCCGACAGACGGCCGCCCTTCAGCAGGTTCTCGAGCGTCTCGGGCGTCACCAAGAAGCGGTTCTTGCCGTCAAACGCGCGCACCGCGGCCTCGGCCTCGTCGACCGTGGCGCCGGCGTCGCGCAGCTTGACGACGTCCTGGGCGAGCAGGGCCATGCCAGCCGTCGCCGTCAGCGTGTCGATGACGCGCACGTCGACGTCCACCTGGGAAGCGGCGATGCGGGCCGACTCGACCGTGCCGGACAGCACGCCGGCGAGGTGGAGGGAGACGATGTGCTCGTAGCCCTTTTTGGCCAGGTCCTCGTACACCTTGACGAAGTCATAGGGAGAAGGTGCGGCGGTCTTGGGCAGCTCCTTCGAGACGGCCATGCGGCGATAGAACTCCTCAGAGCTGATCTCGGTCTGGTCCTTGAACTCGCCGCCGTCGACCAAGATGGTCAGCGGAACCATGGTGACATCAAGGTCGCGGTACTCATCCGGGCGCAGGTCACACGTCGAATCGACGACAATCGCGAAACCCATGGGGCTTCTCCTTCCTGTGCGGCGCGAAGGGCGAAAACGCATCGGCCGCTCGATACTTAGCTAGTCTAACTAAGTGAAAGAGAATAAAGAGAACCGGCAGGCGGTGCAAGGCCTAATCATCTAGCCACATGGTTTACACATGTAACTTTTTGTGGTGCTGCGGCAGAATACGCCGTTTACCTGGTATTTCTTGGGGACAGATCGCCCCGCTGCCCTGCGGATAGCAGCGGGCTCCCACACCCGATCAAGGCGCACCGTCGCAAGCCCACAGGCCCGATGCCGCGCCCCTCTCGCCCGATAAAGCACAGACCCGCCGGGCGGTTGCTTCAGGAAGTCGATCGGCAAGACGCGCGCCAAGAGAGCGCAAGAAAAAGGCAGCACATTTGGCGAGCAGTTACGATAGGTTAAGCCCGGAGAGCCGGATCGCGCGCGATTCGGCATCGGCAAAATCAGCGACCTGGGGTTATGCAGAGCGAGATTCAGCGCGCGCGGTGACAAGGCGCAAAATCCCCTCCTTCGCTTCGACCAATCGAACTTACTCGCCATTTTCGAAACGAAAACGTGCGCAACGAGTTCAACGCCAGCTCACAGAGCCAACCAAAACATCGCCCCGCTGACGAGAAAGCGTGTTGAAAGCTCGCTTTGACCTCAAAGAACAGGCACTGCGTCCGCGACAGACCACGCGACGCGTGGCAGGAGCCGCGCCCGCTACGCGCGCCGGCAACCTCCGCAGACCTAGCTACGAACGGCGGCCGCCGCCGTAGGAGCTCTTGCGCGCACCGAAGGCCGTGCCCTTGCGCGCCGTCTTCTTCAGGTCGCCCAAGATATCCTCTTCGCTCTTCCCCTCGAGCTGCCCGCGCAGATGCACGATCTGGTCGCGCACCGAGGCAGCGCGCTCGAAGTCCATCGCGGTCGACGCCTCGAGCATCTCGTCTTCGAGCGAGGCGATCACGCGCAGGATCTCGCTGCGGGAGTACCCCGCCAGATCCGCGTTGACCTCCGCCGCATCGCGGCGCCCCTCCTCGGTCTCGAGATAGTCGGTGATGTCGGTGATCGCCTTGCGCACCGTGCGCGGCACGATGCCGTGCTCCTCGTTGTAGGCCATCTGGATCGCGCGGCGGCGGCGCGTCTCGGTGATCGCGGCGTCCATCGAGTCGGTGATCTTGTCGGCGTACATGATCACC